>JBKEAH010000005.1:0-4766 GCA_047972065.1 Desertimonas sp.
TCACGCCGACGGTGCCCAAGGCGACGGCCAGCCACCCGAGCCCGAACCAGGCTCCACGCCGCAGACGACCGGTCACCGACCCGAGGCTATGGAGTCGAGCCGGTCGGCGAGGCGACCGATCATGCCGCCGCCCGGCCACGTTGGCGGGCGACGCCGAACCGGGTCATTGGGTTCCCCGGCCGAGCAGGCCGTTGGTGGTCGCTCGCTCACGGGCGTTCGCTCGCTCGCCGGGGTGCGTCGTGGTCAGCCGGCCGCGGCGGCGACGCGCAGGGCTCGCTCGAGGACAGCGGGGTCACCCAGCAGATGACGCACGCGGTGCTCGAGCCCGGCGATCGGGTACAGGTTCTGGGGTGCGCGGGGCTCCTTGTGGGCCTCGCTGGCGAAGCGAGGGATGGTCGCCGCGGCCAGGTCGAGGCGCTCGACCGCCGATGAGGGTGGCCCGGCCACCTCGAGGCGGACGATGCCCGACCACGGGTGGTCGCGCCGCCCCGGTCGGCGGAGTTAGACGCTGGTCCGCGGCCGGCCCCGTGGTCCCCCGACCCCGAAGGCCGGCGTCCGCTGCCCGGGCGTCAGGGCGGCGACGATCGGGGCGACACCCTCGTCGAGGTACTGCACCCGCTGGGTCTTGATGTAGCCGACGGCGGCGGCCTTGTCGCGTCCACGCAACGGGCCGTCGTAGATCGTCAGCGAGGCCGAACCGGCGGGTTCGGTGGGCACGTCGAGGTCCAGCTCCAGCGCCGTCATCGCCTCGTGGATGGCGAGGTACTGCGCCTCGGCGCCGTCATCGACCGAGGCGACGAGCTCGTAGCGGCCGTGACGGGTGGTGACCGAGTCCGCCATCGCGTCCGGTGGGGCGACCAGGATCCGACGCACCCGATACTTGTCGAGGCGGGCGCCGCGCTCGTCGGCCACCACGACACCGGCGCCGATCGACGCGCACACCGCGCTCCATGACCGTCCCCCAGAGTCGATCCAGATCCGGGCGTCGATCCGTCGGACACCGTCGACGAACGCGATCGCCGGGGCCGGCCTCGCCCTCGGGCTGATCGGCGTCCAGGCGTCCGGGGACATCTCGACGCCGACATCGACGGCGGTGTCGGCGTCGTCGAGCGTCCTCTCGTCGGCGCCGACGCCGTACTCGGGCGCCCAACTCTCGACGCTGAAACGCATCAGCTCCCCGGATCCGGCGGTCCCGGTGGGCGTGGGCCGACCCGGCGCCGGTACTGCCAGAACGCCGCCGCGGCGCCGATCACCATCGCCAGGGTCGCGACGCTGGCGTCGGCCGCCGCGCCGACGAGCACCACGATGATCGACACCACCGCGAAGGTGGCGAGCACGACGAGCAGGTCACGGGTCTGGGGGATCTCGGCGACGCTAGGCGGCGTCGCGGCCACACCCGGCGATCCTCAGGTGTCGACGCGCTCGGCCGAGGAGCCGTCGGGTCCGGGGCGCACCTCGACGCGCACCGGTACCCGGTCGGCCAACTCCTCGACATGGGTGACCAGCACCACCATCCGCCCCTCGGCACCCAGCTCCTCGATCGCGCCGGCCACCGTGTCCATCGTCTCGCGGTCCAGCGTGCCGAACCCCTCGTCCAGGAAGATCGACTCGATCTGTGGCGCTCCCTGCGCCGCGAGCTCGGCGGTCGCCTCCGACAGGGCGAGGGCGAGCGCCAGCGAGGCGAGGAAGGTCTCGCCCCCCGACAGCGTCCGCACACTGCGCAGCTCATCGGCGTGGTGGTGATCGCGAACGAGGAACTCCCGATCGGCGACGGCCAGCGAGAAGCGCCCACCCGACAGTTGACGCAACCGCTCGGTCGCCCGCTCCGACAAGGCCGTCAGCGCCGACTCCATCAGCCAGCTCTCGAACCCGGTGACCGACAGCAGCCGGCCCAGCCGGTCGGCGACCGCGGCGGTCTCGCGCAGCCGCCCGATCCGTTCGCCCAGCGCGGCGAGCTCGTGGCGGCGTCGGTCGAAGCTGGCGCGGGCCTCGTCCGCCTCGCCGGCCGCCTTGACGACGGCGTCACGCAGGGCGGCGCGATCGCCGGCGGCGTCGGGAGCGACGGATGCCACGGTGCGGCGGACGTCGGCCACCAGGTCGTCGGCGGCGGTCGCCACGGCGGCCCGCTCGCGCTCGATCTCGGCGCGCGCCGCCGTGGTGGCGGCGATCGACGACGACACCCAGGACTCCAACGTCGTCCACCCCGCCGCCAAACGATCGGTGTCGACGACCGGCGCACCGAGCCCGGCGAGACGGTCGCGAGCAGCCGCCAGCGCCTCGCGCCCCGAGCTCATCCGACCGGCGAGCGCCTCGACGCGCCGGCGGGTCTCGACGAGGACGCGGTCGGCCCGGCTCACCTGCTGGTCACACCGTTCGCGCTCGGCACCCAGTCGCACCGCGAGCTCGACGGCCCGGTCGGCCGCTTCCGCCGTGGGGGCGTCGACGAGTTCGCCGTCGATCGCCCGGAGCTGCTCGTCGGCGGCGGCGACGGCGCCGTCGTGGGCGGCGAGACGACGATCGGCCTCGGCCGCCGCCCGGCGGCCGGTCTCGACCGCGGGGTCTCGGCGGGCGTCGGCGAGCGCTCGCTGGGCCGCCTCGGCCCGCTGCGCCGACTCCTTGGCCGCCACGCCGGCCTCGACGATGACCCGCAACAGATCTTCGGCCTCGGCGCGGTCGGGACACCTGGCCGCCGCCGCCGCGTCGGCGTCGAGTGCCTCGTCGCGGGCACGGACCGCTTCGCGGGCGCGCGAGCGTGCATCGTTGGCCGTCGCCGCTGCCTGGCGCGCCGCGGTCAGCGCCTGCTCGGCGTCGGTGGCGGTGCGGCGCGCCGCCTGCAGGTCGTCGTGGTCGTCCACGGCGGGCACGGTCTCGACCTGCCGCCGGCAGACCGGGCACGGCTCGCCCCGCCGGAGCAGCCCCACGAGTCCGCTGGCGCCGGCGTGCAGCTCGACGTGGTGAAGGCGTTCGTTGGCGGCACGCCCGGCATCCTCGGCGCGGCGCAGCTCGGCGTCGCATCGGGTGGCCGTCGTCTCGGCGGCCGCCTGCCGGCCGGCCGCCTCGTCCCGCAGCGCCGCCGCCGTCGCCAGACGCTGGTGCGCCGCGATCGCCTCGGTCACGGCCCGCTCGTCGCCCGCCTCGTCTCGCAAGGCCGCCGCCGTGCGGGCGGCGGCCATCGCCGTGTCGGCGGCGTCGTCGAGCCGGGCGAGCCGGGCGTCGATACCGGCGAGCGTGTCGCCCGCCGCCGCCGCCCGTCGTCGCAGGCCGTCGCCGACCCGGTCCAGCTCGTCGCGGCGCGCCCGCGTCTCCCGCCGTCGTCGATGGGCAGCCTGGTGGAGCCGTGCTTGGCTGAGGTCGGGCCCGGCGGCCAACGCCTCACGGGCTGCGGCCTGGGCCCGCTGGGCATCGGCCAGCGCGTGCTCCGCCGTCTCGGCGGCCCGACATGCCGTGTCGTGCTCGGTGGCGAGTTCGGCGACACCGTCAGGCGGCTGCACGGTCGAGAGTCGGGCGAGCCGCTCATCGGCCTCGGCGCCACGCTTGGCGAGCTCGGCCTGGCGGTCTCGGAGCTGATCGAGCTCGATGCCAGCCGTCTCGAGCCGAGCCAGCACGGCGGCCACCTTGTCGATGCGCTGGTCCAGCTCGTCGCGGTGGCGGTCGTCGAGCCCGGCCGCTCGTGAGGTGGCCTCGTCCTGGAAGCCGTCGGCCTGCGAGCGGGCGCGAGCCGACCGGGCTCGGGCGAGCTTGCCGAGCTGCTCGTACAGACCCAGATCGAGAAGCCGTCGCAGCGTCGCTTGGCGTTCGGCCGGTTTGTCGTGGAGGAACTGTGCGAACCGGCCCTGGGGCAACACGACGGTCTTGTTGAACTGCTCGGCGTCGAGACCCAGCAGATCGGTCACCCGGACCGTCATCGAGCGGGCGTCGGCGGCCAGTACCTCGTCGCCGCGCTCCAGCCGGGCCTCCGGGGTGGTGGCCCCGTTCTTGGTGCGCCGAACCACTCGCACGGCGCGGTAGGCGGTGCCACGCAGTTCGAAGTCGAGTTGCACCTTGGCCTCGGTGGCGGTCTGGTTGATGACCGGCGCGACGACCCGTTGATCGTCGTAACGGGCCACGGACCCATAGAGAGCGAAGGTGAGGGCATCGATGATCGTCGACTTGCCGGCGCCGGTCGGGCCGGTGAGGGCGACGAGGTCGGCGTCGGTGAGATCGACGACGGTTCGATGTCGGAACGCGCCGAACCCCTCCATCGTGATGGCCAGCGGTCTCATGTCACGGTGCGGGTCTCGGCCGGCCGCGGACCGGCCGGATCGCCCGCCGGATCGCTGGTCAGCTCGGCATCGAGCAGCTCGGCGAACAGCGAGACCAGCCGCCCGTCGGTCTCGCCTCGCTCGGCGAGGAACAGATCGAACAGCTCCTGTGGTGATCGCTGGTGATGGTCCGTCGAAAGGACCTCGGCCCGTGTCGCCGCCGTGTTCTCGACCCGCACGTCGACCACCCGGGGTCCCAGCTCACGGCGAACCAGCTCGGCCACGCCGGAGCGCGCCGCATCCCGCACGATCACCCGGAGCCAGCCCTCGTCGCCGACATCGGCGGTGGCGTCGAGGACCTCGTCCAGCGAGCCGACGATGGTCTGCAGCCGCCGTCCGGCCGCCAGCCGAACCGGCTCGACCTGGGCCGGAGCACCCGGTTCGAGCGTGACGACGTTGACCTGCTTGGCCTGATCCACCTCGCCGAAGTCGAGGGCCAACGGTGAGCCCGAGTAGTGCAACCGG
>JBKEAH010000036.1:0-6634 GCA_047972065.1 Desertimonas sp.
TGGTCGGTCAGCCCGACGCGCTCCAGCCACGCGGCGGCGATGCGCCGGGCCGCGGCGCGACCGTGGCCCCGCGCCCGCAACCCGAAGCCGACGTTGTCGAGCGCGCTGAGGTTGGGGAACAACAGGTAGTCCTGGAAGACCATCCCGATCGGTCGTCGCTCCGGCGGCCGATAGCTCGCCGCGGCGGCGTCGTCGAGCGTCTCGTCCCCGACCCGGACGTGGCCGGCGTCGACGGGGATCAGACCGGCCAGGCAACGCAGCAGGGTCGACTTGCCCGCCCCGTTGGGCCCGAGCACGGCGACGGTCTGACCGTCGGCGACCGTGATGGCGACGTCGAGTGTGAGCGTCCCGACCGTACAGGTCACGTGAGCGTCCAGCGCCGCCGGCGAACGCGTCATGACAGATAGCGATCGCGCAGCGACAACAGCACGGCGAAGGAGACGGCGATCAGCACCAGGCTCAACACGACGGCCTGGTCCGTGTTGACCTCGTTGGCGAGATAGATCGCCAGCGGCATCGTCTCGGTGCGGCCCGGGAAGCGCCCGGCGAAGGTGATGGTGGCACCGAACTCGCCCAGCGCCCGGGCCCAGGCCAGCACGGCGCCGGCGATCAGACCCGGCCGGATGCCCGGCAGGGTCACCCGGCGGAACACGTAGCCGGGCTTGGCGCCGAGGGTGCGGGCCGCGTCCTCCAGCCGAACGTCGAACTGGCGGAACGACGACTCGACCGTGATGACCAGGAACGGCATGGCGACGAAGGCCTGTGCCACGATCACCCCGCCGGTGGTGAACGGCAGCGAGAAGCCAAACCAGCGCTCGAGATACTGGCCGACGATGCCGCGCCGGCCGAGCGAGGCGAACAGCGCAACGCCGGCGACCACGGGTGGCAACACCATCGACAGCGTGCACAGGGCGCGGATGAACGCCCGCCCCGGGAAGTGGGCGCGGGCCAGCAGCCAGGCCAGCGGCACCCCGAAGAGCACGGCCAGCGCGGTCGCCCACAGCGAGCACCACAACGAAAGACGGAGCGCGTCACGGGCGTTCTCCGAGGTCAGCTGGGACCACGCGTCGGCCCACGGCGCCCTCCAGATCAGCCCGATGAACGGGAGGGCGAAGAAGGCGATGGCGACGGCGGCAAGGGCCAACGCCGGGGCGGGCAGTGGAAGTCGTCGCAGCGATCGACGCGACGACGGTCCGGGGGGTTGTTCGCCGACCGTCGCCGCGTCGTTCACCGTGGGCTCACGGGGAGCTGAAGCCGTACTCGGCGAGGATGGCTTGGGCGTCGTCGCCGAGCAGGAACTCGATGAACGCCGCGCTCGTCTCGGCCTCCCCGCTGTCGGCCAGCGGCGCGATCGGATACTCGGCGACCACGTTGATCTCTTCGGGGATCTCCACCAGGGCGGCGTCGTCACCGGCGGCGAAGACGTCGGTCACGTAGACGATCCCGGCGTCGGCCTCGCCTTCGACGACCTTGCTGGCCACGCCGCGCACGTTCTGTTCGAAGCTGTCGGGGGTCACGGTCACGCCGGCGTTGGCGAACACCTCGTTCGCGTAGTTCCCACACGGGACCTCTTCGGCGCAGACGACCACGGTGAGATCCTCGTCGACCAGATCCTCGACGCCGGTGATCCCCTCGGGATTGTCGGGGGCGACGATGATCGCCAGCAGGTTGTTGGCAAAGATGACGGGCTCGGCGCCCTCGAGGTCCTCGTCGGTCAGCTTGGTCATGTTGTTCTGATCGGCGGAGGCGAACACGTCGCCCGGGGCGCCTTCGATCAGTTGCTGAACCAGCGCCGAGGACCCGTCGAAGGACAGCTCGACATCGGCGTCGGGGTTCGCTTCCTCGAACGCGGCGGCGACGTCGGTGAAGGCGTCGGTCAGCGAGGCGGCGGCGAACACCGTGATGTCGCCGTCCGCCTCGCTGGTGCCGGCTCCGCCGGGATCGGTGCCCGCCGTGGTCGTGTCGGCGCCGTCGCCCGCTTCCGTCGTGTCGGACGGGTCCGGTGCATCGGTCGTGTCGGCGCCATCGGTCTTGTCGGTGGCCTCGGTCGTGTCGGTGCCATCGGTCGTGTCGGTGACATCGGTCGTGGCGGTGACATCGGTCGTGTCGGCGGCGTTGTCGTCACCGTCGTCGCCACAGGCAGCGGCGACCAACGTGAGGCTGGCGAGGACGGGGGCGAGTCGTCGAGTGATCACGGCGACACCATAGTCAACTGTTGATGTACGAGCCCCAGAAGCTGAGGTAGTTCCCCGCCGGCCGAGCCGGAGCGGTGCGTACCATCAGCCCGTGACCGAAGAGCCGTCGTTCGCCGAGTGGGTGTGTCTGGCCCTGGTGGCCGAAGGGGCATCGAACGGGTGGGCGGTCGGCAGCGAGCTGGCGCCCGAGGCGGAGCTCGGACGGATCTGGTCGTTGAGCCGCCCCCTCGCCTATCGAGCGGTCGACGTGCTCGTCGAGCGCGGCTATGTGGAACGCCAGGAGGCGGCGGGCGGCCGGGGTCGGGCCCGCACGCAGTTGTCGGTGCGTCCGGCTGGTCGACGGGCGCTGCGTCGGTGGCTCGAGCAGCCGGTGGGGCATCTGCGCGACGTGCGGATCGAGTTGCTCGTCAAGCTGACCCTGCGCTCGCGGGCGGGACTCGACAACGACGGGCTGCTCGCCGAGCAGGCCGAGGTCCTGGCCCCGATGATCGACGCGCTGACCGCGTCGACCGACCAGGATCTGGTCGGCGTCTGGCGGCGCGAGCACGCCCGGGCGGTGCAGCGGTTCTTGGCCCGCATCGGGCGCACCGTGCCCGATGCGGTCGAGCGCCCGCTTGGTGTCCGGCTGAGCGCACGCAACCAGTTGCGGGCGCAGGTGCGCGCCGTCCGCCACGGTGCGGTGATGTCGACGGTCGAGTCCGTGTTGCCCGATGGTCAACGGTTGACCGCGAGCATCACCCGCGATGCCGCTTTCGAACTCGACCTGGCGCCCGGCGACGACGTCGTGCTGATCATCAAGTCCACCGAGGTCCTCGTCGCCACCCTCGATCTCTGAACCGAGTATCCCGCGCACGCCGTCACCGTTGTGGTGACCCGTCCAACCACAACCGTGACGGCACGTGCGGCTTGGGCGGTCGATTCACGAAATCGACTGGTCGAGCGGCCGGTGGTCCGCTAACATTCCGCCATCCCACCGTCAGGTGGGCCACCGAAAGGGAGTCGGTGCGAGGGCGCTGCCCGGGCGGGCGGCACGACAGAGCGGGACGGGAACATGAAGCGCGTGGGCGGATTCGTCGCGGCGGCAGCGGCAGCGCTGCTGAGCGTCTTGGTCGTCGGCGCCTCGGCACAGGCCGAGGTCGTCGAGTACTCGGGGCAAGTACGGTTGGACTCGCTCCCCGACACCCAGCCGGTGTCGATTCAGCAGTTCGACGCGGCGCTGGGCACGCTGAACAGCGTGACGGTCGTCGCCCACCTGGACGGCGGTGTCGACTCGAGCGTGCAGAACCTGTCGCGGCTGACGCGTGCCACGACCCTGACGTTCAGCGCCGACGCTCACTTCGACGGGCCCGAAGGGGTCGACCTCGATGTCGG
The DNA here is from genome assembly GCA_047972065.1 of Desertimonas sp. Classification (GTDB taxonomy): domain Bacteria; phylum Actinomycetota; class Acidimicrobiia; order Acidimicrobiales; family Ilumatobacteraceae; genus JALZMG01. The sequence goes on from JBKEAH010000036.1 coordinate 3,567, forward strand.
GATCGCCGACGCGTCGACCCGCCAACTCGCCTCGTTGGAGACGTCGAACTTCTCGTTGCGCGATGACAGCTCGGTCAGCCTGACCGTCACCGACCCGACGGCACTCGCCGCGTTCCAGGGCGCGGGCACGGTGACCTACCAGATCGGTGGCACGGTTCGGGCGCTGGTGACGGGTCCCTCCCGTTGGCGCTCGGAGGGCGTGGCGTTTGCCGACGCCGAGGTGACCGTGCAGTACGACTACGAACCGGTGGCGACAACGACCACCACGACATCGACATCGATCACGACCACGACGACGACCACAACGACGTTGCCGCCGACCACCACGACGACGCAGCCCCCGGCCGAGTGCGTGAACCCGGTGGAAGCCCAGATCAACTGGTACACCGATGCCCCCGAGTTCACCTACTTCGACGGTGCCGTCACCTTGGTCAACACGCAGACCGACATAGACCTCGGTGTCGGCGATGCCGGGTGGGGCGTGCGGACCGACTGGGAGTCCACCCGACCGGTCGTCTACTTCGGGATCCAGAGCTTCTCCGACGACACCCGGTACGAGGTCTTCTACGACGAGCCGGTCACCGAGGGGTCCGGGTTTGCGCCGACCGATGGCTCGTTTGGCAACCCGCCGTGGATCAAGCGGATCCTCGTCTGCTTCGCCGACGGGTCCCACGAGGCGATGCCCGACACCGGCACGCCGGGGGTTGCGACGACCGAAGCGCCGGCCACCACCGATGCTCCGGCGACGACCGATGCTCCGGCCACCACCGAGGCGGCGCCGGTGACGACCGAGGCCACCGAGGCGTCGACGACCACCGAGGCGCCCGCCACCACCGAAGCCGCTCCCGCACCCGCATCGACCACCCCGGCGGAGATCCGGCCATGATTCGCTCCCAGCGCCGCCGATCCACCCTCGTGGCTGCCGCCAGCATGGTGTCGCTGGTGGCGTTGGCCGCCGCGCCCGCCAGTGTCGGCGCCCAGGCCACGCAGACGGTGACCTACACCGCCGGCGACACCAACTTCGAACTCGACAGCTTCACCACCGAGATCCCCCGGTTCGACCCGGCTCTCGGCACGCTGCTCGAGGTCCAGTACACGATCAACGCCGACGTCAACGCCCAACTGTGCGTCGAGAACATCTCGACCGCCTCGGGTCAGGCGAACGCCGAGGGCGGCTTCGATGTCGATCTCGAAGTGACGGTGCCCGGACTCCCATCGGTCACGGCGGCCACCAGCGTCGAGACCGGCGGACCCGTCGAGGTGGGCAACGGGCGTGAGAACAGCGCCTGCGATGCCGGGTTCGACATGACCACGTTCACCTTCCCGACGCCGGTGAGTGGCTCCAACCTGGTCTTCGACGAGTCGGCGGTGCCCGAGACGTCGACGGGAAGTCTGACGACGGGTCTCGATGGCTTCATTGGGACGACGCCGCTGACCGTCAGCTATGGCGGCAGCAGCGCCGGGTCCGGCGCCATCGGCAGCGAGTGGGTGACCATCTTCACGTCGTTTGGCAACATGAGCGTCGACATCACCTACGTCTACGCCCCGCCGGTCACCCCGACGACGACCACCACCCTGCCGCCGACGACCACCGCGCCGGAGGTGACCACCACGACCACGCCGGCACCGGCCACCACGACCACCGTCGCCGTGGCGGGGGTGGTGGAGACGTCGACGACCGTGGCCCGTCAGCTGCCGCGGACCGGCTCCGACACCGGTCGGGTCGTCACGCTGGCGGCCGCCTTCGTGCTCGCCGGGGCGGCGTCGGTGTTGCTGGCTCGTCGGCGCATGCAGCACCGCTGAGCGAATCACCTCCGTCGGCCGCTCGGCCGGCTCAATCGACGACGCCTTCGCCACCGATGGTTGACGGCCCGGTCGGCGGCCCCGCCGGCCCGGGACCTTTGACGGTGGGGTCGGTGGCCCGCGAGGTCTACGGTCGCTCCGTGCTTCGAGGAGTGAAGGCCAGATCAGCGGCGTCGGCGTTGGCGTTGGCGTTGGTGACCGTGGGCTGTTCGGGCGACGACGATGCCGCGACCGGCGAGACGACGGTGCCCGGCAGTGACTCGCCGAGCGTGCCGGGCAGCGCCACACCCCTGGGGTCCGATCTGTCGTCGATCATCGTGACGCTGCCGACGATGCTGATGGTCGATGGCGCGCCGATCGTCGCCGCGACCACCTGGAGTGCGGCGTTCGCCCGGGCGGCCGGGGCCGAGGAGGTGACCGTCCTGGTGCCACCCGGCACCGACGATCCCTTCGGGTACGTCGCCGATGCCGACGAGCTGGTCGCCGTGACCGAGGCCGACTTCGTCGTTGTCGATGGTCGCGAGGCGTTGATCGACGACATCACCGACGCCCTGCCGACCGACGGCGAGATCATCACGTTCACGCTGAGCAACGACCCGGCCGAGGTCGACGCGTTGGTGTTGGGCCTGGCCGAGCGGTTCATGGTCGGTTCGGCCGGGCGCGACTGGTCGCGGACGTTCAACCAGGCGTTGGAGCGTTGGCAGGCCGTGCTCGACGGGGCGCGGCCTGACCCGGCGCCGACGGCGATCGTCGACGAATCGTTGTCGTCGTGGGCGAGGCTGGCCGGCCTCGACGTCGTGGCGTCTTTCGACGGGGGTGCGCTCACCGACGAGGAGGCCGCGACGCTGGCGGCGCACGATGCCGATCTGGTGCTGCTGGCGACCGAGTCGCGTCCGCCCGATGGCGTCGACCTGGGCGACGCCGAGGTGGTCCAACTGACCAACTTCCCCGACGAGTCGCTCGACCTGATGGTGCTGTTCCAGTCGAACGTCGATCGGCTGGTGGCGGCGATGCCGGCCGATTGATCGCGGCCCGGCTCGGGTCGGCTGGAATGGTCCGATGACCACCGAGACAAACGAGGACGTCGTCCGCCGATTCTGCGCGGCGTTTGGCCGTCGCGACGTCGACGAGCTCCTCGAGTTCTTCACCGACGACGCCGTGTACCACAACATCCCGTTCCCACCGGCGGAGGGCCGTGACGCGATCCGGGCGACGCTCGAGACGTACGTGCCGGGGTCGCCGACGATCGAGTTCGAGATCCGCAA
>JBKEAH010000118.1:0-19401 GCA_047972065.1 Desertimonas sp.
TGGTGTGGGGGAGTCGTGCGGCGAGCTCGTCGACGTCGTTGCCGAGGAGGGCTTGCAGTGTCGTGGTGCAGTGCTCGATGTCTTGGGTGAAGGTGTCGTGATCGTCGGCGTGGGCGGCGAGGGCGCAGAGCAGGCGGGTGAGGCGTCGATGGTCGCGGTCGCTGCGGTGCGGGGCGGCGGCGATGGCTTCCATGAGGTGGATGAGGACCTGGCGTGGCCATGGCCGTTCGGCGTGGGCGGTCATCGGGGTGTGGCCTCGGCGAACGCGACGAGCCAGTAGTCGTCATCGGCGCGCCACATCTCGATGTCGTAGGTCAGGCTGAGCACCTGGCCGTCGGCTCCTTCGGCGGTGACCGCGATGGTGGCGGTGGCGGTGATGTCGTCGACGGTGACGCTGTCGAGGATCTCGATCGCCGTGAGTCGGCCGTTGGCGACGTACTGACCGTTGGGGTCTGAGAGTGCGGGGAGGTGGCGGGCGACGCTGTAGGGCCATAGCGGCCCGTCGGCGAGTCCGGAGGTGAGCACTTTGAGTCCGACCCACTGCGCGGCGACCGCGGCGGGGTCGGCGCGGCCCTGCTCCTCGCTGATCGCGGGCGGCAACGGCGACAGGTCGATGATGGTGGCCGGCGGATAGCGCCCGGCGGTGACGTCGTCACCGAGCCCGTCACCACCCTCGGCCGCCAACACCGTGCCCCGCACGGTCGTCTCGGGCCGCTCGACCGGTGTGGTGGCGGCGGGGATCGTGCCGAGCGTCGGCCCCGAGTCGTCCATGGCGGCCGAGGTGGTCGTCGTTGTGCTCGTGGAGGTGGGTGCTGCGCCGGGTGCGGTGGGTGTGGTCGTGTTGTCGCCGGCGCAGCCGGCGACAACGACCAACGCGGCGACGACGAGCGGTCGGCGCATCAGAAGCAGCCCGTGCGGGGGAGTGAGCGGGGGTCGATCATCATCGACGGGTCGTCGTAGGCCTGCAACATGAGTGGTTGCGGGCAGCGCTGGTCGCGGTTGGCGCTGGGGCCGATGCGCACCTCGAGGTGCAGGTGCGGGGTGCCCGACCAGCCGGAGTTGCCGACCAGGCCGAGCATTTCGCCGGCGGAGATGTGTTGGCCGACCGCGAGGTCGGTGCGGGCGGACATGTGGCAGTAGGTCCAGCGGACGTCGGGGAACTCGGCGTCTTGGATCGTGACGCCGATCCCGCAGGTGACGCGGCGGGCTTTGCAGGCGTCGCGGCTGAGGCCTTGCTGTTGGCAGTTGGCGCCGTAGGTGGGCAGCGACCGGACGGTGCCGCCGCGCATCACGTAGATCGGTGCGCCGGTGGCCAGGATCAGGTCGCTGGCGGCGTAGCCGCCGTGCCCGGAGTTGTAGATGTCGCGTCCGACACCCATCCCGAGCGGCGGGGCGAGCCCGCCGACGGCAGGGATCGGATCACCGGCCACCATCGCCCCGCCACCGATGCCAGCACACGAGCCGGCGGCGACGTCGGGGAGCTCGCCGTTGGCGATCCGCTCGAAGTCGCGCAGCCAGCCGTCGCGGTACTCGGCAACGGTGAGCCGGTTGCCCTCACCGGGTGCGGGGACGTAGTCGAGGTCCGCCGGGATGTGGCCGACGTACCAAACGACGGGGATCATGGTCCAGTCGCCGCCGGCTGCGTTGAGGGCGTCGTTCATCAACAGCACGGCCCGTTCGTCTTGCACCTCGGGTGGGGCGAGGTAGGCGTCGCGGTAGCCGGCGAAGTTGTTCCAGGTGCCGGTCATGAACTGGTACGCCCCTGACGCCATCCCGCCCTGGCCGTCGCCGCGGTTGATCGCGGTGTAGTCCCCGCCGGACTCGCGGTGACGGATCGTCGCCAGGATCGCGGCTTGGGTGTCGGGATCGACGGCGTGCTGCACACCCAACGCGTTGCCGCCCGGCAGCGACGGGCCGCACAGGCTGTCGGAGTCGTCGAAGCCGCCCATGATCGCCGTGACCAACAGGATCGGGATGAGCAGCACCGCGACACCAGCTGCTGCGACGACGATGAGAACACGGTTCATCGCTCCGTGTGCACCACAGTTGGTCAGCCCGTCACTGGGGGACCGACGACGTGGTGGTCGACGTCGTCCCCGGAGCGGTGATGGTGGTGGTCGGTGCTGGGGGCACGGTGGTCACCGTCGTGGAGGTGGGAGTGACGGTGACCACCGTGGAACTGGACGCCGGCGGCAGCGTCGAAGACGTCGCCGGCAGCGTTGTCACCGTCGTCGACGTGGTTGATGTCGGCGCGGTGGCCGACGTCGCCGGTGTGGGGGCGGTCGTCGACGTCGGGTCCACCACGGTGGTCGTGGCGGACCCGACAGTGGTGGTGGTCGAGGAACCCGTCACGGTGCTCGACGTTGTGGTGCCCGATGGCGGGGCGATGGTCGTTGAGGTCGTCGTGCTGGCCACCGTGGTGGTCGTCGTGGTGCCGGTGTCCGGGGTCGACGACGAGCTGGAATCGGTCGGCTCGCTGGTCGAGCTGCTGGCGGTGTCATCGGGCGCCGAGCTGGACGGGTCGACCGTCTCGGTGGTGGTGGTCCGCGGTGGGCGGGTGTCGCGCGGCCGGGTCGTGCGGGGCGGCTCCGGTTCGGGCTCCGGTTCGGGCTCGGGTTCGGTGGCCGGTGGGGGTGATGGGGCCATCGTCGTGGTGACCGCCACGGTGGTGGTTGGCGCCAGCACGGTCCACGGCGGCGCCGTCGTCGAGGGCGCGACTGGTGCGGCCGCCGGCGCCGTCGTGACGGCAGTCGTGGCGGTTGGTGACGGTGCGGGCGGCTCGGTGGGGGCGGGCTCGGCTGGGATTGTGTCGATCGCGGCGGCTGCCACCGTGGTTGCCGGGGCGGTTGTGGTGGCGAACGTGACCGTCGGGAGCGGCTCGGTGGTGGGCGGGGCAGTGATGTCGGCGGGGTTGGGGTCGATCTGACGCATGGCGTCGTCGGAACCGCCGCCGGCGGCGAGCACGAACGTGACACCGGTGAGCAGCGCCACGCCCGCCACGGTGGCGGCGCCGACCGCGACTCGGCGCCGGCCGCCGCCACCCCCGGCGTCGGGGGGTGGGGCGGCGACGACGGGGACGTCCCACGCGGTGTTGTCGTCGTGGGGTTGTCCGAAGGTGTGATCGCTCACGGCAGGTCTCCTTGTCCGGGCGCGAAGGGTTCAGGAGGCGCGCGCTACGGCGTGCGAGATCTCGGGCTGGCCCGAAGTGGGCCGGCCGGCAGGCGCCGGCGGGGTTGGCTCAGTCGGCGGACTGGTCGCGGCCGCGTTCCCACGCGGCGCGGAACTCGCGTTGGGTGATGCCGAGCTGGCGAGCCCACGCGGCGGCGTAGGGCTTGGGCCAGTAGCGGCCCGACTCGAAGTTGCTGATCGACGCCGGGTGCAGCTGCAGGCGGGCGGCAAGGTTCGCTTGGGAGAGCCCGACACGCTCCCGGTACTGACGCAACACGAGCCCCTCCTTCAACGCGGCGGACTGATCGACCAGCTGCGCCGGGTCGATCCCCAGCACGGCAGCGATCTTCTTGATACGAGTCGGACGAGGTGATCGCCGGCCGCGTTCCCAGTCCGACACAGACGCCTGCTTGACCCCGACCTGGCGGGCGAGATCGGCCTGGTTGAGACCGGCGGCGCGCCTCGCTCGGCGCAGCAGCTGATGGTCGAACGGCTCCGCGGTCACGACCGGTCCTGCACAACATCACAAGACATGCTATGCGATGAGTCACAGGTGATGCTATAACTTGTCGGCGTGAGTGGGTTCAACAGGTCCCGCTCACGATCGCCAAAGCACGCCCATGCCGAATGGCAGCGAGATTAGGCCGAACGCCCGAACAGGACCGAGCCCCCGCATCACCAGCGCCCACTACGGGGTGCGGGGTTCTCGGTTGAAAGAGGGGAACAGCAGTGAACGAGTTCAGGCTTCGGGCCGTTGCGCCCGAAGCCCCGGCGGATGAACCGAGACCAGCACCACCCGCGGCGCGTCCTGACGGGGCGTGGTGGGCGTGGCAGCCAGTTCATGGCGGCTGCGGGTTGAGCACCCTCAACCAGGCGGTGCCCGGCGGCTACGCGTTCGACGTGACCAACGTCGGACATCAGCGCTGGCCCGAGCTGCCGGTCGTGGCGGTGTGCCGTTCCCACCACGCCGGGCTCACCGCGGCGCAGAACTTCGCCAGCCACGTCCACCGCGCCGGCGGATGGGCGGTCATCGGCCTGGTCGTCGTCGCCGACACCCCCGGCCGGCTCCCCAAGGACCTCGATCAGCTACTCCGGCTGATCTCCGGTGGCTACACCATCACCCCCGCCGACGGCGACGACCGGTTCGGTCCCGGCCAAGTGTGGCGGGCGGGCTGGGTCGAAGCGTGGCGCCGAGGTGAGCCCGTCGATCCGACCACCACCCCGGAGAGCTACCGGGCCATCTTGCGCGACCTCGCCGTCGCCACCGGCATGGCCAACCAGATCTGACGACCCGCATCGGCGGCGCCGCCCGTCCTGACCGCTCAACACACCACCCACCCTCAACAACGGGAGAACCCATGAACACAGCAGCACTGCTCGTGCGGATGCTCGAGCACGGGGCGATCACGGTTCGCGACGTCATCGCGAGCGGGATCCCCGACGGCCAGGCCACCGCACCAGGTGACCTCGGCCCCCGGATCAACGAGATCATCGGGGTCGCCAAGTGGGTGGCGATCGCTATCTGTGTGTTGGCGTTCATCGCCGGCGCGGCGATGTGGGCGTTCTCGGATCGCCACGGCCACGGCGGCGGTGTCGACAAGCTCGTCAAGCCGTGTGTCGCGGTGGCGTTGATTGCCGGGTCCGCCGGGATCGTCGGCTTCTTCGTGTAGGCGGAAGGCTCCCGCAATGACACGCGACGACGACTTCCACCAGCCCCGTACCCGCAGCGGCGAGACGTGGGGCGGAAGGGCCTGGACCCTCATCGCTGCCGTCGTGGTCGTGCTCGCCATCGCCGCCGGCGGTGTCTGGCTGGCGTTCAGCGGTGGGGACGGCGAGGGCTCGACAGACACCACGGCAGCCCCGCCGACACCGACACCCGGTTCGGCGGCCGGTGGCGGGGTCGAGCTGCCACCGGGGTTCGTCGGCGGCCGCGAGGTCGTGGGCGGCGTCCCGATGGGCTTCAGCCACGATGAGATCGGCGCGGTCAGCGCCGCGGCGACCTGGACGGCGTACGTGTTCGTGTGCCCGCAGCCCGAACGAGCCGAAGGCGCGGCGATGGTCCTCGGACCCGACGCCCCACCCGTCGACCCCTGCAACCCCGTGATGCCCGACTCGACGAGCATCACCGGACTGAGCCCGTTTGGGGTGCGCGGCGATGTCGCCGGCGACACGGCCGTGCTCGAGGTCCTCGCCGCCAGCTCGGGCGACTTCACCGCGGGCTGGGAGGTGACGATGGAAATCGTCACGATCACCCTCGCCTGGGACCCGTCGGCGGAGGACTGGCGGATCACCACCTGGTCGCGTCGCGACCTGTTCGACGACGCCGCCCCCGCCATCACCCCGGACACGTTCGCCGGGTTCCAGTGGATCCGACCCGCCGGGTTCTCGCTCACCGCCACCCGCCTCGTCCAACCAACCGGATAGTCCACATGAAGCGCCTCGTCACCGCCGCGCTGGCCGCGATTGCGGTCCTCCTCTTGTCGAGTGTCGGCCCCGCAGCCGCGCAGGACGAACCGTCCGACCTGCCGCCGAACTGGTCGAGCTACGACATCGACGGCTCTGGCCAGCTCAGTGACGCCGAGTGCGCTGCGCTCAGCAACGGGCAGGCAGACGAGCTGCGCCGATGGATCAACGTCCCAGGCGAGAGCGGACTGTTCAACACCCTGGAGGACCGGCCAGCCCGCGAGTGGGTCGAAGCGCACTTCGAGCAGGTTCGCTACCGGATCCAGGACGACAACTACGCGAGCGACGCCCATCGCGACAACTGCGGTCGCGTGATGGACGACCTGCCTGGCGGCGGCTGCGGCTACCTCAGCCCGACGTGCACCGCTGGCGCCGTTGGCAGCACCGTGAGCGACGCAGCGTCCAACGCGAACCCGGTGAACATCGCCAAGCGTGGCTTCGAGAAGGTCGCCGAGCAGATGGCCGACGCGTACGAGTCGTTCCTGGAGACCGCGACCACGTTTTGGCTCGATGTCCCCTCGTCGTCGGGGCAGAGCCAACAAGCGATCTCGTGGTTGCAGACCAACGATGTGATGCGCACCGCCACGCTCGCGGTGGCGGTGATCGGTTGGATCATCGCCATGGTCCGCGTCGTGGTCGGCCAACGCGGCGACGGGTTCCGCCAAGGCGGCTTCGGACTGTTCCGCATGCTGGTGGTCGGCACCGGCGGGATCGCGGTCGTCCAGTCGCTGCTCCTCCTCGGCGATGAATGGTCGCGTCAGTTGGTGAGCGAAGCGACCGCCGGCCCGCCGTCGGATGGGCTCAAGACGCTGCTGGCGTCGAACCCGGGCGCGATGTTCATGATCGCCATCGTCGGGATCGTCACCTCGATCGTGCAGATCGTGATGATGATCGTCCGCAACGCGGCGGTGATCGTTCTCGCGGGGGCGTGGCAGATCACTGCGGGGTGGAGCGTGTCGGGCGACGACACGATGTGGCGCCGGACGACTGCGTGGCTGGCGGCGCTTGTGCTGTACAAGCCGGCCGCCGCGGTGGTGTACGCGGCCGGGTTCCGGCTGTTGCACGAGGACTCGAGCTACGGCGGCGACCTGTTGGCGGCGATCCAGGGTGTGGTGCTGCTCGGCCTGGCGGTGCTCGCGCTTCCGGCGATGATCCGCCTCGTCGTGCCGGCGGCGTCGATGGGCGGCCCGTCGACGTCGGCGATCATCGGCGGCGCAGCAGCGGGGGTGGCGACCGGCGCGGTCGTCGCCGGCGGCGGCCTCGCTGCGCTGGTCGGCAACGAGGGTGCTGGCGGCTCGATCGACGGCGGCGCACCCCCACAGGGCGGTGCCAGTGCTGCACCTCCGCTGCCGTCGGGCAGCTCGGGTGACGGGGCTACGGCGGGGATGGCCGTCGGGGCAACGGCCAGCGAAGGCGGCGTGGCCGCCGCTGGCACCGCCGGCGCGGCGAGTGCGGGTGCGGCGGCGGGCCCGGCCGGGGCAGTGGCCAGCGCGACGGTGGGCACGGTGACGAGGGCGGCGTCGTCGACGGCGGAGGATCTCGCGTCCGCCGGCCAGCCTGGCCCCGCAGGTCCGTCGGGTGCGAACGCACCGGCGTCGGACTCGCCGATGCCCCCACCATCGTCGCCGCCGCCGACGGCCGCGACCGGGCCGTCGGGCGCACCAAGCGCCGACGGGCCCGCACCTGAGCTGCCTGATGGAGGCGAGACGTGAGCGCACGACCGATGTTCGGCAACTGGACTCGTCCCCGTACCCGTGGCCTGGGCCGGCTAGGCAGCACCGCCACGCTGGTGTTGGGCGTGTTGGTGGTGGTGTTCATGATCCTGCTGGCCATCAACCCGCTGCGGGCCATCATCTTCGGTGCCGTCGTCGTGGTGGGGTTCTTGCCGTTGGTGCTCCGGGACCGGTGGGGCCGCTCGGGCTACGAACGGTTGAGCGACGTGGTGCGGTTCTGGGCTCACCGTCGCCGTCGGGGCCATCTGTACGTGTCAGGGCCGCTGTCGCGAACCACGGCGGTCGAGGCGCGAGTGCCGGGCCTGGCCGCCCGGTTGGAGGTGTTCGACGCGCTCGATGCGCTGCATCGCCCGTTCGCGGTGATCCACCACCCCAAGCCGGGCCATGTAGCGACGGTGATCGAGTGCTCGCCGCCGGGCACCGCGCTGGTGGATGACGACACCGTGGACAGCTGGGTGGCGCAGTGGGGTCAGTGGCTGGCCGAGCTGGGTGAGGAAGGCGGCTCGATCGCCGGCGCCCAGGTGGTCGTGGAGACCCGTCCCGACCCGGGAGTTGAGTTGGCGTCGTCGGTGCAGCGTCGGATCCACCCGGATGCCCCGGCGTTCGCCCGCGACACGATGCTGCGCGTCGTCGACGAGCTGCCCGCCGGCGCGTCACGGACGCGGGTGTGGGTGACGATCACCTGGTCACGGTCCCGCCTCGGTGGGCGGGGGCGTCAGCCCGTCGAGGAGCTCACCTTGGAGATCGGTCAACGACTGCCGGGGCTGTGCGCCACGCTCGGCGTCACGGGTGCGGGGACCGCCCGGCCGGTCGATGAGGCGTCGCTGGCGGCGATCGTGCGGAGCGCGTTCGACCCGACGGTCACCACGGCGTTGGAGCTGGCCGACATCCCGGTCGAGTGGTCCGACGCCGGTCCGGTGTCGGCCGAGGCCGGACGTGGCACCTATCTGCATGACAACGCGACGTCGGTGTCGTGGGTGATGGGCGAAGCCCCCCACGGAGCGGTCCGCTCGAACGTGCTGGAGCCGCTGCTGCGCCCCTCGAAGGAGGTGCCGGTGAAACGGATCGCGATGCTGTACCGGCCGTACTCCACCGCGCAGGCCGCCCGGCTGGTCGAACAAGACGTGCGCACCAGCGAGTTCCAAGCGACCCAGCGCCGCCGGCTGCGTTCGGCGGACACGTTGTCGGTGCGGGTCGCCCGCAAGACCGCTGATGAGGTCGCCGCCGGCGCCGGGCTGCTGCGCTTCGGGATGGTCGCCACCGCCACGACGTGGACCGCCGATGGTGCCACCGATCACGAGGCGCTGCGGCGGGCGGTCAACGCCGTCGAGCAGACCGGCACCAGGGTCCGGTTCCGCCGGGCCTGGCGGGCGCAGGAGACGACGTTCCTCGCTGGGCTCCCGCTCGGCCTGGTGTTGCCGGGTCACGTGACGACGCCTGCGGAGTGGGCGGACTGATGGGCCGCGCTCGTGGGTTCACCGGGGCAGCCGGGGTGGTGCGTCCGGCGCCGGAGTGGCGCTCGAGCAGCGTGCAGGCGTGCGGGCTGTGGCCCTACGCGGCGTCGACCGGGCTGCCGTTGATCGGGGTGCCGTTGGGGCAGCACATGATGTCCGGGGCGACGGTGTGCAGCGATCCCCTGTCGTGGTTCGACGAGGCCCGCCTGATCGCCAACCCGTCGCTGCTGCTGCTCGGTCGGCCGGGGTTGGGTAAGAGCTCGCTGATCCGTCGTATGGCGGTCGGCCTGGCCGCCTACGGGGTCACGCCGATGGCGTTCGGTGACCTGAAACCGGACTATCGGGATCTGATCGTCGCGCTCGGCGGCGATGTCGTGGAGCTCGGCGTCGGCCGCGGGTCGCTGAACGTGTTGGACGCCGGCGCAGCGACCAACACCGCCGCCCAGCTGGTCGGCCCACCGCGTGAACGGTTGTTGGAGGAGGCGTTGGTCCGGCGGCTGACCACGCTGTCGACGCTGGTGCAGATCAACCGTGGCCGTCCGGTCACCGACCACGAGGAAACGGTGCTGTCGACCGCGTTGCAGCTGCTCGACGACGTCCACGCGCCCGGCGAAGCGACGTTGCATGAGCTGATCGCGCTGATCGACGCCGGCCCTGACGCGTTGCGGGCGGTGGCGATGGACCGCGGTCAGGACGCCGCCTACCGGAGCGCGACCGACCCACTGTTGAAGTCGATCATGGCGCTCACCACCGGCGCGATGGGCGCCGTGTTCGCCCGCCGCTCGACCGCCCGCTTGGATCTGACTCGGCCGGTGTGTGTGGACGTGTCGTCGATCCCCGAGTCCAACGCCAAGCTCTCCGCCGCTGCGTTGGTGGCGTGCTGGTCGGAGGGGTTCGGGTCGATCGAGGCCTACCAGGCCCTCGTCGAAGCGGGCCGTGCGCCGCGGCGGAACTGGTTCATCATCCTCGACGAGCTGTGGCGAGTGATGCGCACCGGATCGGGGATGGGTGAACGCGTCGACGCGCTCACCCGTCTCGACCGCAACATGGGGGTTGGGGTGGCGATGATCACCCACAACGTCGATGACGCCGCGGCGTCGATCGCCGCGCTGGCCAAGCGTGCCGGCTACTACGCGTTCGGCGGCCAAGCCCCCGACGAAGTGCCCCACCTCGGCCGCTACGCCTCCCTGACACGCCGCGAGATGGATCTGATCACCCGCTGGTCGGCTCCCGAGACGTGGGACCGTCACTCCGGGCGTCGTCACGACCCGCCCGGTGTCGGCTGCTTCCTGCTCAAGGTCGGCTCGTCACCCGGGATCCCGGTCCGGGTCCGTCTGACCGACGCCGAGCGACGCGTCGGGGACACCAACCGACGCTGGGCCGGCGCCGCCTACCAGGGAGAGCCGGCATGACCGCCACCCCCCACAAGCGTCCGGCGTCGGAGGAGACCACCCTCATCGTCGCGATCGTGGTGTTGGCGGTGGTGTTGGTCGGGGTGCCGTGGCTGGGCTGGTCGACCGCGGCGCTGGTCGACGACACCGTGCCCCGCCCCGGCGGCCCGGGGTCGATGTGGTCCCACATCAGCGAGGCCGGATGGCCGGCGGCGGCGACACCGTGGACGATCGGCTACGCCGTCGTGCTGGCCGTCGGCGTGATCGCGGTCGCGTTCCTGCTCGGTGACCGTCGGCGACGACGCGGGCCACTCGCTGGCAAGGTCGGCGATCTGCCGATCGACCCCGTCGGGCTTCGCCGCTACACGACCGGCGGCGGACCGTTCATCGGTCACGTCCTTGGCCACAACGGCAGCCAAGGGGCAGCGGTCCGGATGACCCTCGAAGATCAGGCGTTGGCGATCGCCGGGCCACGGGTCGGCAAGACGACCGCCCTTGCGGTCCCGGCCGCGTTGGAGCATCCCGGCCCGGTGATCGTGACGTCGAACAAGCGCGACATCTACGACGCCACCGCCACGGCCCGCGCCCGGAGGGGCCGGGTGTGGCTGTTCGACCCCCAGTCCCTGGTCGACACGTCGCCGCCGCAGTGGTGGTGGAACCCGCTCGACACCGCCACCACGGTCGCTGGTGCCCGCCGTCTGGCGAGCATCTGGAGTCACGCCACCCGCGAGTCCGGAGCCCGCACCGACGCCTATTTCGACACCGCCGGCGATGAGCTGCTCGCCCAGCTCATCCTCGCCGCTGCCCTGCACCCCGCTCAGCGGGTGTCGCTCATCTACGAGTGGGCCAGCGTCCCCGACGACCACACCCCGATCGACGTCCTGCGTCAACATCCCGAGTTGGCGGCGATGGCCACCGGCCTGGCCGGTAACCAACGGCTCCCCGACAAGCAACGCGCCGGCGTCTATGCCACCGCGCAACGCTCGATCGCCTGGCTTGCCGATCCTGCCATCGTCCGCTGGGTCGAAGACCCCACCGGGACTCGGCCGCGGTGGCGGGCGACGTCGCTCGCCGGGTCGACCGACACGCTGGTGTCGTTGTCGCGTGAAGGCGAGGCGTCGGCCACCCCGCTGGTGACGTCGATGACCGCGGCGGTGATCGAAGCCGCCGAGCGCGCTGCTGCCGCGTCACCGAGCGGCCGGCTCCCAGTGGCGATGCTCGGCGTCCTCGACGAGGCCGCCAACGTGTGCCGCTGGCGGGAACTACCGGACCTGTACTCGCACCTCGGCTCACGCGGGATCGTGCTGTTCTCGTTCTTCCAGTCGTGGGCGCAGATGGTCGCCGCGTTCGGCGCCGAAGGCGCCGAGAAGCTGTGGTCGTCGGCCAACGTGCGGATCTACGCCGGCGGGGTCACCGACACCACCTTCCTGCGCCGCCTGTCCGACATCGCCGGCGAGCACGACGAGACCTACTGGTCCTCGAGCTTCACCGCCCCCACCGGCTTCACCAGCAGTGGTGGTCGTGGCCGGACCCGCTCCGATGCGATGCAGGTGCGGCGGATCGCCACCCTCGACGTCGCCACGCTCGCCGCCCTGCCGGCCGGCCACGCGTTCGTCACGTTGTCCTCGGCACGCCCCGTCATCGTGCGGCTGGTGCCCTTCTTCGACCGACCATCCAAGAAAGGCCGACGATGAGCGACCTGCAAACCGCCGGGAGCGCGCTCCCGCCACCCACCCTGTCCGAGATCCAGCCCGCCCACGCGTTCGAAGACTCCGCCGCGTGGTGCGACCAGTGGCTCGCGCGTTTCACGACCCTGCCCGACACCTGGTGCGACCGCTGGGCCGACCACCCCGAAGCCGCCGCCCGCATCCACGCCCTGTGGGAAGCCTGGGAGGCCGCGCTGGCCGAAGGCGGCGGCGCCATGTCCACGTGGTGGCTCCTCCACCACGCCGGCCACATGGACGTCCTCGGCTCCAGCCGTGGCCCGTTCAGTCGCTGCCACAACGGCCACGTCGCCCACACCCCGAGGACCCCGCGATGACCGACCGAACCGACGAGAACACCCTCGCCCGCGCCCGCTCGGTCCTCGGCGCTCCCACCCCCCAACCGTCCCCACCGGACTACCTGCCCGTCCGCTACCAACCGCCGCCTACCCAACCGCCGGTGAGGCCGCCCACCAGCCAACGCTCCCGCCTGCTCGCGCTCACCGCCGGCGCGGTGATCGTCGCCTTCGTCGCCGGGCTCGCCTGGCGAGCCACCAGCCCTGCCGCCGCCCCACCGGCCACGACCCCGGCGGCGACGTCGACCCCGCTGGCGGGCGCCGTCGTCGACGACAGCCTGCTCGGCGAACTCGACGGCACCACCGACGTCGACGGCCGCCCCACCGCCTACACCGGCGAGCTCGTCACCGCCCCCGAACCCGTCACCGGTGAGGCCGTCGGCTGGCAATGGCAACTGTGCCCCCGCCGCAACCCAGGACCCACCGACTGCACCGCCATCGGCGGCGCCACCTCCCAAACCTGGTCGTCGCCACCAACCGACGAGCCGTTGCACCTGCGGGTCATCGTCACGATCGACCTCGACGGCGTCCTCGTCCGTGCCGCCAGCGCCACCTACGCCGCCCTCGCCGAACAACCCACACCTACCACCCCGGCACCCACCACCCCGGCACCCACCACCACGGTCCTCAACCCGTTCGGACACCCCGTCGGCTCCGCCGTCGCCGAACCTGCCGGCCCGGCGTCGACCTACGCCCTCGACGCCGCCCGTCGAGCAGTCACCTCGCCCGCGGCCGCCTCCACCCAGGTTCAACTCCTGCTGCGCTGGATCGAGCTGCGCACCGTCGGCGCCGAGGCCGGCACCGTCACCGCGATCGAAGCCGGCTACCGAATCAGCGTCGGCGAGTCGAGCTTCGACCTGGTCGACTTCGTCGTTGACGGCGACACCGTCACCGACGTCACCGTCTGCCTCGACGGCACCTGTGCGGCCGCCACCACAGCGGTCACCGTCCCCGCCGCCTGCACCACCGGCGAACCCGGCTGCACCACCGTCATGTCGGCCAGCGGCGCCACCAGCGCGGTGCTGCGAGGCGTCGTCACCGGACTCGGCCCAGGGCCCGAACGGATCTACGAGACGATCACCGACCGGCCGGTCACCACCGTCGCCCTCGACGGTGTCGTCACGTTCTCCGCCGGCTGGTTCCTGCTTGAGCTCCCCTCAGCCCCGCCGGCCGGTGCGGTCACCGAAGTCGCCGTGACCTACGGCGACAGCGACCAGCCCGACCCGCTACGGATCGGCTACTGATGCGCCGCCCAGGAGCCTTCACAGCGGTCGTTGGACTGCTCGCCGGGTGCGGCGGCAGCGCCGACAGCGCGCAAGACACCCTGGCCCGCATCCCCACCGAATCGACGACCACCACCACGACCAGCCCGCCGCCACCCACGCCGGTACCGGGACACATCGTCGTCGCCACCACCGTCACCACGACCGCCGCCGCCCCACCAGCGACCCCGGTGCCCGGAGTGTTCGGCCAGACCCCGTCAACAACCGCATCAGAAGCGGTCCAAGTCGCCCAGCACGAAGAACCGCTCCCCACCGCCATCGCCCCCACCACCACCATCCCGATGATGTGGCCACCCGACTGCTCCCCCGGTGCCATCGCCCAATCCACCGGCATCGCCGCCAGCGGCGTCACCTGCCGAGCCGGATGGGCCACCGCCACCGTCACCCCCTGCCCCACCGGCACACCATGTCCGAACCGGGACGTGTTCCACCTCTCCGGCGACGGCACCGGCCGCGTCGGCTGGGTCCACCTCGGCCCCTACGACGCCACATGCGCCGAACACCTCACCGCCACCGGCATGACCCACGCCACCGCCGCCCACCTCGCCCCCACCTGCGACCCCAACAACACGCCAGCGGTAACGAACATCCCACCCGGCAGCGACGACCCCCGAGTCCCAGCCCTCCAAGTCGCCCTCATCGCCCACGGCTACGTCCTCGCCGTCGACGGCACCTACGGCCCCAACACCGAACGAGCCGTCCGCGACTTCCAACGCCACAGCGGCCTCGAAATCGACGGCATCGCCGGACCCAACACCCAAGCCGCCCTCGGCATGTGAGATCAACCAGCCGCTACCGCCGGGTCCCCTCTCGACGGTCGCAGCTGGTCAGGCGGTGGGAGCACCGGGCGCATACGGGTTGCTCCCACCGCCACCCGGTCTCGAGGCGTCCCCCCCGGCCGAGTGGGACGGCGGTGGCACGTCGCTCAGCTACGTACATCACATGACCGAGTGCGTAGGGCTGCACGACCGCCACGTGCCACCCCTGCCCCTGTGTTGCATCCTCCCGTCAACGTTGGGGAGGTGACCGCTCCTCGCCTGCGCTGTCGAGCCTGCGCCAGCTCGACGGTCCATCGGCCTCGCGGAATGAGGTGGAGCTCGAGGTTGTCCCACCGGAGGTCCGTCAAGAAGTGGCCCGTTCCGCTCTTACCGACCCCGTTGGGCGCCAGCGGTCCGGTTGTGGGTCTGGCGTCGGAGGAGTTCGGCCTCGCCCTGCCGGGCTTCGCGACGTGTCGCTTCGGCGGCTTGCTTGGCGGCGCGGGCTCGTTTGCGGACTGCTGCGGCGAGGGGGAGCGTGAGACGTTTGACGCTGCCGCGCAGTTCGTTGGCGATCTCGTCGTAGCTCCCGTGGACGGGTTGGTCACCGAATCCGCTCATGGGTGGGATCCTTTCATCGGCCGCGACCATGGTCACGGCGGTGTCGGCGCTCACGGAGGCGTTGGGCTTCAAGATCTGAGGGCTGCCCGCCAGCCGGCCGTGCTCGTGGTCCGGGCGGTGGCGGCGGTGGCGGGGTGGTCGACGATGGCCGGGTGGGCCGTTGGCGTGTTCCCTCGCCTCGCGTCGCGGCTGTGGCGGCGTGGATCTGCTCAGACGCCGCCGTCGTGGTCGTGGTGTCGCCTGGTTCGTAGCGGGCGCGTAGGCGTCGCACAGCGGCAAGCTCGCGTTCGGCTTGACGGCGTTCGGCGACGGCGCTGGCGAGGTGTACGAGCTCCATGACGAGGATCAGCGTCGAGGTCTTCTTGGCCAGCTGGGTGGACTGCAGGGCAACCATCGCCGCCGCGGCGAGGACGGCACCGACGTAGTCGCGGCCGCCGCTGCTGGCCGGCGCGGCGCGGCGGGTGAGTTGATCGGCGACGTCGGCGAGGTGGCCGGCCCGTTCGCCGTCGAGGCGCACGGACAGCCCTGCGGCGAGGGCACCGGCGGGGTTGGCGACGTCGTCGGGGTTGACGTCGCCGGCGTTGACACCGGCGGTGATGCGCCGGATCTCCGCCAGGGCGTCCTCGAGCGCCGCGTCAGCCCCACCCGGCGCCGACGTGGCAGTGTCGGCCGTGGCCGGGCGCACCTGATCCCGGCCGGGCGTCTGCGGCCGAGTGGTGGGTGGGGTTGGACGGTCCGGTGAACGCCAGGCGGCGCGTTCGTCAACGGGCGACGCGCCGCCGCGTGCGGCCCACTGGGCACGCAGGCGGGGCAGGGAGAGGTCCTTGGCGAGCTTGCCGCCGGCACGCCATGACCGGTCGTCGCCGGTTATCGATCGCACCGAGTAGCCAGCCACCTTCGACGCGTCACCGGGTGCGGCTCGGGGGCGGACTTGGTAGCCGGCGCGGTGCAGCTGCACGACGAAGTCGGCCTCGTTGCCGCTCGACGCCGCGACGCCACGCACGACGATCGCCAGCTCCTGGGTCGGGGTCCACTTCGGCCCGCCCGGCTCCGGTGCCGGGGCGTCGGGGTCCCGTTGGGCACGTTCGCGCTCGGGCCGGTTCGGCCACTTCGTCGTGGTCGAGGTGTGCCGGCCGGCGACGACGGTGAGCCCGTAGCGCTGCTCGAAGTCGCGGCAGGCGGCGCCCACCTTGCGGTAGTCGTTGCTGCGCGACGCCACGGTGCCGTCCTCACGCACGATCGACACCGCCATGTGCAGGTGATCCCGCTCACCGCCTTCGGTGTCGAGCGCCATCCCGTGACGCACCGCAACCCACGGCGTCGGCGGTTTCGTTCCGTCGTCGAAACCGACCCGGGCCATCGCCTCGCGGGCGATGTCAGCCCACTCCTCATCACTCAGCACCCGGTCGTCGGCTCGGAGTGAGAGCGACAGATGCCAGACGTGACCGCCGGCGACGTCGACGTCGTAGAACACCTTCGGCATCTCCAGCTGCGTCCCGAGCGAGTACAGCTCGCCGGCGGTCAGCTCCCGACCGATCGGCACGTCGATCCCCGGCGAGGTGGCCACGACGTGCTGGTCGCTGTGCTCCTCACGGTCGCCGGGTCCGAACTGGTAGTACAGCAGGCCACGCATCCGGTTCCCGCGGGTGACCTTCTGGATCACCCCTCACCATCCGGGTCGAACGCGGCGGAGATCTCCACCGCACTGTCACGAACCTTGCCCGCCGCGACCTCGACCGCAGCGATCGCCGCCTCGAGACCCTCCGCGGCCTGTTCGTGGGCGTGCGACCAGCGCGTCAGCTGATTGAGGTTGTTCGCCGCACCAGCCAACGTCCGGCGCACGGCGAGGAACGTCTCGATCAGCGCCCGCTGCTGCGGCAACGTCAACGCCGGCGCCGCCGGCGCCACCACTCCCCCGCCAGCCTCGCCGCTGGTGCGTTGCGGTGCTCGCACCAGCGCCTCGACCACGTACCGCTGGACGCTCATCCCCGCCCGCTCAGCGTCGGCCCGAAGCCGCTCCAGCTCGTCATCGTCGAGCCGCAACTTGACCTGATGACCACGCCCACCGGTCCGCCGGCGCAGCCGCTTCGGCGGCGAGCTCTCCTCGGCCGGCACGGCCGACAGGCCCAGCGCAGCGCCGCCCCCCAAGGGGGCGGAATCCTCCGACGTCGCCCCAGCGACGTCGTCCCGCCGGGCCCTGTCAGCAGCAGCCGGCACCGGTGCGGGCACGTCGCTGACCCGACCGGCAGGGCTCGGTGGAGGCAGCGCAGCGGGATCCACCAGCCCGACCCTAGACGCGATCAGGTACCTGATCGCATATCTTGCTGCGTAGACGCTAGAGAGATGCCACCTGCATTTACCGTCCACACCCACGCGGCCCCGACTCGTCAACAGCACCGAGTTCGCCGGCACGGCGAAGAACGACCGGAGCACCAGAACCGAGAGCGGATCGTCGGACACTCGTCATCGATGTTCCGGTGGTGGTCGGGACCTGACGGTCCCCGCTGGGCGCACAACCAGCCATCGGCCACACCCCTACCGGGGTGCCGCTGCGCTTGCCCGATGCCACGCTGCTGCGCCGACCACCACCGGAAGAACTGGCCTGCAGAGAACGACGGACAAGACCGTCGTCCTCCCGCCGGGAGGCGACCCACCAGCGAGGTGATCATCAATGCCCGAACTGTTCACCCTGCGCGCCGCTCCCGGCGGCCGCCCCTACGACGTCGCGGACATCATCAACCACCTCGCCCACTGGCTCGAGTCCCGCCAGCTCTCGCCCAACGCCGGCGACATGGTCGAGGACTTCATCACTCGGGCAGTCGCCGCCATCCCCGAGCTACGCGACCAACTGAGCGCAGCCTCGCAACGCTGGATCCAGCCAACGCACCCGCCAGTTGCGAACACGTGTTCGACAGTGGCAGGCTGACCGAGTGATCACCGTCGAGGACGTCGAGGGCTGGCGCCGATCCCACGCGATGGCACCTCTCAGCCCCGATCAAGTCACTCGACTCCTCAACGAGTGCGCGGCCATGGCTGTGGAACGTCGCCGGCTCACCGCGGTGCTTGACGATCTGCGCGCCACGCTCCCCGACACCCGTCAGGCTCTCAACCGACTCGCTCGCATCATCACCCCCTGACGCAGCCAACCCAATCGACCAGACCGGGCGGGCGGACTTTCGGTCGCTCCCTTTCCGTTGGAGCCGGCGCCGGAGGCGCCGACCATCGTCCCTCCGAGACCGATGGTGTTGTCCACAACGTGATGTCGCGACGACTAGGTCTTTTCCTCTTCTGAAAGAAGAGGCGGTCCAGGGGAGATCCGTCGCGTGTAGAGAACGGCCAGCTCCTCCCCTTCGGTGAACACGATCAGACTCCGCATCGACGCTCAGCTGGGTGCTGGACGCGTCGAAGCCGGCCACCTTTGGCCGGCTGGTCGTCGTGCGGTTCGCTGTGAGGGGCCTGGGGGGGCTCGCAGGCGGCCGTTAGAGCACGGCCCGGTGTAGATATGCCCACCCGGGGGGTCTCACTTGTTCTGGCGCACCGTCTTCCACGTCTCCGTGAAACTGTCGTAGGCGACCAGGTACAGCTCGGCGCGCCCCGCGAACGTCTCCTCGAGCTCACCCACGCCCTGCTCGAACGTCTCGGTCCCCGACGATCGGGCCAGACCGGCCCCTACCGACGCCGCCTGTGAGCGCTCGTCTTCCCGCACCAGCCGCTGGGGCTCAGCCCGTGAACCGGTCGCCCGCGGACCGCTGCGCTTGGCGTCGCGGCGGGCTCGGGTTTGTGCAGCCCGTCGTTCTTGGCGCTGCTCGTCGAGGCGTTGTTGCCAATGCGCCGGCAGCTCGAAGCGGGTCACGTTCGACATCGCCAACACGAGCCCGTGGTCGATCCGGTTGCGGTGCTGGACCGCCAGCCATCCCAGTCGCTTGGCGATCGTCACGTGATGGCACACCGTCGACTCGGCCAAGCCCAGCTGGCCAGCGACCGTCGCCTGGGCGATCCACACGTCCTCCAACTGGCTCGACGATGCCCGGCTAAACGCCAACAGGACCGTGCCGGTGGTGCGATGGAGCTCGCCGGCCGCGACGGCGTCGAGGACGCAGCGCTGCCATTCCGCCTGCGCTGTGCGTGGCAACGCCCGGGCCGGATGCGGCGCCCAGTTGCGCTCGTAGCGCGGCGGCCAGACCCCGTTGCGGTTCCGGCACGGCACCGACCGGTCAGAGGTCGCTGCGTGCGTCTGGTAGGCGGTCGCCGACCGGCCCGTACCGGTCGTGACCTTCGTCGTCGCTGTGATCGTGGGAGACATCGGCACCAGGCCGGCCCGAACGAGGACGCGTCAGAACGCAGAGCGCATTGCGCCGGGTCCTCCGCCGAGATACCATCACCACCAGAACGTTAGTTGCGGTAGTGGTAGTGGTAGTGGTACCTCGACCTCTTTGGAAGCGCCTCCGATTGCCGTCGGAGGCTCTTCACGTTT
>JBKEAH010000122.1:0-14539 GCA_047972065.1 Desertimonas sp.
GGGCTGTGGGAGCGGCTCGGCGGGCTCACCTCGATGGCCGACGGCGCCGACGTGATGGTGGGGCTGGCGCAGCTGATCGCCGAGGCCAACGGCCTGGCCGGCCAGGCCCACATCAAGGAGAAGATCTCCGAGATGATCATCCACGCCACGGTCGTGAGGGCGTGTTACGAGGCGGCGATTTCGCACTCGTCGACGGGGCCGTTCGGGGCGGCGTTCCCCAACGAGCTGTACACCAACGCCGGCAAGTACACCGGCGCGGCCAGCTACAACCTGATGGTGCGCCACCTCCACGACATCGCCGGGGGCGCCATCGTCACCGCACCGGCGATCTCGGACCTCGAGAACGCCGAGGTTGGTCATCTCGCCCGCAAGTACATGTCCACGATGGACGGCGTCGACGGCGAGTACCGCACCCGGCTGTTCCACGCCATCCGGGACCTCACCGCCGACGCCTACGGTGGCTGGAAGCAGGTGACCAATATCCAGGCCGGCGGAGGGCTCTACGCCCAGCGGATCGTCACCCGCAAGCACTACGACCTCGACGGGGCCAAGCAGGCCGCTCTGCAGGCCGCCGGTCTCTCGCCCGACGCCCACGCGTAGCCGACCGCGCTGAGGTCCGGGCACGGCCCGCGCCCGGGTGGGGGTCGATTCACAGCAGCCAACGCTGCCGAACGAGCACGAATGCGACGACGGCGACGATGGCGATCAACTCGCAGATGAGCAGCCGCCGTTCCTCCTGCTTGGCGGCGTCGATCTCATCGCGATGTTGCGCATCGCAGTGGTGTTGGTCGTTCATCGGGGTATCGACACCTTTCCGGTCTTCTCGGTCTTGTCCCACTTCATCTCGGCGCCACGCAGCTCGTACACATAGGACGTGAACGTCACCGCGCACAGCAGTGGTCCGTAGCCGCCGAGGTAGACGAACAGCGGGCTCAACCACCCCCGCCCGCGCTCCTCGGCCTTCTTGCCGAGATAGGCGACCGGCATGCACAGTCCCAACCACGAGTAGGCGATGAGGATCGTCACCTCGGTCGTGATGTGATTCCAGGTCAGGCCGGTCATCGCGCCCCACCGTTCGACGAGGTACTCGAACACCCGTGGCGTGCACGTATAGAGGATCACCAACACCGATACCGCACCGGGAAAGAGGATGGCCTGGGCCCACACCCGCTTGGCCGTCTGGGGGTCGATCGCCATCGCAAAGGTCGTGATGAAGAGGTACGACACGGCGTTGATGATCCAGAGGTGATGAAACAACGCCCATGACCGCTCGAAATCGAGGAAGTACAGGGTCAACAGGGCGACCGACGACACGATCATGAAGACCGGGAGGAGGAACAGGCAGAACCAGAAGACGGCGAAGCTGATGTCACCGAGCCCGTGCTCGCGCCGCGGTCGGAACCACAGGTGTTTGAACCGCAAGGTGACCTGCACGTTGCCGCGCGCCCATCGCAGACGCTGTTTCCAGAGCCCGACGATGCTGTCGGGCTCCTCGGCCCACACCGTGGCGTTGCCCTCGAACACCACCCGGTGACCGGCGAGCTGCGTGTTGAACGTGGTGAAGGTGTCCTCGGCGAGGCTCGAGGTGTCGATCTGGCCGCCGATCGCTTCGAGGTTGCGTCTCGAGTGCAGCTGGGCGCCGCCGGCCAGGCACGCCATCGCCCCCAGCACGTTCTGCGAGCGTCGAGCGGCCGCCTGGGCCGTGATGTACTCGTAGGCCACGAACCGTTGGAGGTAGTTGCCCGGCTGGCTGCCCTCCTTGATGTACGCCGTCACTGCCCCCACGGCCGGGTCGGCGAGGTGGCGCGTCATCTTGCGCAACGAGTCCGCTTCGTAGATCACGTCGGCGTCCATGATCAGCAACGCCTCCATCCAGTCGTCGTCAAGTATCAGGCGCAGCCCGTGATTGAGGGTGTGAGCCTTGCCCTCACCCCCTTTCTCGCGGCGCAGGTGCACCACCTGGCCCGGGTACTGCTGACCCTTGGCCCGGACGACGTCGGGGGTGGCATCGGTGCTGGCGTCGTCGACCACGTACACCCGCAGCCGGTCGGCGGGGTACTCCAGTCCGACGAGGCGGTCGATCGAGGCGCCGAGCACGGCCGCCTCGTTCCAGGCCGGCACCAAGATGGCGACCCGTGGGGAGTACGGCGCCGTGCGCTCGTAGTGGTTGCGCACGGCATGGAGCCCGATGATCAGGAACTGCGCCGAGGCTGCCGCCAGGGGTACGGCGCCGAGCATCACCATCACCACCAGCGCCCACATGCCGAGCGTCCCGGCGCCCGCGAAGACGTCGCCCATCGACACGATTCCAGACCAACCGCCGCCGTCGTCGCCCTAGGGCACGATACGGCGAGCCGCCGCGAGCACGTGGTCCCATCGAGCGATCGCGTCGGCGGTGTGGGCATCGCTGGCGGGCACCAACTCGACCCCGCGGGCGCACAGCTCGCCGACCATGTCGAGCGACGGGGTGCGCCACTTCTCGCTGACCTCGACGACGGCGCCGGCGTCGCGCACCGCCCGAGCGATCAGATCGAGCATCTCGGTGGGCACCTCGCCGACGTCGATGCCTGCTTTGGGCAGCACGCTGAAGAGATGGCCGACCACCACGCCGTCGGCGGCGAACACCGCTCGCGACGTCGAGACGCACAGGTCTTCGATGACGTCGCTGACGCGCACCTCGGCGGCATCGATGCGTCGTCGCATCTCGGCCGGGGTGACGGGTCCGAAACGGGTCGGGAACTGATGATCGGCGATGACGACCTGCTCGATGCCGCGCCGGTCCGCCGGCGCATCGAGGCGGCCGCGCACATCGAGCAGCTTGGCCTCGATGCCGCAGACGATCTCGATCGGCGCCTGTGACCGAACGCGTTCGACCTCGCGGACGTAGTCGGGAAGCCAGGTGGTGTCGCGGCGCACGTGATCGGTGAGGTGCAATCGAGCGACGCCCCGCTCGGTCGCCGCGGCCACCATCTCGGCGATCGTGTTGGCGCCGTCGCTGGTGGTGGTGTGGGTGTGCCAGTCGGTGGAGAGATCGAGCGGTTGGCTCATGCGGCGGGTCCTTTCACGGTGTTGTCGATGACCGGCGCTGGAACGACCGGGTAGTCGTCGACCTCGATGACGAGGTCGGTGAGGAAACGGACCATCGCCACCTCGCGGAAGGTCAGATGGTCTGGGATCGGTTCGCCGAGGGCCTCGGCGAGGAGGAGGCCGGCGAGGTTGGCGCCGGCCGCCGCGGTGAGGGTCAAGCTGCCGGGAAGCCGCGGGTTGACCTCGAGGACCGCGAGCTCGCCGTGACGGTTGCGGCGCAGCTGGACGTTGGCGACGCCGCGCACCCCGGTGACCTCGGCGACCCTTGTCGCGATGGCGGCGGCGTCGGGGTCGCGGCGGGAGCGCCCGGCCACCGCGACCCCGGAATCGACGTGATCGCGCGTCCGTGGCACCGCGGCCACGACCGCGCCGTCGCGACGGACGAACACGTCGACGGACAACTCCTCACCGGGCAACATCTCTTGGACCAGGTAGCTGCGATCGCGGGGGACCGCCGCGACGTCGGCCACATCGGTCACGACGCGCACCCCGCGCGAGCCGCTGCCGCGGCGAGGCTTGACGACCGAGCCCGGCGTGATGTCGGTCCCCGGTCCGATCACCTCGGTCTCGGGTACCCGCACCCCGTGTCGGATGAGGAGTTCGGCCAGCGCGGCCTTGTCGAGGCATCGCTCGAGGGTCTCGGGCGACGACCCGACCACCGTGATCCCGGCGGCCGAGAACTCGCCGGCGCGCCGGGCGAGCGGGAGCAACTCGGCATCGACGGTCGGCACCACGACCGTGATGTCGGCGCCGATCGCGAACTTGAGCACCTCGTCGACGAACGCCGGGTCGTCGCCGGGCGGCACGATGAGGCGTCGAGCCGGCGGCGTGAGGTGCAGCCCGGCGGCATAGGGGTTCATGTCGGCGGTGAAGAACTTGACGTCGGGGCGAGCGGCGAGCCGCAGGAAGCCCAATCCGGCCGGCCCGCCGACACCGGTGACCAGCACCCGCGTCGGTTCACACCGCGACATGACGCACCGTCTGGGGGGTCGCCCGCACCAGCTCAAAGGGCTCGGCGAAGCAGGACTGGCCGTAGCGCCCCCAGTAGCGGGCGGTGGCGGTCAGGAGATCGGGGGCGAGATAGTCGCGGGTCTCGGTCTGCGAGCTGAACTCGGCGATGGCATCGAGCTTGACGGGCAACCCGCTGGTCGCCGGCACGAACAGCGACGGCCGGAACTCGAGGGTCGAGCTGGGGGACTGGTAGCAGAGGATGCGTGGCACGTGACGGGCGGCCACCAGCGTCGCCGCGTGCACCGATCGATGGTCCTGGTGGACGTCGTGGTGGGAGTGGACGTACACGATGTGCGGTCTGGTGTCCTCGAGCACCGACTCGATCAGTCGGATGGTCGGTCCCCCTTCGGGGATCGCGGTGTCGGGGAGGTCGCCGAACACCAGCCGTGCGCCGAGCAGGGCGGCGGCCGCTTCGGCCTCGCCACGGCGCCGGTCGGGATCACCGCCGAGGTGGCCGGGGCTGACCGTGAGGATCGTCACCCGATCGCCGGCGGTGACGTGTTGGGCGAGCGTCGCGCCGGCGCCGATCTCCACATCGTCGGGATGGGCCCCGATCGCCAGTACCCGCCGCTTGCGACGGCGATGCTGGGCCAGCGCGTTGGCCACCGAGGAGCGGACCTCATCGCCATCGAGCGGCTTGCTCAAGAAGTCGGTGACCTGCTGCTTGACGGCGCGGATGGCGGTGTCGGCGCTGGCGTTCGCGGTGGTCAGCAGCACCGGCAGGTGCGGCTGGTGCCGGCGGGCGCGGGAGGCGACCTCGAGCCCGTCCATCCCGGGCATCCGGAAGTCGGTGATCAACAGGTCCCAGCCGTGCCGTCCGAGCAACGGCAGGGCGTCGATCGGGGAGGCACAGTAGGTCACGTCGTAGCCGGGGACGTCCCGGAGGAAGATCTCGATCAGCCGTCGGGCGTCGGCGTCGTCCTCGATGACGAGAATACGGGCGGTTTCGGGCATGGACCCATCACACCGTGGGTCGGTTGCGGGCGCGGTTGCACCATCGGTGCAAGTCGGTTGCAGATGAGCGCCCCGACCCCGGCTCAGCCGGCGATGGGCGAGGCCTCGAGGCGGTAGCCGAGACCGCGCACGGCGACCAACGGGGAATGGTCGGCGTCGCCCCACCCCAGCTTGCGGCGCAGCCGGAGCATCGCGAACTTGACACGTTCCCCGCCCTCACCGGTGGTGTCATCCCAGATCTCGTCGAGCAACTGCTGGGTGGTGAGCACCTGACCGCGGTGGGCCAAGAGGTACGTCAACAGGCGGAACTCCTGGGGGCTCAGCGCCACCGGTCGGTCATCGATGCTGACGCTGTGCGCATGTGGCGAGACGACCATCGTGCCGTAGACGATCTCGTTGCGGTCCTGAGCCGGGTTATGGGTGCGGCGCAGGATGGCCTCGATCCGCGCCATCAGCTCGGGGTTGCTGAAGGGCTTGGTGAGGTAGTCGTCGGCGCCGGCGCGCAGCCCGCGCACCTTGTCTTCCTCGCTGCCGGCGGCGGTCAGCAGCAGGACCGGGACATCGCTGACCTCGCGGATGTGGCGGAGCAACGTCCAGCCGTCCATCACCGGCAGCCCGATGTCGAGAACCACGAGATCGGGACGGACCTGGCCGAGCAGGCGCAGCGCCGTCTCGCCGTCACCGGCCATCGTGCAACCGTGCCCGTTGCGACGCAGCAGCACGCTGATGCCGAACGCGATGTCGGGTTCGTCCTCGACGACGAGCACCTCGGTCATCCGGTGTCTCCGAACGGCAGCCGGACGGTGATCGTGGTCCCGCGCCCCTCCTCGCTGTCGACGGCGATCGTGCCGTGGTGGGCGTCGACGATCGACCGCACGATCACCAGCCCCAGCCCGGTCCCCGCGGCTTGGACGCGGGCGCCGCTGGCGGCGCGGAAGAAGGGTGCGAAGAGCTCGGGGAGGTCGCCGGCTCCGATCCCGACGCCGGTGTCGCCGACGGTGAGCTCCCATCCGGCGCCGCCGGGTGCCGGCCGCACCGCCACCGTGATGGTGCCGCCTGCCGGGGTGTAGGCGATGGCGTTACCGATCAGGTTGGATGTCATCTGCTGGAGCCGGAGGGCATCGGCGCGCAGCCTGCCTCCCGGGGTGGTGCCGACATCGAGTCGTAGTTGCTTGCTCTCGGCGCGAGGCCGAAGCTCGTCGGAGACCTGGGTGACCAGCGTGGGCAGGTCGACCAGCCCGAGCGACAGCGGGAGGGTGTTGGACTCGAGCTTGGCCACCAGCAGGAGGTCATCGATCAGCCGGAGCAGCCGCTGGGCGTTGCGCACGATGACGGCGAGGTACTCGGTCTGCTCATCGTCGAGTTGGCCCTTTGTCGTCTCGGCCAGCAGGTCGGCGAAGCTGACGACCGAGGTGAGGGGACTTCGCAGCTCGTGCGAGGCGCGTGCCACGAACTCGTTCTTGAGCCGCGCCAGCTCCTCGAGCGAGCGGTTCTGGTCGGCTAGCAGTCGTGTCTCTTCGATGTGTCGGGTCACGTCGCGATAGCGCCAGAGGTGACCGACCGGGCCGGCGTCGCCGGGGATCGGAAGGTAGTCGCGCTCCCACACGCGTCCGTCGGCCAGCACCAATTGCTCGCCGATCACCGGCTGGCGGCCCTCGAGGCAACGCGCCACCCCGGCGATGAACCCGTCGGGGTCGGCGAACATCTGCTTGACGGTCTCGGCCGCGCCCGAGCAGTCGGTGCCGACGAGGTCTTGCGGGGGGACCGGGATGGCGAACATTTGCACCATCTCGTCGTTGGCGACCAGCACCCGGCGGTCTTCGTCCTCCATCAGCACCGCGGCACCGAGGTTGTCGATCAGCAGATGGAGGCGCAGCAGGCTGGCTTCGGCCCGTCGCTCCTTGGCCCGTCGGTCGGTGACGTCGACGGCCCAGACGACGACGCCGCCGACCGAGGGTTCGTGGGTGAGGTTCTCGGCACCGACCTCGCAGGTCCTCCAGCGGCCGTCGGCGGTGCGCAGGCGCAGTTCGATCGTGTCGGTGTGGTGGGGGTCACCGTCGCGAACCCCGGTCATGAACACCACGGCGCGATCGATGTCGTCGGGGTGGCACAGCGACAGCATCCCGCCGGGGAGGGGGGTCAGCATCGGATACCCCAGGACCGAGCGGCCCGAGAGCACTGCGCTGTCCCGGGGGTCGTTGGCGCACAGGATGAGGGTGTGGATGGAGCGTTGGACGATGGCGCGGTAGCGGTCGGCTGCCGCCAGCTGCCGCGACACGTCGGGGTTCTGACGCGGTCGTTCGACGAGGTAGATGGTCCGTTCGGCGGTCCCGTCGGTCGCCGCTGTGGTGATGTCGAGGTGGGCGATCGCGGCGCCCGCACCGGTGACGTCGGTCCACGAACGTCCGATCAGCCCATCCGGGTCGCCGAGCATCGCGACGGCGGCCGCGTTGGCGGCGACGATGCGTGCCGTGTGGTCGACGTTGACGATCCCGTACGGGCTGGTCTCGACCGCCGCGATGGCGCGCCGCGCCCGGTCCCGTTCGTCGTTGTCGACGATGGAGGATGACGGCGGTGGAACCGATGCCATGGTCGTGGGTGGGTCGGCGCCCGCGGGCTGGGCGACGCAGGCCGAGTGTAGCGATGTCGTTCGGGTGGCCGACCGGGCCGAAACGACAACCGGCGGCGGCGACGCCCGATGACAGGATCGGTGGATGGAGACATGGCGACCACCCGAGCAGATCGCGCTTGCCGACGTCGGTGCGGTGGTGCGGCGCTATCGGATGGCCGACGCCGATCCCATCCACGAGGCGATCGAGGCCAGTCGCGACCATCTGCGTCCGTTCATGTTCTGGGCCGACCAGACGCGCGACGTGACCCGCCGATTCGTAGTCGAGGCGGAGGCCGACTGGGACGCCGGCATCGACTATGTGGTCGGGATCTTCGACGCCGACCGCGACGTGGTGCTGGGTGGGGGTGGCCTGCATCGACGCGGCGGCGCCGAGTCGCTGGAGATCGGCTACTGGCGACGGGCCGACGCCGGTGGCCGGGGGCTGGTGACGGCCATGGCGCGAGCCCTGACCGGGGCGGCGTTCACCAACCCGGCGATCGAGGCGGTCGAGATCCACTGTGATGTCGCCAACCGGGCGAGCGCCGCCGTCCCGAAGCGTTTGGGCTTCGAGCTGCGCGAGATCATCTCCAAGGACCCGGCGGCGCCGGCCGAGACCGGCCGGCATCAGGTCTGGGTGACCAGGCGGTCGGTGTGAGCACCGTCGTCGAGGGGTTGCGAGCCGCGATGGCCGACGCGATGCGAGCACGCGACCGCGGCCGCCTGCGTGCCATCCGATCCGCGCTCGGGGCGATCGACAACGCGGCGGCGATACCCGCCGTCGAATTCGACACGGCGTCGGGCGCCGGGCCGATCGCCGGGGCGGCGATCGGTGTCGGTGCCACCGAGGTCACCCGTCGGCACCTGACCGACGAGGACATCGCCGCGATCGTGCGCATGCAGATCGCCGAGCACCGCGCCCAGGCCATCGAGCTCGACCGGCTCGGTCAGGCCGAGGCGGCCGACGCGCTGCGCCGCGATGCTGACGTTCTCGACGTGATCCTGACGTCGTGAGCGGATAGGGCGGCTCGCGACGGCGATGATGTCGTAGTCCGTGTCCGGGTGAAGGACAACGAGTTCGACGGTCGCGGCGATCAGCAGATCCGGGATCGATCGCTCACCGTCGGTTGGCGCGCCTCGTGGCTCCCTTCGTCTCCAGCGCCCGATGGGTCTCCTCGGAGAGCGGGGCGGACAGCAGGGTGGTCACCAGGTCGATGACGTGGGCGGTGAAAAGGCGATGGTCTGGCGTGCGGATGTTGCGAGCGCGACGTCCGGCTTCGAGGTAGGCAAAGCGGACCGCCAGGTACCGCCGATGAAACGGATGGCCGGCGGCGCGGGCGGGGATGAACGGTGTCGCCAGGTGTGCCCAGGCGTTCACGCTGTCGTCTTCGTCGCTGAGCGTCGGGTCGCTCAGTACGGAGGGCTTGTCGGGGACGACGAGGTCATTGCTCCGATTGACCACCTCAGCGGCGATCTGCAGGTACTCGGGACCACCATCGGGGTCATCGAGCTTCGACACGATCGGTCGCACAAGGATGGCGGCGACGGCGCGAGGGTCGCCATGGGTCGGGTGGTACTCATCCAACAGCGCCCAGCGGCGCACGTCGAGATCGCGGCCGTGGCGTTGCAGGATGGCGTCGAGGACCCCGTCGCGGTCGCCGAAGTGGTACTGCAGCGCGTTCGTGTTGCCCTGACCGGCCGCGCGGCTGATCTCACGCAGCGAGACGACCTCGATGCCACGCTCGGCGAACAACCGTTCCGCAGCCCGGATGAGCCGCATGCGGGCACTCGGCGGCGCCGGTGCCGAAGGTCGGCTCTCGCCCTGATGTGGTGGGCGCAACGCTCCGAGTCTGCTCACCGCACGAGAGGGTACCGGTCGTCGTCGTCGATCGCTGAATGCCGTCCGGGGTGATCGACCTCAGCGGCCTCGGAACCGGGGGGCACGCTTCTCGACGAAGGAGCGGAAGCCCTCCATCGTGTCCTCGCTCTTGCCGACCCCGACGTGGCGGAGCGTCTCGAGGTCGAGGTAGTCCTCGAAGCTCAGCCGGTCAGCCTGCACGAAGTTCCGCTTCATCTCACGCAGCGCGAGCGGGGCCGACGATGCGAGCCGACGGACCACCCGGTCAACCGCCGGTGCGAAGTCCTCGGGCTCGTGGATGGCGTTGACCAGGCCGATGCGATGGGCCTCGGTGGCGTCCAGCTTGTCGGGCAGGAAGTACAACTCCCGCGCTCGGGCCGCGCCGACGATACGAGTCAGCGTCCACGGCCCGCCCATGTCGCCGGAAATGGCGCGGTCGAGGAACGCAGTCGTGAACCTGGCGCTCGTACTGGCAATGC
This sequence comes from Desertimonas sp., assembly GCA_047972065.1. Lineage (GTDB taxonomy): Bacteria > Actinomycetota > Acidimicrobiia > Acidimicrobiales > Ilumatobacteraceae > JALZMG01. The sequence continues at coordinate 9,998 of JBKEAH010000122.1, forward strand.
GGAGGTCGCACGCGAGTGCCCAACCCAGGCCCGCGCCGGCGACGGACCCGTTGATCGCGGCCACGGTCACCTGTGGCATCGAGTGGAGAAGTCGGGGGAGGCGGAACGCACGTTCATCCATCGGGGAATCGGGCTTCGCGCCGTCCGTGCCGGTGAGCACGTTGAGATCGGCGCCCGGACAGAAGAAGTCACCGGCTCCGGTGAGCACTGTCACCCGGAGGTCGTCGCGGGCGGCGATCTCCACGAGATGGCGATACACCTCGCCGATCATCTGATGGGTCATGCCGTTGCGGTTCGCCGGCCGGTCGAGCACGATCGTCGCGACGCCGTCTTCCACCGTCATCGTTGTCTGGTCCACGTGATGTCCTCCCGCTGTCGAAGAGACCGACTACCTCGACTCGGCGTCGGCCCAGTACTGGTCTCGGAGCAGCCGCTTGTAGAGCTTGCCCGTCGGGTGGCGCGGCAACTCGGTGACGAAATCGATCGAGCGCGGGTGCTTGTACCGGGCGAGGTGAGTGCTGCACAACTCGGCGAGCTGGCGTTCGAGGTCGGCGGCGTCGGTGCCGAGGGCGGGTTGGATGACGGCCTTGACCTCCTCGCCCATATCCGGGTTTGGAACGCCGAACACCGCCGCGTCGGTGACGTCCGGGTGCATGAGGAGCACGTTCTCGATCTCCTGCGGATAGATGTTCACGCCACCTGCGATGATCATGAAGTCTTTGCGATCGGTGAGGAAGAGATAGTCCTCGTCGTCCAAGTAGCCGACATCGCCATAGGTGAGCCAGCCGTGCGCATCCCGCTTGCTCGCGGTCTTCTCAGGGTCGTTGTGATACTCAAAGGTGTCCGGCGTCTCGAAGTAGATCGTTCCGACCGTGCCGGCAGGCAGTTCGTGTCCGTCGTCATCGACGATGTGGACGATCCCGTATCCCTCACACCCCACCGAGCCCTTGTGCTGCAGCCAGGTCTGGGAATCGATGTGGCGGCTACCGAACCGCTCGGTGCCGCTGTAGCCCTCCCACAAGATCGGCCCCCACCAGTCGATCATCGCCTCTTTCGCCCAGACCGGGCACGGCGCGGCCGCATGTTGGACGAGCCGCAGGCTGCTGACGTCGAACCGGGCCCGCTCGTCGGCGCCCAACTTGAGCATTCGGATGAACATGGTCGGCACGAGAAACCCGTGCGTCACGCCGAAGCGCTCGATCGCGTTGAGCGCATCGACGGCGTCGAAGCGATCCATCATCACGATGGTGCCGCCCTGACGTTGCACGAGTATGTGGGTGACCAGGGGCGAGGCGTGATACATCGGCGACGACACGAGGTAGACGGTGTCGGGTCCGTACCCGGCGCTCTCGGTGAGCAGGGCCTCGAAGTCCGTCAGCGAGCCGAACGGTCGCCCGCTGAGTGGGAGCTTGACCCCTTTGGGCCGCCCGGTGGTGCCCGACGAGTACAACATGTCGCTGCCCTCGATCTCGTCGGCGATCGGGGTCGTGGAATACCTCTCCATCGTCTCGTCGTAGGAGGGCATCGAAGGGTCATCGGCGTCGAGACACAGCACGTCGATGGGCGCGTCGAGGGTCGCGAGCGCTTCTTGGGCCAGGTTCCACATCGCCTTGCTGGTGAGGAGTAGACGGGCGCTGCTGTCACCGAGGATGTAGCCGGCCTCGGCGGGAGCTAGCCGCGTACTGATCGCGGTGTAGTACAACCCGGCCCGATGCGGGCCCCAACACAGCTCCGAGAAGCGGGCGTGATTCTCGACGAGGATGGCCACATGGTCTCCGGGGCGAAGCCCGATCGCGCGCAGGTGATGGGCGAGTTGGTTGGAGCGCGCGTCGAGCTCGGCGTAGGTCACCGTGGCTCCCGTCCCGGCGACGATCACCGCCGGTCGTGAACCGTCCCGCGCTGCCCAGACCCCTGGGTGCATTGCCGCTCACCCCCTGTCGATTGCGGCCTCCTGGTCGAGGTTAGGGACGACCCGCTGTCAAAGCAAGTGATTGACCAGATAACCCGTCTGCGTTACCGTTTCGAACGGTCGGCGATGCGCCGTCGCGTCAGGGGGACGTCTGGATGAACAAGCAGCACGTGAACCGCGAGGGCCAGTCGGCGATGCGAATGCGCCAGCTCACGGTCCTCACCGATGACCTGACAGCCACCGAACGCCTCGTCGAGGAGCGGTTCGGGCTGTCGTTGTGCTTCCGTGATCCGGATCTCGCCCGTCACGGGCTTCGTCAAGCCCTGTACCCGGTTGGCGACCAGTTCCTGGAGCTCGTCGAGCCGGATGGAACGTCATCGGCGGCGGGTCGACTGCTCGATCGCCGCGGCGGCCCGTGCTTCTTCATGGCCATCTTCCAGGTGCCCGACATCGGTCCGCATCGTGCTCGGCTCAATGCCAGCGGCGTGCGCATCGTCATGGAGCCCACGAAGGCGACCTGGTCGGCCCTGCACATGCACCCCGCCGATGTGGCGGGGGTGCTGACCTCGATCGATCAGGACGAGTCGATGACGGCCTTCTCGCCGAGCGGACCCACCTGGCGCGATCACATTCGCACGACGGTGACCGACGGATTCAGCAGCCTCACGATCACCACGCCGTCCGCCGACGACGATCGCGCCGCGTGGGCGCGTGTTCTCGGGCTCGATCCCATCGATGGGGTGTTCGGCTTCGATGACGGCGAGCTGCGGGTCAGCCGAGATGACCGAGGCGCTGACGCGCCGAGGTCGTTCACGATCACGCTGCGGGCGACCGACTCACGCCGGGACGGTATGGCCATCGAGCTGGGCGACACCCGGCTCGAGCTCGGGCGCGCGGCGACCGGGGCAGACGGTGAGTGAGCACATGCCGCCGCTCGACCAGTTCATCGACGAGGCGGTGCAGTTTCTCGACGAGGTGACCGTCCCGCGATCCGAGGACGAGGGTTTCCGTTGGGGGAAGGGTCCGGACCGGATCAACTTCATGAGCAGCCACACCCGCGAGGAGGAACTGGCCGAGGTCGAAGCGGCGCGGTCGTGGCGGGCGCTGCGATACGACGCCGGCTTGGGATACCTCACCGGACCGCCCGAGTACGGCGGGCGAGGACTAGGTCACGACTATGAGGCCGCCTACCGCTCCGCCGAACTCGACTACGTCGTGCCATCGCAGGAGTGCTTCACGATCGGCCTCGGCATGGTCGCGCCGACCATTCAGCAGCACGGAACCGACGTGGTCAAGCAGCGGTACCTGGCCGCGCTTCACCGGGGTGACATCCTCGCCGCCCAACTGTTCAGCGAACCCGGAGCGGGCTCGGATCTCGCTGGGTTGCAGCTGCGCGCCGAACGCGACGGTGAGGGTTGGGTCCTCAACGGGCAAAAGGTCTGGACGTCAGGTGCTCATCACGCGCACATCGGTGAGGTCCTGTGTCGCACGAACCCTCACGTACCCAAACATCAGGGGATCACGGCGTTCGTCGTGGATCTGCGGGCCCCCGGTGTCGACATCCGCCCCCTCCACCAGATGAACGGTGGCGCCCACTTCAACGAGGTCTTCCTCGACGATGTGTTTGTTCCCGACGACCACCGCCTCGGCGATGTCGATCGTGGATGGGCGGTCGCGTTGTCCACGCTGATGAACGAGCGCGCCGCTGTCGGAACGGGGGCAGCCAGTTTCATCGACGTCGCCGACCTCGACCGGCTGGCCGCGCTGGTCGACCACGAGTGGCGCGGCGACTCCACGCTGGCCCGCGACGCGCTGGCAACCATCTACTCGTCGCGTCGGCTGACCGAGATCAGCACGCAACGCGCGCTGGCGGGTCTCCAGCCCGGGGAGGCGCCAGGGCCCGAACTCTCAATGGGCAAGCTCACCGCGACCCGGAACATCCAGCGGGTCAGCAACCTCGTCGGCGACGTGCTCGGCCCGAAGCTCGTTGCCGACACCGGGGAGTGGGGGACCTTCGCATGGGCGAACGTCGTACTTGGCGGTCCGGGCTCGCGCATCGCTGGGGGCACCGATGAGATCATGAAGAACATCCTCGGCGAGCGTGTGCTCGGGCTGCCGAAGGAACCAGGCCAAGGTCGATGAACCTCGACGTGGACCTGGACCGGTTTGAACGGGACGCGATCGCGTTCCTGGAGGCGAACGCGTTGGGCCGACGTACGAACCGGCCGGGCGCGACCGAGGCACTGGTGTTCGTCGACGATCTCAGCGTCGAGGAGGCAGACCGGCTGGTCGAGGCGGCTACATCGTGGCGGAGGCGTGTGTACGACGCCGGCTTCGGGTGGTTGACCGGTCCGACCGAGTACGGGGGCCGCGGACTGCCGGCCGTCTTCGAACGACGATGGGCCGAGCTGAACGCTCAGTACGTGACACCCTCCGAAAAGCCGCTGGCGATCGGCATCGGTCACGTCGTGCCCGCACTGGCCGAACACGGCACCAGCGCCGCCAAGGCGGCAGGGATCGGGCTGGGTCTGGGCGACAGTTGGTGTGTGGGGTGAGTGTAGTGGGTTGGGAGTGGTTAGGGGAAGGCGAGTTCGTATTCGATGGGGGTGAGTCGGCCGAGTCGGGGTTGTCGG
>JBKEAH010000155.1:0-9212 GCA_047972065.1 Desertimonas sp.
CGCACGCCGCGGCCGTGACGGCCACCAGCGCCCCGATCACCACCAGCAGCCGAACCCGTCGTTCCACCTGTGTCCACCTCGTTGGTTGGCGCCCGCCGCCGCGGACCCTACCGCTGCACCCCTCGTCGGTCGGTTCGTGCCCACACCCCCAATGGGTCACCACAACCGACAGACGGAAACGCGTCGTGTCATCCGACGCCAGCAGCAATGACCCGGGCGGCCGCCGCCAGGCCCGAGTCACCGACCGGAGCGTCCATCCGCAACAGGGCCGTCTCGACCACGCCGAGCACACCCATCACCATCGACGGGCTGACATGGCCCATGTGGGCGATCCGGAACCCCCGGCCCTCGAGCGAACCCAGCCCGACGCCGAGCGTCACGCCGAGTTCGTCACGACACATCGCCGACAACCCGATGGCATCGATCGACCCGGTCGCGATCGATGTCACGGAGTCGCCCCGCTGGTCGGGGTGTCGAGCGTGGAAGCCGATACCGCCCTCGCCGGACCACGCCTCGACGCTGGCGCGCACCGCGTCCGCCAGCACGCGATGGCGGGCCCACCGGGCCGCCAGACCCTCGTCGGTGATCATCCGCAGCGCCTCGCGCAGGCCGTAGAGGTGCGAGACCGGTGGGGTGCCACAGAACCGGTAGTAGATCGGGCCGTCCTCGGAGCGGAAGTTCCAGTCCCAGTACTGCGTGCACAGGCCGGCGGTGGCGCGGGCTTCGATCGCCCTCGGCCCGGCCCACACCAAGCCGAGGCCCGGTGGGGTCATCAGCCCCTTCTGCGACGCGGCGATGGTCACGTCCACGCCCCAGTCGTCCATCTCATAGCGCTCGCAACCGAGCGAGGCGATGGCGTCGACCATCAACAACGCTGGGTGGCCGACGCCGTCGATCGCCCGGCGGATGGCGGCGACGTCGTTGCGGACCGACGAGGCGGTGTCGGTCTGCACCATCAGGACCGCCTTGATGTCGCGCTCGGCATCGTCGGCCAGCCGTGCGGCGACAGCGGCCGGGTCGACGGCCTCGCCGTCGGGAGCGATCAGCATCTCGGTGCGGACCCCGTCGAACGAGGCCATCTCGGCCCAGATCGTGCCGAACCGGCCGCATTCCAACACGAGCACGAGGTCGTCGCGCGACAGCGTGTTGGCGAGGGCCATCGCCCACGCCGCATGGCCGTTGCCGATCACCACGAACGGGCGGCTGGTGGTGCGGGCCAGGCCCGGCAGTGTCTCGAAGATCTCGTCGACCACCCCGACCAACTCCCCGGCGTAGATGTCGGGCATCGGGCGGTGCATCGCCGCCAGCACCTGGTCGGGCATGACGGAGGGCCCGGGGATGGCGACGATCTCGGGGCCGAAGGCGAGGCGGGGTGACACCGACGCAGTCTGCCGAACGAGTGGGATCGACCCCACGTGTCAGGCGACGATGTTGACCATCCGGCCGGGGACGACGATGACCTTCTTGGGGGTCGCGCCGGCGAGGGTCGCCACGACACGCTCGGACGCCAGCGCGGCGGCCTCGACGTCGTCGTTGGGAGCGCCGACCGGGACGGTGATGTGACCGCGCACCTTGCCGTTGACCTGCACCGGGTACTCGATGGTGTCCTCGACCAGCAGCGTCTCGTCGGCGATCGGGTACGGCGCCCGGGCCAGCGACGTGCCGTGACCCAGCCGCGCCCACAGCTCCTCGCCGAAGTGCGGGGCGAACGGCGCGACCATCAGCACCATCGCCTCGGCTACCTCGCGCGGCGTATCGGTGCCGTCGCCGGCCACCTTGGTCAGCGCGTTGTTGAGCTCGATCAGCTTGGCGATGGCGGTGTTGAACCGCAGCCCGTCGATCTCGGTGCGCACCCCGTCGATCGTCTGGTGCAATAGACGCCGCAGCGCCCCGGAGGCGGCGTCATCGCTGACGCGCACCGCGCCCGTCGTCTCGTCCACCACGTTGCGCCACAGCCGTTGCAGGAACCGGTACATGCCCACGACATCACGGGTCTCCCACGGTCGTGAGGTGTCGAGCGGCCCGGTGGCCATCAGGTGTAGCCGCAGCGTGTCGGCGCCGTAGGCGTCGTAGATCTCCTCCGGGGACACCGAGTTCTTGAGGCTCTTGCCCATCTTCCCCCACTCGCGGGTGACGGGCCGGCCCTCGTAGGTGAAGCCCGACTCCTGATCGCCCTCGACGGCGTGGGCATCGACGTAGATGCCGCGCTCGTCCTGGTAGGCGGCGGCCAGGATGTAGCCCTGGTTGTAGAGCCGGGCGTAGGGCTCCGAGGAGGACACGTGACCGAGGTCGTAGAGCACCTTGTGCCAAAACCGGGCGTACAGCAGGTGCAACACGGCGTGCTCGACGCCACCCACGTACAGGTCGACGCCGCCGGGATGGTCGGGTCGGATCTCGGGACGGGGCCCCATCCAGTACGCCTCGACGGCGGGGTCGACGAAGGCGACCTCGTTGGTCGGGTCGAGATAGCGCAGCTCGTACCAACATGAGCCGGCCCACTGCGGCATCACGTTGGTGTCCCGGCGATACGGCTGCTCGCCGTCGCCGAGGTCCATCGTCACCTCGGCCCAGTCGGTGAGGCGGTCGAGCGGGCTCTCGGGCTCGGAGAACTCGTCATCGGCGTCGAACGTGCGTGGTGAGAAGCTGTCGGTGTCAGGCAGCGTCAGCGGCAGTTGGTCGTCGGGCAGCAGATGGGGGCGGCCGTCGGCGTCGTAGACGATGGGGATCGGCTCGCCCCAGTAGCGCTGCCGGGCGAACAGCCAGTCGCGCAACTTGTAGGTGATCGTCGGCCGGCCCAGTCCACGCCGCTCCAGCCACGCGTTGATCCGTTCCTTGCCCGCCTCGACTGAGGTCAGGCCATCCAGCGTGACCTCGTCGTTGGCCGAGTTGACGTAGGGCGCGTTCCCGACGAACGCCTCGGGCCAGGTGGCGGTGTCCAGCGACGGCGTGACACCGCGCTCGGCGAACCACTCCGCCGTTGGCTCCTGGATGGCGGGGATGTCGAGCCCGAACCGGCGGGCGAAGTCGAAGTCGCGCTGGTCACCACACGGGACGGCCATGATCGCCCCGGTGCCATAGCCCATCAGCACGTAGTCGGCGATCCACACCGGGACGTCCTCACCGGTGACGGGGTTGGTGGCGTACGACCCGGTGAACACGCCGGTCTTGTCGCGCCCGTCGTCCTGACGGTCGATGTCGGTCTTGGCGGCGGCCGCCTTGACGTACGCCAGCACGTCGTCGGACTGTTCGCCGGTGGACAGGTCGGCGACCAGCGGGTGCTCGGGTGCCAGCACCATGAAGGTGGCACCGAAGAGCGTGTCGGGGCGGGTGGTGAACACGGTGATCGGCCCGACGGGCGAGGGGAAGTGGACCTCGGCGCCCTGCGAACGGCCGATCCAGTTGCGCTGCATCGTCTTGAGCGAGTCGGTCCAGTCGAGGACGTCGAGGTCGTCGATCAGCCGATCGGCGTAGGCGGTGATGCGCATCATCCACTGGCGCATGTTCCGCTTGAAGACCGGGAAGTTGCCGCGGTCGCTGCGTCCGTCGGCGGTGACCTCCTCGTTGGCGACGACGGTGCCCAGCCCGGGACACCAGTTGACCGGTGCCGACGAGACGTAGGCCAGCCGGTGGTCGTCCACGACATCGGCCTGCTCGGCCGGGCTGAGATCGCTCCACACACGCCCGTCGTCGAGCGTGCGTTCGCCCACGTCGAACTCGGCGACGAGTTCGGCGATCGGGCGGGCCCGGCCGGTGCCACCATCGGGACGCGTGGCCGACGGGTCGTACCACGAGTCGAAGATGCGACCGAAGATCCACTGGGTCCAGCGGTAGTACTGCGGGTCGGTCGTCTCGATCGACCGGCGCATGTCGTAGCTCATGCCCAACCGGTGCAGCTGACGGCGGTAGGCGTCGACCGCAGCGGCGGTGGTGATGGCCGGGTGGGTGCCGGTCTGCACGGCGTACTGCTCGGCCGGCAGCCCGAAGGCGTCGTAGCCCATCGTGTACAGCACGTTGCGGCCCAGCATCCGCTGGTAGCGGGTGTAGACATCGGTGCCGACGTAGCCCAGCGGATGGCCGACGTGCAGCCCGGCGCTGGAGGGGTAGGGGAACATGTCGAGCACGAACAGCTTGTCGCCCAGCGCCTCGACCCCCTCGGGGTCGGCCAGCGGCCCGGCCGGGTTGGGCGCCTCGAACGTGTGGTGCTCGTCCCAGTAGCCCTGCCAGTGCTCCTCGACGCCGCGGGCGAGCTCGGCCGTGTACCGATGGCTGGTGGTCTCGTCGGTCGGCGCTGGTCGCGTGTCGGGCTCGGTCGTCATAGCGAACGTCGAGCCTACGGCGATCGTCGCGCGAGTCCAGGAGCCGTTCGCTCACCCGAGTGTTGGAGCGCGAGGGAGTGTTGGGCGGCGGGCCGTCCCGACGCCCAACACTCCGATCAGCTCACTTGAGCAGCGGGTCGCGGGGGAGGCCGAGGATGCGCTCGCCGATCTGGTTGCGCTTGATCTCCGAGGTGCCACCGGCGATCGACATGCCACGATGCGACAGCACCATCAGCCCGGCGGCACCGCCGGCGTCATCCATGAACGCCAGGTCGGGACCGGCCAGCTCGCTGAGGATGGCGGTGGTCTCGTGGCCCTGCTCGGACAGGATCAGCTTGGTCATCGCCCCCTCGGGCCCGGGCCCGCTGTCGGACACGGCGCGGAACACGGTGCGCAGGTTGAGCATCGCCATCGCCTGGTTGGTGGCCAGGTAGGTGCCGACGCGCGCCGCACCGCCCTTGAGTCGATCGGGGGTGGCGTCGAACCGGGAGATCACCAGCTTCTCGGGCGACGCGCCGCCGCCCCCGCCACCGCCGATCGAGACGCTCTCGTTGCCGAGGGTGGCGCGTGCCACCGTCCAGCCGGCGTCGATCGGGCCGATGACGTCGTCGTCGGGGACGAACACCTCGTCGAAGAACACCTCGTTGAAGTGCGAGTCACCGGTGGCCTGCTTGAGCGGTCGGACCTCGACGCCTTTGGCGTGCATGTCGATCACCATCGTCGTGATGCCCTGGTGCTTGGGGGCGTCGGGGTTGGTGCGGATCGTGGCCAGCCCGAACGAGGACTCCTTGGCGCCGCTGGTCCACACCTTTTGCCCGGTGACCAGCCAGCCGCCGTCGACGCGCGTGCCCTTGGTCTTGACCCCGGCGGCGTCCGACCCGGCGTCGGGCTCGGAGAACAGCTGGCACCAGATCACGTCTTGGGCGAGCGCCGGGGCGACCCAGCGCGACACCTGCTCGGCGGTGCCGTGCTGGATCATCGTGAGGATCACCCACCCGGTGATGCCGAGCTGGGGGCGCTGCACGTCGGCCGCCTCGAACTCCTGCTCGATGACCAGCTGGAGCACCGGGCCGGCTTCCAGGCCGTAGGGCTTGGGCCAGTGCGGCATCGCATAGCCCGACTCGATCAGCTTGGCGGTGACGGCCGCCTGATCCAGCCCGGCGAGGGTGCCGACAAACGCCCGGACCTCGGCGCGCTGGGCGTCGGCCTCGGGTGGCAGGTCGACCGCACGCTCGCGCCGGACGCCGTCGCGGGTGAGCGCGAGCACGTCACGCGCCGCGCCGTCGGCGTCGAGGACGGCCTCGATCGCCGTCGCCCGGCGCATGTAGATGTGGCAGTCGTGCTCCCACGTGTAGCCGATACCGCCGTGGACCTGCATGCCGAGGTTGACGCATTCGTCGGCGGCCGGGCCGGCCAGGCCGGCGGCCACGGCCGCGGCGTAGGTGAAGGACTGGCCGCCGTCGGCGGAGGCCCGTGCGGCGTCCCAGACCGCCGCGGTGGCCAGCTCGGTGGCGACGGCCATGTTGGCGCAGTGGTGCTTGACGCCTTGGAACATGGCGATCGGGCGGCCGAACTGCTGACGTTCCTTGGCGTACGCGGCGGCGAGGTCGGTGCTCTCGCGGGCCACCCCGACCGCTTCGGCCGACAGGATGGTGCGGGCGATGTCGACCAGGGTCTGGCCCCCACCGGCGAGGATCGTCGCCTCGGCGCCGTCGAAGGACACCCGCGACGATCGGCGGGTGGTGTCGAGGTTGCGGGGGGTCTCGATGGTGACGCCCGCCGCCGCGGTGTCGACGACGGCGACGTCGTCGCCAACCGGTACCAGCAGCACGTTGGCGAGACCGGCGCCGAGCACCGTGCCGGCCGAGCCGCTGAGCTTGCCACCCTCGACACGGACATCGCCGCCGAGGGCGGCGGCGCCGGTGATGGAGCCCTCGGCGAGGCCGGGGAGCAGACGGGTCTTGGTGTCGTCGTCGCCGATCGCACCGAGCGCGGTGGCGGCGATCATCGTCGGGATGAACGCGCCAGGGGCGAGGCCGCGCCCCAACTCCTCGGCGACCACCACGACCTCCTCGAGCCCGTAGCCGGAACCGCCGTAGGACTCGGGGACGGCGAGGCCGAGCCAGCCGATTCCGGCGGCCTCGGCCCAGAACGGGGCGTTGGGTTCGTCGGCCGCCTCGAGCAGCGCCCGGGCGGCGCCGCGCGAATCGCGCGTGGCCAAGAGGTCGGAGACGGTGGCGGCCAGCGCCTGGTGATCTTCGGTGATCGCGATCGACATGCCTGCTGTTGTAGCGACTGGCGATCTCGGTCCCCGCATCCGGCGGACCGAAGTCACCGATTGGCAAGATGGGTGCCCGATGTTCCTCGCGCTGCGCGAGATGCGCCGCCACCTGGTTCGCTTCGCCCTCCTGGCGTCGGCGATCGCGCTGCTCGGCTTCCTCGTGCTGTTCCAGCAGGCGTTGCAGTCGGGTTTGCTCGGCGCGTTCGTCGGTGGGTTGCGTCACCAGTCGGCGCCGGTGCTGGTCTACGCCGTGGACTCCCAGCGCACGCTCGCCGGCAGCATCATCACGCCCGACCTGGTCGAGGCGGTCGCCACGGTGGACGGCATCGGCGAGCGCGGCCGGCTCGGGTTGGTCACCGTGACGATGGCCACCGCAGACGGCGTGGTCGTCGACGCCGGCATCGTGGGCAGCGATACCCCGTCGCTCGGTTGGCCCGAGGTGACCGACGGCCGGGCGCCCGAGTTGCCGGGTGAGGTGATCGGCAGCGACGTCGACTTCGCGGTGGGCGATTCGGTCACCGTGATCGCCGCCTCGGGTGGCGCCGACGTCGAGCTCACCGTCGTCGGGGTCGCCGCCGAGGTACAGCTCAACGTGACCGCGACCGTGTTCACCGACTTCGACACCTACGAGGCCGCGGCGCGGGCGCTCAACCCCGATCTGCGCGCCGCCCCGGTGAGTGCCGTGACCGTGCGCCCGGTCGAAGGTGTGAGCGCCGCCGAGATGACCGAGCTCATCGACGCCGCCGTGCCCGACGCCGAGGCGCTGACGCGCACCGAGGCCGCCGACACCGCGCCCGGGGTCGGGCCGGTCCGTCAGTCGTTCCGGGTCATCTTCGTGCTGTACGCGCTGGTGGTGCCGCTGGTGATCGGGTTGTTCTTCCTCATCGTGACGCTGCAGAAGTCGCGCTCGCTGACCCTGCTGCGCGCCATCGGCGCCCGGCGCGTCGTGCTGGTGCGGACCCTGCTGATCGAGGTGGTGGCGGTGACCGCGGCGGGCTTGGCGGTCGGCACCGGCGTCTACGCCGCGGTCGCCCGCGGCCGGCTCGGCGAGTTGGTGGTGCGCTACGACCCCGGCGCCGTGCGGGCGTGGTCGGCGGCGTTCCTCGCGCTGGCCGTCGCCGGGGCGTTGGTGTCGCTGCGCCGGGTGCTGGGCATCGACCCGGTCGAGGCCGCCACCGGAGGAGGGGCGCGATGAGGCTGGCGCTGCGCGAGCTGTGGCGTCAGCCGGGTCGGTTCGTCACCGCCGGGGTCATTCTGACGGTGCTGGGGGTGCTGTTGACGTTCCTCGGAGGGTTGCTCGACGGTCTGATCGCCGACGCCACCGGCGCCTTCCGGGCCCAGCGCGCCGAGCTGATCGTCTATTCGGCCGACGCCCGTGACTCGCTGCCGCGCAGCCGGATCGATGCCAGCACCCGGGAGCGGGTCGAGCCGGTGACGGGGGTCGGCGCGGTCGGGGCCCTCGCCAGCGTGCAGCTCGGCGCCCGCCCGGGCGACCAGCCCGAGACCCGCGACCTGGTCGGGGTGGTGGTGTTCGGCTACGAGCTCGCGCCACGAGGGGTGCCGACCGAGCCACCGGCGACGGGCGAGGTCGTGGCCGACGGGTCGCTCCGAGCCGAGGGGGTCCAGACCGGCGACGTGGTGCTGGTGGGGCCCGCCCGTAGCCCCCTGACGGTGATCGGGTTCGTCGACGACACCCGGTACTCGGGTCAGGCCGCGCTGTGGGGCTCGTTCGACACCTGGCGCCGGGTGGTGGCCGCCAACCGTCCCGATCGGGTCACCGTCGACGACGTCGTGCCGGCACTGGTGGTGGCGACGGTGCCGGGGGCCCGCCCCGATGACGTCGCCGCCGCCATCGACGAGGTCGCCGGTGTCACCTCGACGCTCACGATCGACGCGGCCATCGACGCGCTCCCCGGCGTGTCGGCTCAGCGTTCGACGTTCAACCAGCTCATCGGGGTCACGGCGGTGGTGGTGATGCTCGTCGTCGGGTTGTTCTTCGCCCTGATCACCGTCGAGCGCACGCCGCTCTACGGGCTGCTTCGGGCGATCGGGGCGCCGTCGCGCACGTTGATCGCCGGCGTCGTCGCCCAGGCCGTGGTGATCACGATGCTGGCCAGCGCCGGCGGCGCCGCGATCGCGCTCGGACTCGATGCGGCGATCCCCGCCGGTGCGATCCCGTACCGGGTGTCGGCCCGACGCCTCCTCACCACCGTCGCGATCATGCTGGCGGCTGCCGTGGCCGGGAGCGCGTTCTCGCTCCGGCGGGTGCTGCGCATCGAACCGGCCTCGGCGATCGGGGCCTGAGCGATGACCCGTCCGCCGATCACACGAACCCGGAGCCCACGATGACGCGACCCGACACGTCGTCCGCTTCCTCGCCGGCCGCCGAGCCGACCGGTGCCGCTTCGCTGGCACTGTCGATGCGTGACGTCACCAAGGTGTTCGGCGACGGCGATCGCCAGGTCGTCGCCCTCGATCACGTCGATCTCGACGTCGGCCGCGCCGAGATCGTCGCGCTGGTCGGACCGTCGGGGTCGGGCAAGACCACGCTGTGCTCGATCGCCGGTGGCCTGCTGTCGGCGACATCGGGTTCGGTGATGGTGGCCGGCGACGAG
>JBKEAH010000179.1:0-4597 GCA_047972065.1 Desertimonas sp.
ACGCCGCCGGCTCCGAGCAGAGCCCGGCCGAACAGCTGGCCACGCTGTCGGACCTGCACGAGCGCGGCAAGCTCAGCGAGGACGAGTACGCCCGGCTGAAGGCCAAGGTGCTCGCCTGACCACGTCGATTGTGCCGGCGGCGGTCGGCGCACGCTGACCGCCACCGGGACCACTCCGATGGAGGACGTCGAGCTTCTCGGGGTCCAGCTGTTCGCGTCGCCGCCCGGGGAGCCCCGCTCGCGGCGCCCGACCGATGTTCTGCTTGCGGCCACGAGCGTGGTCGCCATCGGTCTGGCCGCCGCCATCGCGGCGATCGGGCACGATCTGGAACGAGCGTGGGCCGACCTGCTGGCGGCGCTGCCCCACCTCATCGACGCGGTGTGGCGGGGCGCGCTGTGGCTGCCGCTGGCATGGGGAGTGGTGCTCGTCGGGATCGCTGTCGCCCGCCGACGGCTGACGTTGGCGCGGGATCTGTTCCTGGCTGCCGCGGTGGCGCTGACCGCGGCGGTGGCCCTCGGGCTGGTGGCCACCGACGACGGTTGGGCGCCGTTGCGCCGCTTCGCCGACGCGCCGCCGTCGTTTCCCTCCGGGGTGATCAGCGTGTCGAGCGCCGTGCTGATCGTCGCCTCGCCGCACCTCACCCGCCCCTTCCGCAACCTCGGCCGGTGGCTCCTGACCGGCCAGGTCATCGGCGCGATGCTGCTCGGCAACGCCTTCATCAGCGGGGTCATCGCGGCGACCGCGGTCGGGGCCCTGGCCGCCGCCGTCGTCCACCTGGCGCTCGGGTCCCCGGGCGGACGACCGACGCCGGCGCGGATCGGGCTCGCCCTCGCCGGGCTCGGGCACACCGTCACCGATCTGTCGATCACCGGCATGCACGCCGGAGGGGTGGTGCGCTACGCGGGGTGCGACGTCGACGGACCGATCGCCGTCAAGGTTTACGGGCGCGATGCGTGGGACGGGCAGATGCTGTCGACGATGTGGCGCCTGCTGTGGTACCGGGGTGCGGCTCGGTCGGCCCGGTCGGTCCGCCTGTCACGGGTGGCGCTGGTCGAGCACGAGGCCTTCGTCAACCTGTTGGCCGAGCGCGCCGGGGTGCGCGTGCCGCACGTCGTCACCGCCGGCAGCGCCGGGCGGGGCGACGCGCTCGTCGCGGTGCGCGCCGACGGCCAGCCCTTGCGTCAGCATCTCGGCGGCCCCGATGAGGTCGATGTGCTCCGGCCCGGCGCCATCGATGACCTGTGGGTCGAGCTCGATCGTCTCCACGACGCCGGGCTGACCCACGGCCGTCTCGATCTCGATCGCGTCGTCGTGCACGACGACGCCAGCCTCGGCTTCGGCGATCTCTCGTCGGCATCGGTGGTCGACTCGCCAACCCGCCACCGTGAGGACCACGCTCAGCTGTTGGCGCTGTCGGTGCTGCTGGTGGGTGAGGATCGTGCCTGGATGTCGGCGCGCGCCGCGCTCGACGCCGAGGAGCTGACCCAGCTGCTCGCGTTCCTCCAGCCGGCCGCGATCGCCCCCGGCGTGCGCGACGCGCTCGACGATCGTGACGTCGACCTCGACGAGGTGCGCGAGCGCTACGGCGCGAGCCTCGGGATCGATGAGCAGCCGCTGGTCAGGCTGCGACGAGTCAGCGTCGGTGCGGTCCTCAACGTGGCGCTCCTGACGATCGCCGCGTTCACACTGATCGGGGCGCTGGGTGATCTCGACCTGGAGACGTTCGCCACGGAGCTCACCGACGCCAACTGGTGGTGGCTGGTCCTCGGGTTGGTGCTCGCCCAGCTGGCGCGGATCCCGGCCGCCGCCAGCACCAGCGGATCGTTGATGCAGCCGCTGCCGTTCGGGCCGTTGGCGACGTTGCAGTTCGCTATCGGGTACGTCAACCTCGCGTTTCCCGGCACCGCGGCGCGGGTGGCGGTCAACATCCGGTTCTTCCAACGATTCGGCGTCCGGCCGGCGACCGCGGTGTCGGCGGGGGTGATCGACTCGGTGTCCGGCTTCGTCGTGCAGATCGTCATCTTGCTGCTCGGCTTCGCCAGCTCCGAGCTCGACCTGCGGCTGTCGGGAGATGTCAACGAGCCCGGCGGGTTGGCGACGGTGGCGCTCATCGCGGTCGGCGTCGTCGTGGTGGCACTGGTCGCCGTCGGGCTGATCCCGGCGCTGCGGCGTCGGGTGCTCGACGCGTTGCGCGACGCCCGCGATGCCCTCGCCGTGCTGCGATCCCCGCACAAGCTGGCGTGGCTGTTCGGCGGCAACGCCCTGTCGCAGCTGGTGTTCGCGCTGTCGTTGGGGGCCAGCGTGCTCGCCTTCGGCGCCTCGGTGCCGTTGCTCGAGCTGCTGGTCATCGGCACGGTGGTGTCGTTGTTCGCTGGCCTGTTGCCGGTTCCGGGTGGCATCGGGGTCGCCGAGGCCGGGCTGGCCCTCGGGTTGACGGCGGCCGGGCTGGGCACCGAGGTCGCGTTCGCCATCGCCCTGGCCAACCGGATGATGACGTTTTACCTCCCGCCGATCTGGGGGTGGGCGTGCTACCGCTGGCTCGTGTCGCACCGGTTCCTGTGAGCGCAGCGCTCGGCAAGGCGCGGCGTCGGGCATGATCGGAGGATCACGATGATCCGGATCCTCCGATGAGCGCTCGCTCGGCGGCCGGCGGCTGCTGCGCGCCCGGTCGCCCGGGTGCCCCCGCGGCGACGGGTTCGTCGGGCGACGACCCCGTGTCGATCGCCGGCACCCCACCCGACGCCCTGGTCGAGCTGCCCGGTGGGGAGTTCCGCATGGGAGCCGTCGACCGTCTGGGGTATCCCGCCGATGGCGAGGGCCCGGTCCACGTCGTCGAGCTGTCCCCGTTCGCGATCGGTGCCCGACTGGTCACCAACGCCGAGTTCGGTCGCTTCATCGATTCGACCGGCCACCTGACCGATGCGCACCGGTTCGGTTGGTCGTTCGTGTTCGCCGGCCTGTTGCCCGATGACTTCCCGCCCACCGGCGCGGTCGCCGCGGCGCCCTGGTGGCGCCAGGTCGAGGGGGCGACGTGGGATCACCCGGAGGGCCCCCAGTCCGACGTCTCGGATCGCCCCGACCACCCGGTGGTCCACGTCTCCTGGGACGACGCGGCCGAATATTGCCGCTGGGTCGGCGGCCGTCTGCCGACCGAGGCGGAGTGGGAGTACGCCGCTCGCGGCGGGCGACGGGGTGCGGTGTTCCCGTGGGGCGACGAGCTCGAGCCCGGCGGGCAGCACCTGATGAACGTGTTCCAAGGCCGATTCCCCGAACACGACGACGCCGCCGACGGGTTTGCCGGCACGTCCCCGGTGGGCAGCTTCGCACCCAACGGGCATGGGCTCTACGACGTGACCGGCAACGTGTGGGAGTGGTGCGCGGACTGGTTCGACGCGGGCTACTACCAGCACAGCCCGCGCCGCGACCCGGTCGGGCCGGCCACCGGCACCGCCCGGGTCATGCGCGGCGGCTCGTACCTTTGTCATGCCTCCTACTGCCGCCGCTACCGGGTGGCGGCGCGCAGCGCCAACACGCCCGACAGCTCGACGGGGAACATCGGCTTTCGTGTCGCCACGAGTCGCTGAGCCCGCCCACCGACCGACCCCTTCGACCCCGATCGATCCGACCATCCCACCGACGAGGAGCCACGTGACCACGACCGACACCCGCGAACCGGCGACCAGCGACGAGCCGGCGGGCGCACCCGACGACGACGCCGACCATCATCGGCGCGAGCTGTTCGAGGCCCTGCTGCTGGCGCTCGCCGCGCTGCTGACGGCGTGGGCGGCGTTCCAGGCGACCAAGTGGGGCGGGGTGCAGGCGAACAGCTTCAGCCAGGCGGGTGCGCAACGCACCGAGTCGGTGCGGGCGTCCAACCTTGCCAACCGCCAGACCGTGATCGATGTCGACAGCTTCACGTCCTGGATCGATGCCATCGCTACCGAACAGGCGGCCGGTGTCGACATCGGGTTCGCCGACGACGGCTCCTACGAACCGGTCGCCGGGACGACCTCGGCGTTCCTCTACGACCGGCTGCGCCCCGAGTTCCGCACCGCCGTCGACGCCTGGCTGGAGACCCGCCCGCTGACCGAGGCGGCGTCGCCGCCGACCCCGTTCGAGCTGCCCGAGTATCGCAACGCCGCCCAGGCCGAGGCCGAGGCGTTGGAGGTGACCGCCGAGGAGCTGGCGGCGACGGCCCGCCAGGCCAACCAGCGCGGTGACAACTACGTGATGATGACGATCGTCTTTGCGATGGCGATCGTGCTCCTCGGCGTCGCCGGCAAGATGCGCGGCGAGCAAGCGCACCGTCTGCTGACCGGTCTCGCCACGGTTGCGGTGCTCGCCGGCCTGCTCGTATTGCTGACCTACCCCATCGAGGTCTGACGGGCAGACGAGGGTCGAACGCACCCCTGTGGTGCCCCGACCCCTCGGTTGATCCCCGGACGGGAGGCGCCGTCGCCGGGTGACGATCGGTCGCGAGGCGCCCGGTACGTTCCGGCTCATCGACAACCAGGGAGTGACCGTGCCATGACCATCGACCTGACCGCGCCCGACACCGTCGGAATGAGTGCCCGCCGGCTCGATCGAATCCGCCCGG
>JBKEAH010000269.1:0-3445 GCA_047972065.1 Desertimonas sp.
GCGCGACTACCTCACCGATCTCTTCCCGATCATGGAGCTGGGCACCAGCGCCAAGATGCTGTCGATCGTGCCGCTGATCAACGGCGGCGGCCTCTTCGAGACCGGCGCCGGCGGGTCGGCCCCCAAGCACGTCCAGCAGCTGGTCAAGGAGAACTACCTACGCTGGGACAGCCTCGGGGAGTTTCTTGCGTTGGCGTCGAGCTTCGAGCAGTTCGCCCAGGCGACCGGCAACACCCGGGCCCAGGTCCTGGCCGACACGCTCGACCGGGCAACGGGCACCTTCCTCGACGAGAACAAGTCGCCGGCTCGCCGGGTCGGTCAGATCGACAACCGCGGTAGCCACTTCTATCTCGCGCTCTACTGGGCGCAAGAGCTGGCCGGCCAGCGAGATGACGGCGAACTGGCGGCACGGTTCGCACCCCTCGCCGAACGGCTCGCCGCGGCCGAGTCCACGATCGCCGACGAACTGCTCGCCGTGCAGGGCGAGCCGGCGGACATCGGCGGGTACTACCGACCCGATGCGGCCAAGACCGCCGCCGTGATGCGGCCGTCCGCGACCCTGAACGAGGCGTTGGCCTCGCTCTGACCGACGACCGGCGATGATCAGCGACGCCGGCTTCGACACCGTCCCGGCTCGACATCCGGCGACCACCGCCGCGTTGGTGGCAGCGGTGGTCGCCGCGTCGGCAGCCTTCGCCCACGGGTTCAAGCTGGCGGCCGAATGGGCGCTGGACACCTACGGGGGGAGCCAGCACTCGACCGCGGCCGCCCACCGGCTGGCCCCGCTGGCGGTTGGCATCATCGTGGTCGTGGCCGTGCTCGTGTCGGCCGAACTGGCGAAGCGGGCGGCGCGGTTGCGGCCCGACGGCAGCGGGCTGGAGGCGATCGCGGCATCGGCGCGCGGCGAGCGGCGCCGCATCTCGGTCGTCGCCACGCTCCATCGAGCCACGGGGATCTGGTTGAACGCTGCCGGCCTGGTGTCGATCGGGCGGGAGACCGCCATCATCGAGACCGGCGGCGCGCTGGGCTCGGTCGTCGGCCGCAAGAGCGGCGGCAAGGGTGACTCGATGGCCGTCGCCGGCATCGCCGCCGCATTCGCGGCCGCCTACCACGCGCCGCTGGCGGCGACCATCTATGTCGAAGAGCACCTGCGGGTGCGTCGCAGTCGCCGGGCGATCCGCTTCACGGTCGCGGGTGCGGTCGGCGGGCACCTGGTCAGCATCTGGTTGCTTGGCGGACACGCCGTGTTTCCGGCGATCGAAGGCTCGCGCTGGGCGCTACTGACCGGTGGGCTGGCGGTCACGCTGCCCGCCGCGATCGCCGCCCGGATCTTCATCCGTGTCCGCACCATCGCTTCCGACGACACCGGATGGCGAGCCCGATGGGGCCCCAAGGCGAGCCCGTCGGTCCGGATGGGATGCGCCCTCGTGGCCGGCGCGACGGTCGCGATCGCCCCGTGGGCGGCCGGCAATGGGATGGACCCGTTGCGGGCGGTACCGGTGACCGCGAGCTTCACCCTCGCCGGCGCCCTGCTGATCGCCAAGACCATCGGCACCACGGCCGCGCTGGCCGCCGGCGCCCCCGGCGGCATCATCAGCCCCTCGATGGCGATTGCCGGCGGCGGCGCGCTGACCGTCGCCCTCGCCATCGACAGGGTCGGTCTCGACGTGTCGAACCCCTGGGACCTTGTCGTCGCCGGGATGGTCGTCGGGGTCGCGGTCGGCCTGCGCTCACCCCTGATGGCGCCGGTCATGGTCGCCGAGTTGCTCGGTGACTACACCCTGGTGCCAGCCCTCGCCGTGGTCGCGGTGGCCGCCCACGGTCTGGACCGCGCCTTCGACGCCCTCGTCAAGCACTTCGGCGCCGAGACCGAGACCCTCGACGAGGTTCATGACGAGGACGGGTGAACCCGACGTCGGCCCCCGCGACATCTCCTCGAGCGCAGCCGCGATCGCCCCTGGGTCATCGTCAGCGGCCCGCTGATCGGCCACTGGTGCCGAAGGGGTCGATCAGATGGCCCTGCCGGGCGCCGGAGGGCTGGTCGGCGAGCTCGAAGCGCACCTCAGCCCCGGCGGCCACCGCGCGCTCCCACACCGGAACGGGTCGGCCGGTCGAGAGGGGACACCAACGGGCGGGCGGCGCCGATTCGGGGCGGTCGCGACACGTTCGTATCATCGGCGGCGATGGACTTCACCTGGACGCCCGAGCAGGATGCGCTGCGCCAGCAGGCCCGTGACGTCGCCACCGACGCCGTCGCCCGGTTCGGGCGGGCCAACGATTCGTGGATCAATGGCTACTCCGACGAGTTCGCCAAGGAGATGGCCACCCTCGGATGGATCGGTCTGACCTGGCCGACCGAGTTCGGCGGTGGTGGCCGCCCGCCGATCGACCGCCTGATCATCGGCGAGGAGCTGATTCGAGCCGGCGCCCCGCTGGCGGCGATGTGGTTCGCCGACCGGCAGATGGGCCCGACGCTGATCGCGTTCGGCCGCCCGGATCAGCAGGCCGAGTTCCTGCCCGGCATCCTCGCCGGCGAATCGACCTGGTCGATTGGGATGTCCGAACCCGAGGCGGGCAGCGACCTCGCCAGTCTGAAGACCCGAGCGGTGCGCGACGGCGACGACTTCGTGATCAACGGTCAGAAGATCTGGACCAGCTTCGCAGCGGTCGCCGACTACGTGTACCTGATCTGTCGCACCTCGACCGAGGGCCCACCCCATGCGGGCATCAGCGAGATCATCGTGCCGATGGACACCCCCGGCATCGAGGTTCGCCGGATCCGCGACATGACGACCAATCAGCACTTCTGCGAGGTGTTCTTCACCGACGTCCGGGTACCTGCGGTCAACCTCGTCGGCGTCGAGGGCAACGCCTTCAAGCAGACGATGCGCCAGCTCGAACACGAGCGCGGCGGGATCGACCGGCTGGTCTCCAACCAGTCCTTGTACGAGATCGCTGCCCAACGCGCCCGCGACGACGGCCGCACCGCCGATCCCGTCGTTCGCCAGGAGATGGCGCGCATCGAGAGCGGGTACCGCATCGGACGCATCCTCGTCGTCCGTGAGGTGTTGAAGCAGGCGCCGGCCGGGTTCTCGGCGGCGACGAAGTGCTTCTGCACCGAACACGAGTGGCGGGTCGCCGAGTTCGTGTACCGCACGCTCGGCGCCGAGGCGACGCTGTGGAACGACATCACCAAGGGGCTCGTGTACGCGCCCGGCTACACGATCATGGGCGGCACCTCGAACGTGATGCGCAACATCCTCGGCGAGCGGGTCCTCGGCTTGCCCCGCGAACCACGCTGACGCCGGCGGCGCCGGGCCCGGTCGGGGTGGTGCCCGTGCTCAGGCGCAGTTGACCGCGAGGTCGGTCGGTCCGCTCACGGTGAAACCGCCGCATCGGTACAGGTCGGCGAACTCGACCGTGAACGACCAGCGCAGGGTGCAGC
>JBKEAH010000278.1:0-4630 GCA_047972065.1 Desertimonas sp.
CCACGTAGTCGATCACCGGCTCGAAACACGCCTTCTGACCGAACTCGGGCGCCGAACCGCGTCGTTGTGAGGCGACATCCCGGTCCGGGACCGGCGGCGCTCCAGCGCCTTGCCGGCCCGCATCGATGATGTCGTTCTGGATCTCATCCAGGGCGTAGCCGACGGCGAGCTTGGCCGCGAACTTGGCGATCGGGAAGCCCGTCGCCTTGGAGGCCAGCGCGCTCGACCGACTGACGCGCGGGTTCATCTCGATGACGACCATGCGGCCGGTGTCGGGGTCGAGGGCGAACTGCACATTGGAGCCGCCGGTCTCGACGCCGACGCGGCGGATGCAGGCAAAGGCGGCGTCGCGCATCGCCTGGTACTCGACATCGGTGAGGGTCTGGGCCGGGGCGACGGTGATCGAGTCGCCGGTGTGGACACCCATCGGGTCGACGTTCTCGATCGAGCAGATGATCACGCAGTTGTCGTTGCGGTCGCGCATCACCTCGAGCTCGAACTCCTTCCACCCCGCGATCGACTCCTCGATGAGGATCTCGCCGATCGGGCTGGCGTCGATCCCCGCCGCGGCGAGCCGCTCGAAGTCCTCGGACGTCTCGGCGATGCCGGTCCCGCGACCGCCGAGGATGTACGCCGGCCGGACGATGATCGGCAGCCCGATCTCGGCGACGACCTTGCGGGCCTCGTCGAGATCGTGGGCGATGCCCGAACGGGGCACGTCGAGCCCGATGTCGATCATCGCCTCCTTGAACCGCTCGCGGTCCTCGGCGGTGGCGATGGCCTCGGCGTTGGCGCCGATCATCTCGGGGGTCCCGGGGTGACCGATGATCCCCTGCTCGTAGAGCGCCATCGCCGTGTTCAACCCGGTCTGGCCGCCGAGGGTCGGGAGCACGGCGTCGGGTTGCTCGCGCTCGATGATCGAGGCGACCACCTCGGGGGTGATCGGCTCGATGTAGGTGCGGTCGGCGAAGTCGGGGTCGGTCATGATCGTCGCCGGGTTCGAGTTGACGAGGACGACGCGGTAGCCCTCCTCACGCAACACCCGGCAGGCCTGGGTGCCCGAGTAGTCGAACTCGCAGGCCTGACCGATCACGATCGGCCCCGACCCGATCACCAGGACCGTGTGGAGATCATCGCGCCTCGGCATCAGACGTTCTCCGGCATTCCCCGGCCACGCGGGCCGGCTCCCCGGCTCGCTCCGCTGGCGTTGTGCTCGCCGACCTCGGCGATCGCCAGGACGTTCACTGCGCTCGCTGAGACCGTCATGCCACACCAGCCTCGGCGGCGGGCAGCCCCACCGGCTCGTAGCCGGTGACGTGATTGCCGATCGTCACGGTGGTCTTGTCTCGATAGGCCACCATTCGCTCCAGAAAGCGGTGGAAGAGGTAGGCGCTCTCGTGCGGTCCCGGGCCGGCTTCGGGGTGGTGTTGGACACCGAAGGCGTTGGCGTCGATGGCGGCCAGGCCCTGGCAGACACCGTCGTTGAGATTGACGTGGGTGAGTTCGGCCACGCCGGCCAACGAGCCGATGTCGACGGCGAAGTTGTGGTTCTGGCTGGTGATCTCGATCCTCCCGGTGGTGAGATCCTTGACCGGGTGGTTCGCACCGTGATGGCCAAAGGGCAGCTTGAGCGTCTCGGCCCCGAGGGCGCGACCGAGGATCTGGTGGCCGAGGCAGATGCCGAAGATCGGCACACCGGACCCCAGCAGCTCACGCACGATGTCGGTGGCACCGGCGACACAGGCCGGGTCGCCGGGACCGTTGGATAGGAAGATCCCGTCGGGGTCGCGGGCCAACGCCTCGGCGGCCGGCGTGGTGGACGGGACGACCTCGACGGTGCCGAGCCGGGCGAGGTGTCGCAGGATCGTGCGCTTGATGCCGTAGTCGTAGGCGACGATGCGCAGGTCGCCACCGGCGCCCACGGTGTAGGGCTCGGCCGTGGTGACCTGGGCGACGAGGTCGACGCCGTCGGTCCCCGGCTCCTCGGCGGCGACGATGCGTAGCTCGGCCTCCTGGTCGGCGGGTCCGAAGGCACCGGGGATGGCCCCGGTGTCGCGGATCAGCCGGGTCAGCCGACGGGTGTCGATCCCGGCGATACCCGAGATGCCGTAACGAGCCAGCATGGAGCCGAGATCGGCCTGGCTGCGCCGGTTGCTGGGGCGGCGGGCGAGATCGCGCACGATCACGCCGCGGCAGAACACCCGGCGGGACTCGAAGTCGGTGAGGTTGACCCCGTAGTTGCCGATGTGGGGATTGGTGAAGGTGATGATCTGCCCGGCATAGGACGGGTCGGTGATGATCTCCTGGTAGCCCGACAGCGCCGTGTTGAACACGACCTCGCCGCTGCTCGATGCAGCCCGCCCAGGCGCCGGAGCGCCGGCGGTGCCGGCGGTGCCGGTTGCGGCACCGAAAAGCTCGCCCTCAAAGGTCGAGCCGTCGGCCAACACCAAGACCCCGTCGATCACGACCGTCCTCCAACCGAGTATGTGGTGTCATCCGAGTAGGTGGCGGCGGGAAACCGGTCGCCCCGTACTCCGTTGACGGGAGATACTCGGTCAACGAAACGTATGAACATGCGGTTGAGTGTATGAGTATTCACCGTTGTGCGGCTCCGTCGATGACGACCGGGGTGCCGCGAAACACGGTATGACGCACCTTGCCGCGCAGGTTCCGGTCGAGGTAGGGGGTGTTGTGGCTGCGGCTGGCCAGGGCGGCCGGGCGCACCTGCCAGGCGTGATCGGGGTCGAACACCGTGATGTTGGCCGGCTCGCCCACCGCGATCGGGCGGCCGTGGCGCTCGGCGACGCCGGCGATGGCGGCCGGCTTCCACGACATCGCGGCGACGACATCGACCAACGGCATCGCCAACTCGGCGAGACACACCCCGAGCGAGGTCTCCAGTCCGACCATGCCCGGCGGGGCGTCGGCCAGCGGTCGTTCCTTGTCGTCGGCGGTGTGTGGCGCGTGATCGGTGGCGATTGCGTCGATCGTCCCGTCGGCGAGGCCGGCCTTGATCGCGTCGATGTCGGCCCGGGTCCGCAGCGGGGGGTTGACCTTGAAGCGCGGGTCGAAGCCACGGAGCTGCTCGTCGGTCAGGCTGATGTGGTGCGGCGTGGCCTCGGCCGTGACCGCCAGACCGTCGGCCTTGGCCCGGCGCACCAGCTCGACGCTGCCCGCCGTCGACAGGTGCAGCAGGTGGATGCGGGCGCCGGTCAGGCGCGACAACTCGATGTCGCGGTGGGCCATCAGCTCCTCGGCCAGCGCCGGCCAGCCGGGGACGCCGAGCTCGCTGCAACAGGCGCCCTCGTGCATCACCGCACCCTCGGTCAGTCGGGCGATCTCACAGTGCTGGGCCAGCACCATGTCGAGGCCCAAGCTGTACTCCATCGCTCGCCGCATCAGCAGCGGATCCTGCACGCCGGCCCCGTCGTCGGTGAAGATCCGCACCCCGGCATCGACCAACTCGCCAAACGGAGCCAACGCCGCGCCGACCCGTCCGACCGTGATGCACCCGGAGGGGAGCACCTCGCACAGGCCGGCCACCTCGCCCTGCGCCCGAACGAACTCGACCACCCCGCGGGTGTCCTGGGCGGGGTCGGTGTTGGGCATCGCCACCACCGCGGTGAAACCACCCAAGGCGGCGGCCCGGCTGCCAGTCTCGATCGTCTCGGCCTCCTCGCGCCCCGGCTCACGGAGATGGACGTGGAGATCCACGAACCCCGGCGTGACGACACAACCACGAGCGTCGAGCACGGTGTCATCGTCGGCGGCGACCAGCGACGGGCCGACCGCAGCGACCCGGCCGGCGGTGATGCGGACGTCGGCGACGCGCTCGCCCGTCTGGTCGAGCACCCGTCCGCCGGAAATCAGTACACCGCTCATGAGGGTTCCTCCGTGGTCGTCAGGTCGCGCCCGCTCGCGGCGAGCAGATCGAAGAGCACCGCCATCCGCACCGCGATCCCGTTGGTGACCTGCTGGGTGATCACCGCGCCGGGAAGCTCGGCCGGATCCACCATGATCTCGACCCCGCGGTTCATCGGTCCGGGATGCATCACCACGGCATGCTCGGGGAGACGACGGGCCCGCTCGGTCGTCAAGCCGAAGCGGTGGCTGTACTCGCGCAGCGTCGGCACCAGCGCCTCTCCCATCCGCTCGCGTTGCATCCGGAGCAGGTAGAGCACGTCGAGGTGCTCGATGACGTCGTCGAGCCGGTCGGTCGTCGGTGCCGGCGCCACCGGTGGGAGCAGCGTGGCCGGGGCGACGAGGGTGACGTCGGCACCCAGCGCCTGGAACACCTCGACGTCGCTGCGGGCGACCCGGCTGTGCTTGATGTCGCCCACCACGGCGATGCGGACGCCGTCGAGGCCGCCGGTGCGCCCGAGTGCGGTTCGGACCGTGTAGGCGTCGAGCAGGGCCTGGGTCGGATGGGCGTGCCAGCCATCGCCCCCGTTGATGATCGACGCGTTCGTCCACTGGCTCGCCTGCCAGGGCACCCCGCTGGCGCCGTGACGGATCACGAAGGCGTCGACCCCCATCGCGGCGACGGTCTCGATCGTGTCGCGCAGGCTCTCGCCCTTGTTGACGCTCGAGGTGCCGACGGTGAAGGTCATCACATCGGCCGAGAGCCGCT
>JBKEAH010000006.1:0-1884 GCA_047972065.1 Desertimonas sp.
CTCACGTACCAGAAGGGTGGCGCCCTGCTGCGGATGTTGGAGCAATACCTCGGCGCCGATGAGTTCCGGGCCGGGGTCAGCCACTACCTACGTACGCACGAGTACGGGAACACCGAGACCAACGACCTGTGGGACGCCATCGAGACGACCAGCGGGGAGCCGGTCCGGGCGATGATGGACTCGTGGATCTGGCAGCCGGGCTACCCGCTGGTCACCGCCGCGCTCGACGGTTCCGATCTGGTGCTCCGCCAGCAACGCTTCGACTTCGGTGACGCTGCCGACGGCACCGACACCGACGCCGCCTGGCTGGTGCCGGTGCTGGTGCGCACCGAGCACGAGCAGGCCCGGATGTTGCTCGACGACCGCGACGGCCGTCTCACCTTGTCCGATGCCCACGGGCCGATCGTGGTCAACGCCGGCGGACACGGGTTCTTCCGTGTCGCCTACGACGCCGAGCTGCGCTCCCGGCTGTCGGGGGCGACGTTGGCCGGCCTCGACACCCTCGAGCGCTACAACCTGGTCGACGACGCCTGGAACGAGGTCGTGGCCGGGCGGTTGAGTGCCGCCGACTACCTCGACTTCGTCGAGGGGTTCGGCGCCGAGGTGGACCTGGCGGTGTGGCAGGCGATCCTCGTCGGGTTGCGCGGCATCGGCCGGCTGTTGGACGACACCGGGTTGCCGGCGTTCCGCTCCCGGGTGCGCACCCTGCTCGCCCCCGCCCTCGGGAACCTGGGCGACCCTGTGGCGGGTGAGGATGACCTGCGGGCGAAGCTGCGCGGTGCGCTGACGGGGGCGCTTGCCGTGCTCGGCGACGACTCCGCCACGATCGCCCGGTCCCGCGCCCTCTACGACCACAGCGTCGAGCGACCGGGCTCGGTCGATCCCGAGTTGGTGTCGGCGGCCACCTCGGTCACGGCGGCCACCGGGGACGCCGCCGTCTACGACCGTCTCCTTGCCGGCTATCGCGACGCCGTCACGCCCCAGGACCAGCTCCGCCATCTGATGTCGTTGGCCGAGTTCGACGACGAGGCGTTGGTGCTGCGCACCTGCGAGCTGGCGATGTCGGGGGAGGTGAAGACCCAGAACGCTCCGTTCCTGCTGGCCGCCTGCATCGCCAACCGCAACCACGGTGTCGCGGCATGGCGGTTCGTCCGCCAGCACTGGCCGCAGGCCAACGAGGCGTTCCCGTCCAACACGATCGTGCGAATGGTGTCGACGGTGCGATTGCTCAACACCCCCGAGGTCGCCGCCGACGTCCAGTCGTTCTTCGCCGAGCACCCGATCCCCCAGGCCGCCAAGACCTTGGAGCAGGTGCTCGAACGTCAGCGGGTCAACACGGCGCTGCGTGTCCGCGAGCAGCGACGCCTGGCCGAATCGCTGACCGCCCGGCGCCGCTGACCGGACGGGTCACCCGCCCCCGCTCGACGCGACGTCGAGGACCCAGGTGACCCCGAATCGATCGGTGAGCATCCCGAAGCCAGCGCTCCACGCCGACGCCGCGAGCGGCTCGACGATGGTCGCCCCCTCCCCCAACCGGTCCCAGTACGAGGTGAGCTCCTCGAGCGTGTCGCCGCGCACGGCGACGAAGAACGGCTGGTCGGTCACGGTGGCTCCACCGCTCCGCGCCGTGGTGCCGGCGAACGCCTCGGTTCGGCCGGGCACGTCGTAGGCCATCAGCCGGAGGCCGTCCACCGATTCGAGCTGACCGAACACGACCCGGTCGGCGTCGGGCGCCTCGGCGGGCATGCCGAGCTCTCCGTAGGTCGTGACGGCGACCTCGCCGCCGAAGACCGACCGGTAGAACCCGAGCGCTTGGCGGGCCGTACCGGGCAGATTGAGGTGGGTGGTTGCCGAGATGGTCATGGGGACTCCTTCACCGAGGGA
>JBKEAH010000028.1:0-9636 GCA_047972065.1 Desertimonas sp.
ATCATCTGGTTCGCGCTCCCGTCGATCATCGACGGGAACAACGCGGTGGCGGTGGCGCTGGTGACCTCCGGCGTCGTCGCCATGCTCGCCTTGTACCTCGCCCACGGGACGGGCCCGTCGACCGACGTCGCCCTGCTCTCGACCCTGTCCAGCCTTGCGCTGACCGGGCTGCTGGCATGGCTGTTCGTCGGGCTCAACGAGCTCAGCGGCTTCTCCGACGACGCCAGCTTCGTCGTCTCGCTGGTGGGAGCCGACATCGACCCACGGGGCCTGCTGCTGGCCGGGATCGTGATCGGCTCGCTCGGCGTGCTGGACGACGTCACCGTCACCCAGGTATCAGCGGTGTGGGAGTTCCACCGTGCCCAACCCGACGAGCCCCCACGCCGGCTGTTCTCCCAGGCCCTGGTGATCGGTCGTGACCACATCTCCTCGACCGTCAACACCTTGTTCCTCGCCTACGCCGGCGCGACCCTGCCGCTCCTCCTGTTGTTCAGCAGCATCGGTGAGGGCATCGGATCGGTGTCGACCCGCGAGATCGTGGCCACCGAGATCGTGCGCGCCCTCGTCGGTTCGATCGGGCTCGTAGCGGCGGTGCCGATCAGCACCGGCCTGGCGACCTACGTCGTCACGTCGCTGCGCCCAAACCGGGCCTGAACGAGTCGGCGGGCCGTCAGCCCTCCACCAGCGCAGCGACGATGAGGTCGGCGTTGGTGTCCAACATCTCGAGGTAGGTTTCGGCCCCCGAGCCCGCCGGGCCGAGCGACTCGGTGAACAGGCTGACGACCTCGACGTCGACCCCCGCCTCGGACGCCAGGACCTCGGCGAGGCGGGCGGGGTCGGACGAGTCGGCGAAGATGGCGGGAACGCCGGTCTCGCGCAGCACATCGGCAAGGTCCTCGAGGTCGCTGGCACTCGGTGACGCCAGAGTGGTGCCGCTGGGCAGGACGGCGCCGATGACCTCGAAGTCGAAGTGCTCGGCGAAGTAGGCGAACACGTGATGGTTGGTCACCAGCCGGCGATCCTCGGGCGGGATCACCTCGAAGCGCTCGCTCATCGACTCGTCCATCTCACCGAGCTCCTCGGCGTAGTCGGTGGCCGCCTGGTCGACGACGTCGGGGTCGACGCCCGGCAGGGGGCGGATCGCCTCGGCGATGAGGTCGACCGCGGCGATCATCCGCGTCGGATCGGTCCAGATGTGGGGGTCGAAGGACCCGCTGCTTGCGCCGGCGGCGTCGCCGTAGCGCAGCGGGTCGAGCTCGGGGGCCACCTCGAGGACCGTGACCCCGACATCGGCGGCGGCTTCGACGTTGTTGAGGACACCCTCTTCGAGACCTAAGCCGTTGGCGACGATGAGATCGGCGTCTTCCATCCGTTCGGCATCGGCGGCGGACACGCCGAACGAATGGGGGTCGGCGCCGGCGGGCATCAGGACGTGGACGTCGGCGACCCCGCCGGCGACCTCGCCGACGATGTCACCGAGGATGTTGGTCGTCACCACGACCGACGGCCGGTCGGGGGACGCTGGAGCCGACCCGGACCCAGCGTCCCCCTCGCCGCCACCACAGCCGGCGATGAAGAGTCCGGCCGCAGCAACGAGGACCGCACCGCGGCCGAGCGTGGTCACCGTGATCCGGTGAGGGCCAACTCGGCGGGTACCACGCCGAGTTCGAACGAGCGGGCGATGCGCATCCCGTCGGCGAAGTCGACCTCGTGGATCGAGCTGGTGGCCGGATCGCTGACGTAGGCCCGCGGGCCGGACACGACGACGGCGGGAGACGGTGGGCCGTCGGTGGCGTCCAGGTCGATCGGGTCGACGACGGGACCGCTGGTCTCGATCGTGCCGGTGGCGGCGTCGATGAGGTGGAGCTGTCCGTCGGCGGTCAGGCCGAGGACGTGATCGCCGCCATCGGCGACGGCGACGGCAACGCCCGCCTCGGGGAGCTCGACGCGCCGGGTCTCGGCGGTCTCGGTGTCCACCACGACCACGGCGTTCTCACCGAGCAGCCCGGCCACGGCGGGAACGCCGGGGACGTGAGCCAACGACCAGGTGCGGTCACCATCGGGGGTGCCGTCGGGGTACGGAAGTTTGGCCGCGTCCCACGCACCTTCGGAGCCAGTGAGCCACATCAGCCCGTCCTGGCAGGCCATCAGCACCCCGGTGGAGAAGCTGGCCTCGCCGTGCATCTCGGGGCAGTCCTCGAACGAACCCTCGACCTCGCCATCGTCGTGGCGCACCTCGAGACCGATCGGCAGGTCCTCGGGCGTCGCTCCGGGGATCGACACGGCGAAGTGATCGGCGAACGCCACCACGAGCCCATGGTGCGGCCCCGCTGCCTCGATCGTGAACGACGGCTCGACGCGGCCCGACTCGAGCGACTCCTCGTCGATCATGTCGGCGGTACCGGTCCCGTCGAAGAAGATCGAGGTGTAGTCGTCGTTCGATACGACATGGGCAGGGTGCTCACCCTCCCGCGTGCCGATCACGGCCGGCTCGCTCACGTAGGCGTGATAGTGATCGCCGTGGTCGACCACCCACGTCCCGGTGTCGATCGCGGTGACGACGCCGCCCTCGTAGTCGATGGCGAACACGATCCGCCCGTCGGTGGCCAAGAACGACGGCCCGGTGGCCTCGAACGTGTCGATGACCGTGCCCTCCACCAGGTCGAGCAGCTCGACCGTGCCCGACTCGGCGTCGGCGACGGCGAGTCGCGGCATCGCCGACTGGGCCTCGGCGGCGCCGCTCGGCGCTTCGCCGTGTTCGGTCGCCTCGGTTTCCTCGTCCGTGGCGGGGTCGTGGTCGTCGGCCTGGTCCCCGGTCGGTGGCGGGTCCGTCGCCGGTGGGGCCGTGCTGACGCCCCGAGCCTGAGCGGTGGCGGCGGGGCCTGCCGTGAACAGGCCGACGGCGACGGTCAACGTGGCCGCGACGAACTTGGATCGATGTCGAGAGCGCATCGGACGCCGTTCTAGCATCAGTCGGAATGATTCTCAACCCTGGGACGACGAGAATCGGCCCGCGACAGCCGGGAGTCGGGCGACCTCGGTCACAGCGAGCACGACGAAGAAGAGCAAGACCGCGGCGGCGGCCACGCTGGCCGACGCCGCCGTGTCGGCGTGGTAGCTCACGGTCAGGCCCACGACGACCGAGAGCCACCCGAAGACCACCGCCGTGGCCATGATCGTGGGTAGCCGCCGGGCGACGAGGGTGGCGGCCGCCGGCGGAGCGACGAGCAGCCCGAAGACCAGCAGCGTGCCGACCGCCTGAAACGACGACACGACGGCGAGGGCGAGCAGCGTGAGCATTCCGGCGTGAGCGAGCGCGGGACGCAGACCGAGCGAGGTCGCCTTGGCCCGACCGATGGCGAGCGCCAGAAAGGCGCGGTGGCCGACGACGACCCCGGCCAGGGTGATCACCAGCGCGGCGGCCTCGAGACGGAGCTCGGGGCCGCGCACGGCGAGCACGTCGCCGAACAGGAACGCCGTCAGGTCACCGGCGTAGGTGGTCTGACGGCTGATGATCACCACCCCAAGGGCGAGCATGCCGACGAACAACAGCCCGATCCCTGTGTCTTCGGGAAGTCGAGTCGTCCGGTGGACCAGGTTGATGCCGAGGACCATCACCGCGGCGCTGGCCATCGCTCCGAGGGAGACGTCGAACCCCCAGATGACCGCGAGGGCGATGCCCGGCAGGACGCCGTGGGACAACGCGTCGCCGAAGAAGGCGAGGCCACGCACCACCACCCAGGTCCCGATCAGCGCCGTCGTGGTCGCGGCCAGGAGGCCTCCGAGCAACGCCCGGCGCGTCAGATCCGACGAGAAGGCATCGGTGACGAGGTCGATCACACCGAACACGGCGGGCCAGCCATCGGGGCTCGGCGGACTGGTCGATTCGCGGCGTCGATGACGGCAGTATAGGAATCACTCTCGTTCTAGGGCTAGTCTCGGGATGAGTGTCGGAAACTCCTCACCGCCGCCCGATCGGTCGCGACGCCGTCGTGACGGCCCGAGAGCTCGTCCTGAGCCGCTCGGGACGGGTAGTACTGGAGATCGGCGACGCCGCGATCGCCCCGGGCGTCACCGTGCTCATCGGCCCCAACGGCTCGGGAAAGTCAACCCTCCTCGACGCCATCGCCGGCCTGCTGGAACCGAGCCAGGGCACGCTGTCGGTGCTCGGGGCGGAACCCTCGGTGGTCCGCCGCCAGATCGCCTACGTCCTTCAGGCCCAAGGGGCCCCGGCTGGCCTCCCGGTGACCGTGCGAGAGATCGTCACCCTCGGACGGGCCGCCGAGCGGGGCGCGTTCGGTCGCATCACGGCCGGCGACCGACACCACGTCGACAACGCCATCGATCGGCTCGATCTGGGCCATCTCACCACGCGCCATCTGTCGGAACTCTCCGGCGGGGAACGTCAACGCACCTTCGTGGCCCAGGGGCTCGCCCAGCAGGCGGATGTCCTGCTGCTCGACGAGCCGACCGCCGGGCTCGACATGGCGTCGATGGACCGCATTCGCCTGGTCCTCGCCGAAGAGCGAGCGGCCGGGCGCACGATCATCGTGGCCAGCCACGACCTGACCGACGCCGCCGCCGCCGACCGGGTGCTGCTCGTGGCGGGACGCCTGGTCGCGTCCGGCACACCGGGCGACGTCCTCACCCGCGAACACCTCGCCGCCGCCTACGCCGGCCGGATGCTCGGATTCGACGACCGGGCGTTGGTCCTCGACGAGGACCATCACGGCGACGACCGTCACGACGATCTCGAGGTGACGGCGCCCAGCGCCCCGCAGCCACGCTGACGCGCGGCCGCCGGCCCGACGCGTCAGTCGGACGCGTCGGGCCGCAACGGACTCACCCGGTGGTCACCGCGATCTCGTTGGGGGTCACCTCGAGCTCACCGGTGACGAGGACGTCGCCGCTGGCCAGATCGACGGCATGGATGCTGTCGGCCGCCGGGTCGGTGACGTAGGCGACGCCGTCGAGCACCTTGAGAGCGGGGTGCGGGTTCTGCCACTCGACGGGGCCCTCCCACGGATCGATGACCGCGTACGACGCGGTCACCTCACCCGTCGTGACATCGATCAGGTGCAGGCTGCCATCGGTGGCGAGCACGACGCCTTCGTCGTTGGGGCCACGAGCGAGATCACGGAACGTGTACTCGGCGCCCTCGGGAAGCGCGACGATCGTCAGCTCGGGCGCGGCAGCGTCGATGAGGGCGACGGCCGAGAGCAGATAGCCCTCGGCATCGGGGTCCGAGCGGTAGTCACCGAACGCGACCGGCGACGTCTCGGTGGTGAAGATGTTGCCGATCCGGCCGTACTCGTCGGGGGCGGTCAACTTGGCGAACTCACCGTCGTAGACGAGCGCGCCGTTCTCGCACCCGAAGACGGCGACCTCGCCCTCGACGGTCCCTTCGCCGTGCACGCCTGGGCACTCCTC
Organism: Desertimonas sp.; assembly: GCA_047972065.1. GTDB lineage: Bacteria > Actinomycetota > Acidimicrobiia > Acidimicrobiales > Ilumatobacteraceae > JALZMG01. The sequence goes on from JBKEAH010000028.1 coordinate 5,431, forward strand.
CGACCGGGCCACCTCGGCGCCATCGGCGTCGAGCACCCGGACCCCGCTGCGGCCGTCCTCGGTGCCGATGGTCGACAGCAGCGTGCCGTCGGCGAGCTCGATCGCCACGCCGTGGTGCGCCGCCTCCGACTCCCACGACCGCGTCTCGGGCAGTCCGTCGCCGGTACGGAGGTCGGCCACGGCGAACGAGGTGATGTCACCGGTGCCGTCGGCGAACAACACGGTCCGCTCGCCGTGCGGGACGACGTGACCGGCCGCCTCGGCGGCGAAGACGTCATCGGTCAGCTCCGACGCACCGGCGAACGAGGCGCCGCCGTCGGTCCACGAACCGGCATCGAGGACCTGGAACCCCTCCTCGGTCGTCACCAGCACGTGGCGGCCGTCCCCGGCCGCGTTGACCCGCAGGAAGCCGTCGCGGTGATGGTCACCGACGACCTCAAGGGTGGCGGCATCGAGCACCTGCACACCACCGTCGTAGGTGATGGCGACGCGGGGTTCCGGCTGCGACACCTCGCCCGCCGCGGCGTCGTCGGTGCCGGTGGACGGCTCGGTGGTCGCGGCGGCCCCCGTCGCACCGAGCACGGCGGCGAGGCCGGCGACGGAGAGGGCAACACCGGTTCGCCTGAAGCTGTACTTGCTGATCATTGGTGACACGCTAGCGTCATTGAGAGTGGTTCTCACTCTTTGCCAAACCCCGTGTCGACGGCCGGTCACCCGACGAGCCGCCAGGTGATGGACACCCCGTTCGACGATCCCGGCGACGCGTACGCGGAGTACGCCGAGATGGCCGAGTTCCACGAGCTGCTGATGGACCCGGCATGGGCCCGGCTGCGGCGGCACCTCGACCACGCGTTCGGCGGACTCCGACCGCACCAGGTCATCGCCGACCTGGGCGCCGGCAGCGGGATCGGCACGCTCGCGCTCACCCGCTGCACCGCCGCTGAGATCATCGCCGTCGAGCCGGATCGCACGATGCGCTCGATGCTGCTCGCCCGGCTCAGCGGAGCCGGAGAGCTGGCGCGGGTCACGGTCCACCCCGACGCCATCCCGGCCGTACTGGCGACGCTTCCCGAGCGCGTCGACGGCGTCGTCGCCGCGCACATGCTCGGCCATCTGCCCACGACCATCTGCACGGGCCTGGTCGGCTGGATCGCCGACCGTCTCGCCCCGGGTGGGCGGGCGCTGCTGACCACGAGCCCGGCCACTGCCGACGCTGGCACCGAAGCGCACGGCGCCGCGTCCAGCGACACCGGCGACGTCGTCGAGGAGGCGAGGGTCGGTCGTCACCGGTACCGCGCCACCCACCGCCCGGCCACGACCGACCACTACGACACCCTCTACGAGGTGTTGTCCGACGACGACCAGGTCATTCACCGGCACATCGCCACCGGCTCGTGGCGGCGCGTCAGCGCGGCCGGCGTGATCGGACTGCTCCCGGCCGATGTCACCGGCGACGAGCCCGAACCCGGCATCCTCGTGCTTCGCCGGCACGGCTGAGCGCTCGGGATACCCCGACGCGCGTCAGACGATCGACCGGCGGGACCAGACGGCGACGTCGCCCTTCGTCGTGCCGGCCGCCAGCCGAGCGCCGTCGGGGCTCCACCGCAGCACCGTGATCTCGCCCCCCAGCGGAACGGCTCGCCACACCGGCCGGCCCAGGGCGTGGAGCGACCAGACATCCACCCGCCCATCGACATCGCCGGTGGCGACCAACGATCCGAACGGTGCGGCGGCGAGCGCGCAGAGCGGCGCACCGCCGACGGTCGCGCTGATCGGCGACTCGGCCACCTCGCCGGCGCGATGATGCCAGAAGGTGAGCTCGTCGTCGGCGAGGGCGACGACGCCGAACGGGCGATCGGTCCACGCCAGCAGACGGACCGGATCCGGGTATCCCGTCAGCTCCCGACCATTGAGCTGGTGCCCGATACGCAGGACCTGGATCGAGCCGGCGACGTCACCGATCGCAAGATGCTCCCCCGACCCGTCGACCGCGATCGACAGCGCTCCGTCGAGCTCGATGCGACCATCGAGCGCACCGAACGCGGTGTCGACGAAGGCGGCCCCATCGGCTCCGACGGCAACGGCGTAGGACCCCGACACGGCGACCAGGGCGCGCAACCGACCGACCTTCAGGGCCAGCGGTTCGGCCGTCGAGTCCTCGCTGGCGACCGTGATCGCCTCCCCGTGGGCGGCCACCACCCCGGCCCGGCTGGCAACGATGTCGAGGATCGGCTCCCCCGCCTCGATGGACCGTCGCCACCCGCGACCGGCCGGATGCCCGTCATCGAGGATGCTCACGTGTCCGCCGGTCGAGGCCACCACGGGGGTCGACGGGGCCGACCAGCATGCCGCGACGAGCTCGGATCCCGAATTGCCGTCCTCGCCGCCGGGGCCTCGACGCCATCCCCCGTTGACGAGCACCTCTCCGTCCAGCGTCGCCGCGAGCAGCTGCCCGCCCGCGGCCCAGTCGATGGCGACGATCGAGTCCGAGCCGCGCGTTCGGCACCGTTCCTCGTCGCCGACGGGGGACGCCATGCTCACTGACGGGTGGCGTGGAAGTCGGCGAGCAGCACGTCCGCGGGGAGATCGCGTCCGACGAGCAGCACGGTGTTGGCGGCATCGCCGCGGCAGCCCCCGTCGGGGGCCTCGTCGTGGCTGGTGGCGAAGGAGCGCACCCCGTGGAAGCAGGTCCGCTCGGTATGGCCGGGCACGGCGACCGCCCCCTGCAGCCGCAACAGCCTGGACGCGTGGGCGGCGATCACCTCGTCCAGCCACTCGTCGAGCCGGACGCCGTCGAGCTGGCCCTCGGCACGGCAGTCGACGGTCACCGGGTGATCGGCGGTCAGGAATGGCGAGGCTTCGGCCGGAGCCGGTCCGATCGAGGGCGCCCCGTGCCAGGCGTCGAGGTCGAGCAGATCACCCGTCGTACAGGGTTTCACCGCCGGGGCGATGACGGGTGCGATCCGATTCGCCGAGCGCACGACGTGGCCCAACTCGCCGAGGGCCTGGGAGGTCACGTGCCGGCTCCGCCCGATCAGGATCCGATCGGCGATCGCCAACCGGTCGAGGCCGAGGTCGGTGTCCACGGGCATGCCGCTGCGGATCCGAGTCGTCCACTGGACGGCGTCGATCGACACCACCACGCCGTCGAGGCGAACGAGCCGCGCCAGGACGGAGTCCGACAACACGGTGTGCGCGGCGGTGACGGTGTCCTCGTCACCGCCGATGGCGACCAGCACCCGACGAGGCGGTTCTCGACGGCGGACCAGCCAGGACACGGCCGCGACGAGATCCAGACGCACCTCGCAGCAGCGACAACCCGGCGTTCGCGATGCGATGTCCGGGCTCACGGCGATGCGTTCTACGTCGGCGGGGAGCTCGACCAACGCGTCGCGAGGGGCGACGACGGCCGTCGCGAACTGGCGGTCGGCGGCGAGCTGAGCGAGGAGCCGGGAGACGTCTCCCCCGGCGACCAAGGTGAGTGCGACACGATCCACTCCCTCAGTATAGGAATCATTCTGATTAGAGCTATCGTCGTCACCATGTTCCCCGTCGTGTTCGTCGTCAAGTTGCAGGACCAGCCGTGAAACCAGGCATCCATCCCGACTACCACCCCGTCGTCTTCGAGGACACCACCGCGGGCCGACGTTGGCTCGGGCGCTCGACGATGACGCCGGCACGCACCACCGTGTGGGAGGACGGCCGGGAGTACCCACACGTGTTGCTCGACATCTCGATGTACAGCCACCCGTTCTTCACCGGCCAGATGAAGATCGTCGACACCGCCGGACGGGTCGAGCGATTCAACAAGCGCTACGGACGTCGCAACCGGTGAACGCTGATCTCGCCGACATGACGTCCCGGCTGCCGGTGACGGTCCTGTCGGGCTTTCTCGGCGCCGGCAAGACGACGCTGCTCAATCACGTGCTCCGCAACCGCGAGGGCGCTCGCGTCGCCGTGATCGTCAACGACATGAGCGAGGTGAACGTCGACGGCATGCTCGTCGAGGCCGGCGGCGCACGCCTCGGCGTCGACGAACGGCTCGTCGAGATGAGCAACGGGTGCATCTGCTGCACGCTGCGCGAGGACCTGCTCGTCGAGGTCGGCCGCCTCGCCCGAGAAGGCCGCTTCGACCACCTGCTCATCGAGTCGACCGGCATCAGCGAGCCGCTCCCGGTGGCCGAGACGTTCACCTTCATCGACGAC
>JBKEAH010000037.1:0-14397 GCA_047972065.1 Desertimonas sp.
TCACCGCCGAGCTCGACGATCTCACCACCCGCGGTCGGATCGAGGTCGCCGAGAAGATCGAGCGAGCCCGCGAGCTCGGTGACCTCTCGGAGAACGGCGACTACCACGCGGCCAAGGACGAGCAGGGTCACATGGAGGGTCGGATCCGCCAGCTCGAAGCGCTGCTCGAGGATGTCGAGATCATCGAGCAGCCCGCCGTCGGGGTCGTCGGCGCCGGTGCGATCGTCACGATCGTCTACGAGGGCGACGACGACGACGCCGCCGAGCGCTACCTCGTCGGCCACATCGAAGAGCAGCGCGACGGTCTCGACGTGGTGTCGCCGACTGCGCCGCTGGGTGCCGCGCTGTTGGGCGCCGCCGTCGGCGACACGGTCGCGTTCGCGGCGCCCAACGGGGAGCTCCAGGTGCGCGTCATCAAGGTCGAGGCCAGCTGAGCGACAGCGACGAGGTGAGCGTCCTCGACGGGATCGAGGCAGCGCCGGCGACGGCAGCGACGGTGGTGGCGCCCGAGCTTCCACCGGGCCGCGACGTCGAGCTGGAGGGCGGCACGGTGTTCGTGCGCGACGTGCCGGGACCATCCGACGGGCCGGCACTCTTCCTGCTCCACGGCTGGACGGCGACGGCCGATCTGAACTTCTTCCGCAACTACCAGGCGCTGTCCCAGCACGCCCGTGTGCTGGCGTTCGATCATCGCGGTCACGGCCGCGGGCTGCGCGGCCGCCGGGCGTTCCGGATGGAGGACTGTGCCGACGACGTCGTGGCGGTCGCCGATGCGCTCGGGATCGAACGCTTCGTCGTGCTCGGATACTCGATGGGTGGGGCCGTCGCCCAGCTGTTGTGGCGTCGTCACGGCCATCGTCTCGACGGGCTGGTGCTGTGTGCGACCGCCCCGCACTTCAACCGGTTGCGCAACGAGCGGATCTCGTTCGTCGGTCTGGGTGGGCTCGCGGCGCTGGCGCGGGTGACGCCGCCGCCGCTGCGCCGACGCCTCACCCACCGTCTCTACCTGTCCCGCAAGACCAGCACGTGGGAGCCGTGGGCGATCCAGGAGGCGGCGACCCACGACTGGCGGATGGTCCTCGAGGCGGGCACGGCGCTCGGACGTTTCCGCTCCGACGAGTGGCTCGGTGAGGTCGACGTGCCGACCTCGGTCGTGATCACGATGCAGGACCGCGTCGTCGGGGTTCGCCGCCAGCTGCTGTTGTTCGAGGACGTCCCGACCGCCGCCGCGTTCCGCATCGATGCCGACCACGACGCCGCCATCGGTGCCGCCGACCGCTTCAACCGCATCGCCGGTGCCGCGATCGATTCGGTGATCGAGCGCCGATGAGCCGGCTGCGGGCGGCGACCGTCGTGGGCGGCGCGGCCACCGCGCTGGCACTCGTCGCCACCGCGATCCGGCGACACCGGCGACCGATGGCCGGCGCCTTGTCGCACACCACCCGATCGGCGCGCAACCTGGAGCTCGCCCGCCTCGGCGTCGGCGTCGGCGGAGCGGTCGCCAGCACCCGCGCCCGCCAGCTGTTCGCATCGACGCCTCGCCGGGCGCAACTCGACGCGGCGCTGCGGTTGCGCACCGCCGAACAGGTGGCCGAGCGGCTCGGCACGATGAAGGGTGCGCTGATGAAGCTCGGCCAGATGGCGAGCTATCTCGATGACGGGCTGCCCGAACCGGTCCGCCAGGCGTTGTCCCAGCTCCAGGCCGATGCACCACCGATGAGCGCCGAACTGGCGGCCGAGGTGATCGCCGCCGAGCTGGGCGCGCCACCCACGGAGCTGTTCGCCGAGTGGGATCCCCAGCCCATCGCCGCCGCCTCCATCGGTCAGGTCCATCGGGCGCTGTTGGTCGACCCCGCGACCGGCGGCGAGCGGGCGGTGGCGGTGAAGGTCCAGTACCCGGGGGTGGCCGAGGCGATCGCTGCCGATCTCGCGAACACCGACCTGCTGGGCAGCGCGTTGCGACAGGGTTTCGGCGGCCTCGACCCCGCCGAGATGGTCGCCGAGATCAAGGAGCGGTTGACCGAAGAGCTCGACTATCGCCGCGAGGCCGACAACCAACAGCGCTTCGCCGAGTTCTTTGCCGGCCACCCGTTCATCACCGTCCCGACGGTGATCGGATCACACTCGACGGCGCGGGTCCTGACCGCCGATCTGGTCAGCGGGTCGACCTGGCAGGAGCTGATGACGTGGGACCAACACGAACGAGACCTCGTGGCCGAGACGCTGTTCCGGTTCGTCTTCCGCAGCCTGTACGGCTTCCACGCCTTCAACGGTGACCCGCATCCCGGCAACTACCTCTTCCACGGCGATGGACGCGTCACGTTTCTCGACTTCGGCCTCGTGCGCTACTTCAGCGAGCAGGAGATGGCGACCTTCGTGGCGATGGTCAAAGCCGCCGCCTATGACCGCGACGCCGCCGAGTTCCGGCGGGTGGTCGAGCACGCCGGGTTGCTGCGCGCCGGCGCACCGGTCGACACCGGCGACGTCGGGCGGTACTTCACCCATTTCTACGAGGCGGTGCGCGAGGACCGCACGATGACTTGGACCAAGGAGTACGCCAGCAGCATCGTCCGCCACACCTTCGACCGCTCCAGCCCGATCGCCCAGTACGCGACGGTGCCGCGATCGTTCGTGTTCATCCAGCGGATCAACCTCGGCCTCTACGCCCTGCTCGGCGATCTCGGCGCCCGCGGCAACTACCGGAGGTTGGCCGAAGAGGTGTGGCCCTTCGTCGAGGTCCCACCCTCGACGCCGCTGGGTCGGCGCGAGGCGGAATGGCTGGCCGGCCGAGCGTGACGACCGTCTCGCAGCACCCGCCGCTAGCGTCGCCCGCCGTGCTGCCGCTCATCACGCTCCCCGGCCACGCGGGCCGATGCTGACCACTCGCTCGCCCCGCCCCACCCGCCCCGCGATGCGGCGAGGTGCCGCTGGTGTGCTCGCCGCGCTGCTCGTGCTCGCCGCCTGCGGTGGTGACGATGGTGATGATGACGAGTCGACGAGCGCCGCCACCGACGAGCCGACCGAAATCTCCCTCGTCCCGGTGACCCCGGCTACGGCGCCGCCCGCCCCCGACGTCGAGCTCCCCGATGACGCACCGACCGAACTGACGACCACCGTGCTGACCGAGGGGTCGGGGCGAGCGGCCGTCGACGGCGACGGCGTCCTGGTGCGCTACATCGGTGTCAGCTTCGAGACCGGCGACACGTTCGACTCCAACTTCGGCGGTGCTCCGTTGCCGGTGGTGTTGGGCGCGGGCACCGTCATCGCGGGCTGGGAGCAGGGACTGGTGGGGGTCCAGGCCGGCGAACGACTCCAGCTCGACATCCCGTCCGACCTCGCCTATGGCGACACGGTGGCCGCCAGCGACACCACCACCGCCGGCAGAGACGACCCGCTCGACACGACCGGCGACGACACGACCAGCGACGCGACGACCAGCGACGCGACCGGGTCGACCTCGGACGTCAGCACCGCGACCAGCGATCAGGCGACGACCACGACCGTGGCGGCCGTGACCGGCCCGCCGACCGGACCGCTCACCTTCGTCATCGACGTGCTTGCCGTCGTCGCCCCGACCGACGTCGACGACGCACCGACCGTCGACGCGATCCCCACCTTGTGCCCGCGGGCCGCCGTCGACACGACCGTGCCGGCATCGAGTGCCCCGGACGACACGTCGAGTGCGACCGACGCCAGCGACGCCACGACACCCGACACGGCCACACCCGACACGACCACACCCGACACGACCACACCCGGGTCCACGCCGGTCGACACGATCGCCGACTCGGAGTGTGATGTCCACGTCGACGAGGTGACGACCGACGATCTCGTGGAGGGCGACGGTCCGGCCGCCGAACTGGGCCAGGTGGCGATCATCAACTTCGTGTTCGCCCGCGCCGACAACGGCGTCACCCTCCGGTCGACCTGGGACAACGGTCAGCCCGAGCAGATCACCCTGATCCCCGGGCCGGAGATGAGCGGGATGATCGAGGGCATGGAAGGCATGCGGGTCGGCGGCCGCCGCGCCATCACGGTGCCGTACCTCGCGGCGTTCGGTGAGAACGGCTTCCCGACGGCCGGCCTCCCGGCCGAGACCGACGTGGTGGTCGTCGTCGACCTGCTCGGCGTCTACGCCTAGCGACCGACGCCGCTACTTCTTCTTCGACGACTTCGACGACTTCTTCTTCGACGACTTCTTCTTCGAGCCCTTCGACGAGGGTGAGGCGGCGGCCAGCGCCTGATGGCAGCCGGCGAGCCTTCGGGCGCTGTCGCGCTCCTCGGCGATGTAGCGCCCGAGGAGCCCACCGGTGACGGGGTCGAGATCCTTGTTCTCGAAGAACGAGTCGAAGACGTCACGCCGACCCGTCTGCGGGGCCGTTCCCAACCCGAGCAACTCGAACTTGTCGAGATCGGTCAGCTCGGTCGACGCCGCCGTCTTCAGCTTGGCCGTGTGCGACCGGTCGGGCTTGTCGATCACCTCGAAGCCCAACTCGTCGATCCGCTTGGCGAACGCGAGTCCGTGCTCGGCCTCGCGCAACGCCACGGTGCGGATCGTCGCCCGTACCGCCGGGTCGGCGGTCGTGTCCGCCCAGCAGTTGAGGTACTCCCCCGCCTGACGCTCGGCGACGGCCACGGCGTTGAGCAGGCCCAGATAGCTCGGCTTGTCGGTCATCCCCGCGACGCTAGGACCCCTCAGCTCACCGTCACGAGGTCGAGCCCGAGATCGAGCACCCGGGCGCTGTGGGTCAGCTCGCCGACCGCCACGAAGTCCACGCCCGTCTCGCCCACCGCCCGCGCCACCTCGAGGGTCAGACCACCGCTCGCTTCCAGCCGCACGTCCTGGCGGCCGCGCTCGGCGCGCACCGCCACGGCGGCCCGCATCTGGTCGAGGTCGAAGTTGTCGAGCAGGATCTCGTCGGCGCCGGCATCGAGCGCGATCGCCAGCCCCTCCAGCGAATCGACCTCGATCTCGACGGGGATTCGATCGGTCAACGCCCGCACCGCCGCGAACGCCGCCGCCACCCCACCGGCGGCGAGCACGTGGTTGTCCTTGACGAGGGCCGCATCGGACAAGCCCATACGGTGGTTGGCCCCACCGCCACACCGGACGGCGTACTTCTCCAACATCCGCAGCCCGGGCGTCGTCTTGCGGGTGTCGCGCACGGTGCATCCGGTGCCCGCCAGCGCGTCCGCCCACCGCCGGGTCAGCGTTGCCACCCCCGAGAGGTGACACAGCAGGTTGAGCGCCGTGCGCTCGGCGGTCAACAGCCCGACGGTCGGGGCGCTGACCCGGGCGACGTGTTGACCGGGAACCACCGGGTCGCGGTCGGCGGCGAGATACTCCATGTCCGACGCCTCATCCCCGCAGACCGTCTCGATCACCGCCGCCGCCACCGCCAGACCGGCAATCACCCCCCGATGACGGCATCCGAAGGTCGCCACCGAGCGCTGTGCGGCGGGCACCGTCGCCGTCGACGTGACGTCGATGCCACCCATCAGGTCCTCGCTGACCGCCAGTCGCACCAGGGCGGCGACGGCATCGGGGTCGAGGCCGCCGTCGAGGAGGCGGCGACGGGTGGGTTCGGACAGCGGATGGAAGGTGAACATCAGGGTTCCTCCGGATCGGTGGCGGATCAGTGGCGGATCGGTGGCGGATCAGCGCGGCCGTCGCTCGACGCTCACCCCGGCGCGCCCGCTGTTCAGCGTGACGTCGAGATGCGCGAGCCATTCGTCGCGAGGTTCGGGGAACTCGACGCGGCGATGGCAACCGCGGCTCTCCTCGCGGATCATCGCCGCCGAGACCACCGCGGCCGCCACCGTGGTGAGGTTGGTCGTCTCCCACGCGGCGCGGTCGGCGAGGCCGACATCGTCGCGAGCGGCCGCGGCCGCGTCGGCGAGCACGGCGGAGGCATCCGCCAGGGACTGGGCGTCGCGTCGCACCCCCACCCCACGCGACATCGCCGCGCGCACCAGTGGCCGCACATCGACCGGCAACGCACCGGACTCGACGACCGGGGACACGTCGGGCTCCACCGGCGCGGGGAGCTCCCAGGCGAGATCGCGCCCGACCCGAGTTCCCGCCACGATGCTCTCGGTGAGGCTGTTGGACGCCAGTCGGTTGGCGCCGTGCACGCCGGTGCAGGAGACCTCGCCCACCGCGTACAGCGCCGGGAGCGATGTCGTGCCGTCGAGCCGGGCCGGGATGCCGCCGCAGGCGTAGTGGGCGGCCGGGGCGACCGGGATCCGTTCGCGCGCCGGGTCGATCCCGGCATCACGACATGCCGCGGTGATCGAAGGAAACCGTTGGTAGAAGCGCTCGCCCATGTGCGTGGCGTCGAGGTACACGTGGTCGGACACCCCGCCCGGCGCCTCGGCCATCCGCTGGCTGATGGCGGCCGACACGACGTCGCGGGGTGCCAGGTCCTCCTGCGGATGAACCCCGGCCATCACCCGCCGGCCTGCTCCGTCGTAGAGGATCGCGCCCTCACCACGCACCGCCTCGCTCACGAGTGCTTGCTGGCCGCGGGCGTCGGGACCGCGCCACATCACCGTCGGGTGGAACTGCACGAACTCGGCGTCGCGGATCGCCAACCCGGCCCGCATCGCCATCGCCACCCCATCCCCGGTGACCGCCGGCGGGTTGGAGGTCGAGGCGAAGATCTGGCCGTACCCGCCGGTGGCTAGGACGACGGCCCGGGCAGTGATGTCACCGACGTCGACGCATCGGCCCGCATCGTCGAGCCGGGCGACCCGCACGCCGGCGGCGTGGCGGCCCGCGAGGGGTCCCCGTCCGACCAGCACATCGAGGGCGAAGGCGCGCTCCAGCACGTCGACACCGGCGGCCATCGCCGACTGATCGAGCGTGCGCTGCACCTCGGCACCGCTGCGGTCGCCACCGGCGTGGACGATGCGGTGGTGGCTGTGTCCGCCCTCACGGGTGAGTGCCGGACCGTGGCCGCCGGCCTCCGGGTCGAAGGCGGCACCCAAGCGCATCAGGTACCGGATCGCGGTCGGCGCCTCGCGTACCAGTTCGCGCACCACGACCTCATCGCACAGACCGGCACCGGCGGTGAGCGTGTCGCGGACGTGGTTCTCGAGCGAGTCGGTCGGGTCGAGCACACCGGCGAGACCCCCCTGGGCCCACGCCGTCGAACCGGCGTTGAGCACGTCCTTGGTGACGACCAGCACCGAGCGCACCGGGCGGACCGCCAACGCGGCGGCCAGTCCGGCGGCGCCGGAGCCGAGCACGACGACGTCGACGTCGAGTTGCCAGCTCGGCGTCGACGCGGCGAGACGCCGAGGGATCACCGGCGGTCCCTATTCGGCCGTCGGCGACGGGGTGCCGATCTCGATCATCCGCTCGACCGACCGACGGGCGCGCTCGGCCACGTCGGGTGCGACATCGACGACATCGGTGCCGTCACGGACCGACCGCAGCAGCTTGGCCGGCGTGATCATCTTCATGTACTTGCACACGGCCGCCCGGTTGACCGGTTCGAACAACACCATCGGGTTGGCCTTCGAGAGCTGGTGCAGCATGCCCGTCTCGGTGGCGACGAGCACCTTCTTGGCGGTGGTCTCCTTGGCCGCGGTGACCATCCCACTGGTCGAGAGGATCTTGGTCTGGGTCTCGGGCACCACCCCGGCGCCCACGAGGTAGAGGGCGCTGGTGGCGCATCCGCACTCGGGGTGGATGAACAGCTCGGCGTCGGGGTCTTCGGCGACGCGCGCCTTCAGGTCGGCGCCGTTGATCCCGGCGTGCACGTGACACTCACCCAGCCAGATGTGCATGTCGTGGCGGCCGAGGATCCGCTGGACGTGAGCACCGAGGAACTGATCGGGGCAGAACAGCACCGCTCGGTCCTCGGGCACCGAGGCGACGACCTCGACGGCGTTGGACGACGTGCAACAGATGTCGGTCTCCGCTTTCACCGCCGCGGTCGTGTTGACGTAGCTGACCACCACGGCGCCGGGATGCTCGGCCTTCCACGCCCGGAGCTGCTCGGCGGTGATCGTGTCGGCCAGGCTGCATCCGGCCTGCGCGTCGGGGATCAGGACCGTCTTGTCGAAGCTGAGGATCTTGGCCGTCTCGGCCATGAAGTGGACACCGCAGAAGATGATCGTCGAGGCGTCCGCGGCGGCGGCCACCCGGGACAACCCGAGCGAGTCGCCGACGTGGTCGGCGACCGCCTGGATCTCGGGGAGCTGATAGTTGTGCGCCAGGATCACCGCATCGCGGTCGCGGGCCAGCGAGCGAACCTGGTCGGCCCAGTCGGCGGGGAGGTCCATGTCGGGCACGGTCCCCGGCTCGGGGAACAGATCCGTGGTGGAGGTCACCCGGCCAGCGTAGGCAGCGACACGCTCAGCGGTGCGCCGCCACGATCTCCTCCGCACTGGCCGCGACGAGTGGCCCGAACCGGGAGCCGGGCGATCGACCGAGCCGTTCGACCGGACCGCTCACGCTGACCGCGGCCAGCACGACGCCCCGTTCGTCACGAACCGCGGCGCTCACCGAGGCGACGCCGGGCTCACGCTCCTCCACGCTCTCGATCCACTCGCCCGGCTCCCCCGACAGCACCCGGCCGGCCGATCCGACCGTCAGTGGCAGCAACGCGCCTTCGGCGACGATCCAGCGCAAGCCGTGTGGCGACTGCAACGACACGAGACAGCGACGGTCGTCGCCCTCGCGTACGAAGAGTTGGACGCTCTCGCCGGTCGTCTCGCGCAACGCGAGCAACCGCGGCGTGGCGACGGTGGCGAGCGGGAACCCGGCCAGCGCGGCGTGCCCGAGCCCGACGAGGGCGAAGCCGAGGTGGCATCGCCCGTCGTCGTCGCGGCGCAACAGATCGTGATGTTCGAGGGCGACGACCAGCCGGTGGGTGGTCGCCCGTGGCAACCCGGTGGCGCGTTGTAGATCGACGATGCTGGCCGCCCCGAGCCGCTCGACGGCGCCGAGCAACGCCATCGCCTTGTCGAGCACGCCGATCGTCGATACGCTGTCCACAGATTAGGAAGCATATCCCATGATGTGAGATTCACCGGATCCGCTTCCCGAACGATGACCACCGAACGGCGATGCCGGAGGGGACCAACGCGCCATGACCAGACCACTGACGCTGCCGGAGAAGGTGTGGGAGCGCCACGTCGTGCGCCGCGCCGAGGATGAACCCGACCTGCTGTACATCGACCTCCACCTGGTGCACGAGGTGACCAGCCCCCAGGCGTTCGACGGACTGCGACTGTCGGGTCGCACCGTTCGACGCCCCGAGCTGACCGTCGCCACCGAGGACCACAACGTCCCCACCGCCGACATCGACCAGCCGATCGCCGACCCCGTGTCGGCCCGCCAGGTCGAGGTGCTGCGGCAGAACACCGCCGAGTTCGGGATCGTCAACTTCCCGATGGGCGACGCCGGCCAGGGCATCGTCCACGTGATCGGGCCCGAGCAGGGCCGCACACTGCCCGGTATGACGATCGTCTGTGGCGACAGCCACACCGCCACCCACGGCGCCTTCGGCGCGTTGGCGTTCGGCATCGGCACCAGCGAGGTCGAGCACGTGCTGGCGACCCAGACCCTGCCGCAGAGCCGCCCGAAGTGGATGGCGGTCAACGTCGAAGGCGATCTCGCCCCCGGGGTGACGGCCAAGGACATCGTCCTGGCCATCATCGGCGAGATCGGCACCGGCGGCGGCATCGGTCACGTCATCGAGTACCGGGGCTCGGCGATCCGAGCGCTCTCGATGGAGGGGCGCATGACCGTGTGCAACATGTCGATCGAGGCCGGTGCGAAGGCCGGGCTGATCGCCCCCGACGAGACCACGTTCGACTACCTGCGCGGCCGCGCCAATGCACCGTCGGGCACGGCGTGGGACGAGGCGGTCGCCGACTGGAGCACGCTGCAGAGCGATCCGGCCGCCGTGTTCGACCGCGAGGTCACCATCGACGCGGCCATGCTGCGACCCCAGGTCACCTGGGGCACCAACCCGGGCCAGGTCATGTCGATCGATGGTGTGGTGCCCTCACCCGACGACTATCCCGATGCCACCACCCGCGAGACCGTCGGGCGGGCCCTCGAGTACATGGGCCTGGCCCCCGGCACGACGATGCGGGATGTCGCCGTCGACACCGTCTTCATCGGATCATGCACCAACAGCCGCATCGAGGACCTGCGCGCCGCGGCCGCCGTGCTCGAGGGTCGCACCGTCACCGTGCCCCGGGTGATGGTCGTCCCCGGCAGTCATGCCGTGAAGGCACAGGCCGAAGCCGAAGGACTCCACCGCATCTTCGACGCCGCCGGCGCCGACTGGCGCGAGCCCGGGTGCTCGATGTGCCTGGCGATGAACCCGGACAAGCTGACCCCCGGCGAACGCGCCGCCAGCACCAGCAACCGCAACTTCGAAGGTCGTCAAGGGCGGGGCGGCCGCACCCATCTCGTCTCCCCCGCCGTCGCCGCCGCCACGGCCGTCGCCGGCCACTTCGCCACCCCGGAGGACCTGTCATGAAGCCTGTCAACATCGTCTCGGGCACCGGCCTCCCGCTGCGGCGCTCGGATGTCGACACCGATCAGATCATCCCCGCCGAATGGCTCAAGCGGGTCGAGCGGACCGGCTTCGAGCAGGGACTGTTTGCCACGTGGCGCGACGACCGGGACTTCGTGCTCAACGACGAGCGGTACGCGTCGGCGTCGGTCATCGTCGCCGGGCCCGCCTTCGGCGTCGGCTCGTCACGCGAGCACGCCGTGTGGGCCATCCAGCAGTACGGCTTCGACGCCGTGGTGGCGCCGAGCTTCTCGGACATCTTCCGCAACAACTGCACCAAGAACGGTCTGATCCCCGCCGCGGTCCCCGAGGCCGCCGTCGAGCGGATCTGGTCGGCGATCGATGCCGATCCGGCCACCGAGATCGTGGTCGACGTGACACGACGGGTGGTCGAGGTGCCCGCCATCGGTCTGGCCGAGTCGTTCCCGCTCGACGATGCGACCCGGCACCGCTTTCTCAACGGCCTCGACGACGTCGGAATCACGTTGGGTCATGCCGACGCCATCGACGCCTTCGAGCGTCGCCGGCCGACCTGGTTGCCGGCCTGACCCTCAGCTGGTGGCCCGGGGCACCGGCGGTGCCGTCTCGATCACGATCGTCGGCGCCTCCGGCGCCGGCTCGGCGGTGCCATCGGGTGGGAGGGTCGGTGCTGGCACCGTCGTGGTGGTCGGCAACGAGCCCACGTCGGTGGCGCAGGCGAACGACCCGGTGGCCGCCGCTCCACGCCCGTCGCGCAGGTCGAAGCTGCCCGATGCCGCGCCCTCGTCGATGACCACGGCGCCCTCGTAGCGCGCCGTCTGTTGGGCGGCGTCGCCGACGTCGAGACGGCCGGTGTGCTCGCCGGGCCCAGCGTCACCCGGGACCGTCAGCATCGCCGAGACGAGCCGCTGACCGGCCCGCAGACGACGGAGGTCGACGACCGAGACCGTGAGGCCATCACCGCCATCGCCGCCATCGATCGCCGTGCACGTTGCATCCAGGGCGATCGAGTCGAGATCGGCGACCGCCACCGTCGAGCGGTCGAGCATCAGCTCCTCGACGATCCCTTGGCCTTCCAGCCGGACGGCGATGCGCACCACCCCGGATCCGACCGGACCGGCGGGCACGCTCGACACGCTCGGTGACGGCGGTGACGCCGACCCGGCCGATGTCGGCGCCGACCCGCCGATCGAGGTCATCTCCAACGTCCCGACCGGCGGGAGGGTGTCATCACCATCGGCACCCGACGTGCACGCGCCGGCGGCGACCGCCAACAGTGCCGCGCCGAGCGCTCGCCTCATCGTTCGTCGCCGCCAGCCAGGAACTGGGTCAGGTCGGTCAAGCGAGGGTCGTTGCTGAACACCTCGACCGCCGGTGACAGCGGGAGCCGCAAGGTCCGCTGGAGGATCCGCATCTGGGTGTGCTGGTTGTATTCGACGAACGTGATCGCCCACCCGTCGCGCCCGGCGCGAGCGGTGCGGCCCGAGCGGTGGAGATAGTCCTTGGCGTCCTTGGCCGGGTCGTAGTGGATGACCGCGCCGACGTCGTCGATATCGAGGCCGCGAGCGGCCACATCGGTGGCCACCAGCACCGGGAGGTCGCCCTCGGCGAACCGGCGCAGGGCGCGCTCGCGCGCTGGCTGAGGAAGGTCGCCGTGGATGGCCGAAGCGTTGACGCCGAGGTCCTGGAGGGCGCCGGCGACCTTGTCGCACAACCGTTTGGTCTGGCAGAAGACGGCGACCTTCGGGATCGACCGGCTGATCGCCCCCACGACGCGGGCCTTGTCCATGTGGTGGACGGCGAGGAACAGGTGGTGCATCGTGCCGACCGTGTCGGTCGCGGCATCGATGGCGACCTCGACCGGGTCGGTGAGGTAGTGGCGGACGAGGTGCCCGACGTCGCCATCGAGCGTCGCCGAGAACAGCATCGTCTGGCTGCGGCCGGTGCAGTGCCGCAGCACCCATTCGACCTGCGGGGTGAACCCGTCGTCGGCCATCCGGTCGGCCTCGTCGAGCACCACGATCTGGACCGAAGAGAGGTCGATCTCACCGGACTTCATGAGATCGATCAGCCGCAAGGGTGTGGCGACGACCAACTCGACCCCTTGACGCAGACCATCGACCTGATCGTGCCGGCTGGCGCCGCCGTACACGGCCAGGACGCTCTGGCCGGCCGATCTGGCGACCGGTTCGAGCACCTCGGCGACCTGGACCGCCAACTCGCGCGTCGGCACGAGGACGAGCCCGAGTGGCTCGGCCGGACCCGCCTCATCGGTGATCCGGGCCAGCATCGGCACCCCGAAGGCGAGCGTCTTGCCCGAGCCGGTGCGGGCCCGGCCGCAGACATCTCGGCCCTCGAGGGCCACCGGGATGGCGGCGAGCTGGATCTTGAACGGCTGGGCGAACCCGGCCGCGGCGAGCCCGACATCGACGCGCTCGGGGACCCCGAGGTCGGCGAACCCGGTCGGCGGCTCCACGGGAGGCAGTGCCGTGACGGTGGTCAGATTCGTGGCAGGGGAGGCAGTGCTGCCTGCCGCAGCGCGACGCGGACGGCGTCGCCGGCGGGGGGACCCCCGCCGCGAGGATGCTTCGGTCATGGTGCTCGACAGGGTACCGGCCGGCGACGGCGCCGCTTGAGACGCCACCTCAAGCCGCGACCGTGTAGCATTTCGGACGATGTTGTTCCACGGCCTCCTCCTGCTTACGTAGGGCGAGCGCCAGACCATCGCGTTCGCCCGCCCCCCGCCCCTCCCGGCCGGGGGGCTTCGTCGTTTTCCGGCCGGATCATCCGCCCCGATTCGCTCTCGTCAGGAGATCACCGCCATGCCACCCTCACCCGTCCACCCCACCCCGATGCCCTTCCGGAAGTACCGACCGTTCGTCCCCGTCACGCTGCGCGACCGCACCTGGCCCGATGTCGTGATCGACAAGGCCCCGCTGTGGTGCTCGGTCGATCTGCGCGATGGCAACCAGGCGTTGATCGACCCGATGGACCCGGTCCGCAAGCGTCGCATGTTCGACGCCGTCGTGCAGATGGGATTCAAGGAGATCGAGGTCGGGTTCCCCGCCGCCAGCCAGCCCGACTTCGACTTCATCCGCCAGCTCATCGAGGAGGACCTGATCCCCGATGACGTCACCATCCAGGTGCTGGTGCAGTGCCGCGACGAGCTGATCGAGCGGACCTACGAGTGCCTGCAGGGCGCGCCGCGGGCCATCGTGCACTTCTACAACTCGACGAACCCGCTGCAGCGCGAGGTTGTCTTCGGGCTCGAGCAGGCCGGCATCGTCGACATCGCGGTCAACGCCGCCAAGCTGGCGCGCAAGCTGGAAGCGACGGTGCCGGACACGGCGATCCGCTACGAGTACTCGCCCGAGAGCTTCACCCTCACCGAGCCAGAGTTCGCGGTCGAGATCTGCGAGGCGGTGATGGACGTCGTCGAGCCGACCCCCGATCGGCCGATCATCCTCAACCTGCCGGCGACGGTCGAGTGCTACACCGCCAACGTCTACGGCGACGTCATCGAGTGGTTTGGGCGCACGATCCGCCAGCGCGACTCGGTCGTGCTCAGCCTGCACCCGCACAACGACCGGGGCACGGCCACCGCGGCAGCCGAGTTCGGGATCATGGCCGGCGCCGACCGTGTCGAGGGGACACTGTTCGGCAACGGCGAGCGCACCGGCAACCTCGACGTCGTCAACGTGGCGATGAACCTGTTCGCCAACGGCGTCGACCCCGAGCTCGACATCTCCGACATCGACGCGCTGCGCCGGGTGGCGGAGTACTGCAACCGGCTGCCGGTCGGGCCGCGGCATCCCTGGGCCGGCGACCTGGTGTACACGTCGTTCTCGGGCAGCCACCAGGACGCCATCAAGAAGGG
>JBKEAH010000044.1:0-19207 GCA_047972065.1 Desertimonas sp.
GACGAGGTCCCAGCCCGACAACAGCCCATGACACACGGCGCCGCCGAAGGCGTCCCCGGCGCCGAGTCCGCACACCACTTCGACGGAGTAGGGCGGGATCCGCTCGCGAGCGCCATCGGCGGTCGCGACCAGCACCCCATCGCCGCCGAGCTTGACGATCGCGCCGTCGAGGCCACGTCCGAGCAGGGCGTCGGCGGCCCGGTCGGGGTCGGTCTCGCCGACGGCGACCTCGCACTCGGCCCGGTTACCGATCGCGATGGTGACCCGGTCGAGGACCCGGTCCAGCTCGGTGGTCGCCGCCCCGGCGTGCGGCCAGAACGCCGGCCGCCAGTCGAGATCGAGCACGGTGTGGGGGCGCCGGTCGCGCCACGCCAGCAGCTGGTGGAGGGTGGCGCGGCTGGGCTCGGCGGACAGACCCGAGGTGGTGAACCAGAAGATCGGGACCTCGGCCACCACACCGGGGTCGAGGCCCTCGGCGGTGATCGTCATGTCCGGGGCCTGCGGATCCCGGTAGAAGTCGATGACCGGCTCGGCCGGGTCCTCCATGGTGGCGAACGCCAGCGGCGTGCGCAGCTTGGGATGGGTGTCGACGTAGCCGGTGTCGACACCGAACGTGTGCTCCAAGGCGTGACGGATGTAGCGGCCCATCGGGTCGTCGCCGACCTTGGTCAGCACGGCGGCGTGATGACCGAGTCGGGCGGCCGCCACGGCGACGTTGGTGGCCGTGCCACCGACCGACTTGCGGAACGACCGTACGTCGTTCAGTGCGAGCTCGAGTTGCTCGGCGTACAGATCGACCGAGACCCGGCCCGTCGTCAACAACTCCAATCCGCCGGCGGCCCGCCCGTGCCCAGCGTCGGTGGGCGTGTTGGTCACCGACGGGGTCCCGACGGCAGGGATCCGACGCCCACGGTGGCGGCGAGCTGGCGGAGGAACGCGAGGCTCCGCTCGACGCCGCGGACCGGGCCGTCCCCCGCCGGTGGGTCGGCGTCATCGTCGGACAGGGCGACGTCGGTCTCCATGACGTACCAGCCGTCGTAGCCGGCGCGCTCGAGCGTCTCGATCACCGCGCCGATCGGAACGATGCCATCGCCGAGCGAGGGGAACAGCCCAGCCACCGTTGCCGCCATCAGGTCGAGCTCGCCCGAGCGTTCCCGACCGGCGACTGCCCCGTCGACGTCTTTGAGGTGGACGAGGCCGATCCGGTCGGGGTGCCGGTGTGCCAGGTCGACGGGATCGGTGCCGCCGATGCTGAGATGGCCGGTATCGAGGCAGAGCTTGACGTCGCACGAGTCGAGGAATCGCTGGCACTCGTCGGCGTGTTCCACCAGCGTGTCGACGTGGGGGTGGACGGCCTGCACGAGCCCGTGGGCGGCACAGATCTCGTCGACGCGGCCGAGGTTGGCGAACAGCTCGGTCCAGGCGTCGTCGTCCATCGCCGGCCGGAACCAGTCGTCGGTGCTGCCCACGATCGCGGTGCTGAAGGTGCGACCTCCGGCGGCGGCAAGGTTGGCGGCGACGTGGTGGGCCGATGCGAGCGCCGCGTCGCGCTGCGTGGGGTCGTGGAGGACCAGGGGGACGAACCCGCCGATCAGGGTCATCCCGTAGTCGTCGAGCTTGGTGCGCAGCGCGCCCGGCTCGATCGGCAACCAGCCGAGTGCGCCTTGCTCGAAGGCGGTGATGCCGAGGGCGCGGGCCTCCGACAGCACCCGGTCGACCGCCAGCTGGGGGCCCCAGCCCGGTGCTTCGCAGATGCCCCAGGAGATCGGGGCGGCGCCGACGCGGGCGAGGAACGAGCTCATGTCGCGGTGCCGGCGCGGGGCCCGGCGGCGGTGGTCATCGGGCAGCGGGGGTCGAGCGGCATGCCCTCCCACGAGTCGCGAACCCAGTGGTGGGCGGGGTCGTCGCAAAAGGCCATCGAACGCTCCCCACCCGGTCCGGCCAGCACGTTGAGGTAGTACATGGGGTAGCCGGGGGCGGCGACGCACGGACCGTGATAGCCGCGCGGGATCACGTAGACGTCACCATCGCCCACGACGACGTTGTCGTCGACGGTGGCGGCGGCGTCGAGGTCAGGTCGGTCGCCGGTGTAGGTGCGGTGCAACCCGAACCCCTCGGGCGCGACCTCGGTGCCGCCGGAGCGCCCGATCCGGAAGTAGTAGAGCTCCTCGTTGTTGACCGGGCACTCTGGTGAGTCGTCGTGTTTGTGCGGCGGGTAGCTCGACCAGTTCCCATCGGGGGTCAGCAGTTCGACGCACATCAGCTTGTCGGCGTGGCCCCATGCCTCAGGGCTGGCGAAGTTGGTCACCTGGCGGGTGGCCGGACCGGCACCGCGCACCTCGACGGCGACGTCCTCGGCGGGTCCGTAGCGTGGGGGGAGCGGGCGATCGCAGCGGGCGGACGGGACGGCGATCTCGCCGCCGTTGGGTGCGGTGATCCGAAGCGTCGAGTCGCGCCCGACGTACACGAAGTCGGTCACCCGGGCGAACACCGACGAGCGCCCGGCGAGCTCGAAGCTCGCGGGGTCGCGGGCTCCGTCGACGGTGAGGGTGACGTCGGTCGCCGACAACGGCAGCGCGATCACCTCGCGCTCGCCGGTGTCGATCGTGCGCTGTTCACCCGGTGCGAGGGCGAGAACCGTCAGCCCGCAGTAGGTCCATCCGGCGTCGACGTGGGTCAGGTGAACCGGGTCGGATCCCCTGGCGAGCGCACCGGCGCGGTGGTGGTGGCGTCGGCTCACAACGACCCACGCTAAGCCTGGTCACCCCTGGTGTCAACAGGTTGTCATGACATAGCGACATGGCGTACGTGGGGCGAACGTCGGAGCTGCTCGCTCGAGTCTTCGGCCCGGGACGCGAGACGGCGGCGCCTCCACCGGCGCCGCCTTCCAGAATCCCGCCACGGACTCGTGGACCGCGAATCTACACGACGAACTTCGACCAGGCCAGAATTCTTTTGTCGTCCTCCGACAACCATCTGGTGACCGCCCCTCGATGGCGACGTCTGCGCTCAGATCGTGGTGGCCCAGGCGATCTCGGGGTGCGGTTCGAAGAACTCGCGGACCAGCCCGAGCAAACCCACCGCGAACAGGTGCCACGACCCGTCGTCGGCGTACGGGCCTTCGATGTCGTCGATGAAGCGGCTGGTCAATGCCCGCAGCACGAGCCCTTCCGCCAGCGCGCCGGCAGCGATCGCGAAGTGGTCGATCTCGTAGCCAGCGCGGAGCCGCATCCCGAACCGCTCGGTGACGTCGACGTAGAGCGGGGCGTAGGTCTTGGCCGCCCGTTCGCTTCCCCGTCGGATGGCGTCGCTGACCGCGCCGTGTGCGGGGTCGAGTCCGCCGCGTTGGCTGCGAACCGCGGCCAGGGTGGCGAGGTGGACGCGCCACTCCGGGCGGTCGACGAGCTGGCGGAAGTTCTCCCGGGCGCCCGTCTTGACGATCGTTCGGAACGCCTCGCGACGCTCGGGAGCGTCGAGGCCGGAGATCGGTGTCAGCCCGTCGAGCATCTCGGACACGGCGGCGGACGTGGCGTCGTAGCTCCCGCTGCCGATCAGGACGGCGTCTTCGGCGGCGAAGCAGATGACGTCGTTGCGGAACGCGTCCTGCGGCCGCTGGTCGAGCCCGCTCCACAGCTTGTAGGCCGCGGCGCGGGAGACCTTGGCCATCGCCGCGGCCCGCTCGATCGACACCCGATCGGCGGCCAGGGCGACCCCTTCGTCGGCGATCAGCTGGTAGCCGGCTTCGACGATCGCCTGTTTCGTGTCCGCTGCGTCAGGGCGCCAGCTGCGCTCGTTGGTCCGATTCTCCACCATCGATCTCCCGCCGAGGTCGAGTGTGCCACGCGGCGACGCTCGCTCCCCGTACCGGCCGGCCGCCAGCCTGGGTAGACGATCACTTGTTGGCCGCATGCAAGCCGTTGGTTGACGTATCCAACGATTCCGGTAGACTGCCTGTCTACGAGTCCGTGGCGGGATTCTGGAAGGCGGCGCCGGTGGAGGCGCCGCCTTCTCGCGCCCACCCGCTCCGGGTGTTACGGGTCGACCCCCCACGGCACCTCGGGGTCGGCTTCGAAGAACTCGCGGACCAGCCCCATGAAGGCGACCGCGAAGAGGTGCCAGGGGCCGTCGGTGTCATACGGGCTGGCGATGTCGGTGAGGTGGTCGCTGAGTCCGACCCGCAACGCCATGCCGTCGACCAGCGCGGCCGCCGCCGCCGTCAGTTCCTCGACCTCGTACCCGGGTCGGATGCGCATGCCGAAGAGTTGGCCGAGCATGACGTAGGTCGGTCCGTACAGGCGGGTCGCCTGTTCGCTGCCGATGCGGATCGCCTCGACGAGCTTGGGCGGGGCGGGCTCGGCGGACAGATCGCGGCTCCGGACCGCGGCCAGCACCGAGAGGTAGATGTGCCAGCCTGGGCTGGCGATCAGCTGCTCGAGGTTGGCCAGCGCACCGACGCGCACGACCTCGCGCAGCGCGCGGCGGCGCTGGTCGGGAGCGAGATCGGCGATCGGCCCGAAACGCTCGAGTGCTTCGGCGATCGCCGTCACGGTGGAGGTCATCTCCTCCTTCGTCGACCGCAGGACCTGCTCGGCAGAGTGGACGAGGACATCGTCGCGAAACGCCTCCTGCGGTCGGCGGTCGAGCCCGCTCCACAGCTTGTAGGCGGCGGCGCGCGACACCTTGGCCCGCGCCGCCGACCGCTCGATCGAGACCCGATCGGCCGCCAGGGCGAGACCCTCTTCGGCGAGCAACTCGATGCCGGCGTCGATCACGCTGCGGCGGACCGCATCGGCGTCGGGACGCCAGGCGCCGGGTCCTTGGCGGTTCACCGCGACGCCCACCCCCGCCCGCGTTGCTGCATACAACTATCGCCCGCGCAAGTGTTCACGGGCTGCACTCTATTGAGGTCGGTGTGCGCCGACGAGCTGTTGCCGGTTCGCGTTGCCCGGGTCGCGCCGCCCGCCCGACTCCCCGGCGTGCGCACCGCGCTGCGAAGCTCGGTGGCGTGAGAGCCAGCTGGGAGGTGCGGTGATGAGCATCGAGACGGTCGCGGTGATCGGGGCCGGGGTGATGGGCGCCGGGATCGCCCAAACCCTCGCCCAAGCCGGTTGCACGGTGCGCGGCTACGACGTCGAGCCCGCCCAGCTCGAGCAGGCGCGGGCGACGGTCGAGGGTGGCCGCTACGGCCTGGTGCGGGCGGTCGAGCGGGGCAAGCTCGACGAGCCCTCCGCCGACGCGGTGCGGCGTCGCCTGAGCTTCACCCATGTGCTCGACGAGGCGGTCGCTGGGGTCGATCTCGTCATCGAGGCGATCCCGGAGAACCTCGGGCTGAAGATCGGCGTCTTCCGTCAGCTCGACGAGGTCGTGGCGCCCGGCGCCGTGCTGGCCAGCAACTCGTCGGGGCTTCCGATCGTCGCGCTGGCCGGGGCGACCGGTCGTCCCGAGCGGGTACTCGGCTGGCACTGGGCGTCGCCGCCACCGGTGATGCGCCTCGCCGAGATCGTCGTCACCGAGACCACCGATCCCGCCGCTGTCGCCGACGTGGTGGCGCTGGGCGAGCGGTGCGGCAAAGCGCCGGTGGTGGTCAAGGACAACCCAATGGCGTGGGGCTACGTCGGCAATCGCATCTGGTCGGCCGCGCTGCGCGAGGCCCGCGCCGTCGTCGCCGAGGGCATCGTCGATCGTGACGGTGTCGACACCATCCTCACCAGCGGGTGGAACTGGCCGGTCGGCCCCTTCGCCATGATCCGTGGTGCCAGCGAGGGCTGGGGCGACGACCGACGCAGCAGCGTCGCCGACATCAACCCGTAGTCGCCGACGCCGCCATCCGACGATCCTTTACGGTTCTTTCCGGTGCCGCCCTGACCATAAAGAAGATCGCTATTTTCTTTACAGACGGTCGATAACGTCGGGGGCCAGTGGACGAGGAACGATACGCCGAAACTCCGTTCGGGTCAGCGCGCCGCACCCGTGGTCGGTACGGCTACGTGGCCTACATGCCGAACCCGATCCCGCGAGTGCTCGAACTCTCGGCGGCGAACCTCACCCGTATGGCGGATGCTGAGGCCGCGCTCGGAAGGCTCGCCGGTGCCGGCCGCCTCCTCCCGAACCCGCAGCTGCTGGTCGGCCCGTATCTTCGGCGCGAGGCGGTGGCCTCGACACGGATCGAAGGAACGCAGGCATCGTTGACCGACGTGTACGACGCCGAGATCGATGATCGTCCGCTCGGTCCCGACGTCGAGGAGGTCATCAACTACGTCAACGCGATGGAGTCTGGGCTACGACGGGTCGTCTCGCTCCCACTCAGCGCTCGGCTCATCCGCGAGATGCATGCCGTGATCCTCGACGGTGTTCGAGGGCGCGAACGGCAGCCCGGGGAGTTCCGAACCTCTCAGAACTGGATCGGCGCGCCCGGCGCCACGATCGAGACGGCGACGTTCGTACCCCCGCCGCCCGACGAGATCGGCGCGCTGGTCGATGACATGGAGCGGTTCGTCCACGAAGAGCCCGCGCTGCCGCCACTGATCCAAGCGGCGCTTCTCCACTATCAGTTTGAGACGATCCACCCCTTCCTCGACGGCAACGGACGGCTCGGTCGGCTGCTGGTCGTCTTCTTCCTGGTCACTCGTGGGCGCCTTCCCGCGCCGTTGCTCTACATCTCGCCCTACTTTGAGGCCCGCCGCACGGCGTACTACGAGTCGTTGCAGGGCGTCCGCGAACGAGGCGACATCGAGGCATGGCTGGCGTTGTTCCTCGACGCCGTCAGAGCCCAAGCCGGTGACGCCGTCAGCCGAGCGGAGGAACTCACCGACCTGCGCGAGCGCTACCGGGCGGATGTGCAGGCCGTGACCCGGGGGTCGGCCAACCAACTGGTCGATCTCACCTTCGAGCAGCCGGTGCTCACGGCGCGATTTGTCGAGCGGCGGCTGGAGATCACGCGCCCGGCCGCGCTGTCAGCGCTCCGGCAGCTGGGAGATCTCGACATTCTCGCGGACGCTACCGACGGCCCTCGGGGTCAGCTCCGTTGGCGCGCTGACGCGATCCTCGAGGTGCTCACGTCGGAGCGAGACAGCGCCGCGGGGTGATCGCCGAGCCTCGACGCAAGCGCGGCTGACGTCGGCTGCGACCGGCCGGCGATCGTTCCCACCGGGACCTTCGTCCCGATGGCTCGAGGGCACTGTCGCCCCGCCATCGGGTGATCTAGAGTCCTCGACGGCGGGCACGAACACGAGGAGGGTTCCACGATGGGCTCAGTGGTGGGCAAGACGATCGTGATCACCGGTGCCGGCAGCGGTATCGGCCAGGCCATCTCGCGGCGCTTCGCCGCCGATGGCGCGACCGTGGTGGGGACCGACGTGAACGACGCCGGTCTCGCCGAGCTCGACGGTGTCGACAACGTGATCACCACGCACGTCGACGTCACCAACTGGGACGAGGTGAAGGCATCGGTCGATCTGGCCATCAAGCGCACCGGTCGGGTCGACGTGTACGTCAACAACGCCGGCATCGGGATGTCCCAGACCGTCGTCGACACCGACGTGGACCGGTTCGCGTTGCTCCACCGGGTGCACGTCAACGGCACCCTCCACGGGCTCAAGGCCGCGCTCGCCCCGATGCGCGACCAAGGCTCCGGACACATCATGAACGTCATCTCGCGTGTCGCCGAGACCGACTCGGTCGGGGTGTCGGCCTATGCCTCGGCGAAGGCGGCGATGTGGTCCCTGACGCGGGTCGCCGCCGCCGAGAACGCCGATCACGGGATCTTCGTCAACGCGCTGTTCCCCGGGATCTCGCGCACCGCCATGACCGCCGGTGGCCAGATCGGCGACCCCTCGAAGCTCGGTGCCCCCGATCAGGAGTACGACACCTTCAAGCAGTTGGCAACGCTCGAATCTGGTGCTCCCAACGGCCAGGTGTGGTTCCACGGCGCCGTGTATCCGATGTTCCAGGCTGACAACTCGCTCGGCGCCGTCACCGGCGGGCTCGCCGAGGGTCGCGCCGCCCACGACGACGGCTGACCCCACGCGACCGCGCCCAGCGCCGCCTGGGCCGGTCGTCCTTAGGTGCAGTTAACAACTTGACGGCGGTATTCTTCATCGATGATCTCGGTGCGGGCAGCGAACAGGTTGGTAGCGGTCATGGCGGGCGCTGCGGTCGTGGTCGCCGCGATGGCGACCGGGTCGGTCGGTGCCACTCCACCGCCCGTCTCGGACGCATCCGGCGAGTGCCGGGATGTCGAGCACCTGCTGGGCACGACGTGTGTACCCGAGGACGCGACGCGGATCCTCGCCTATGACCCGCTGACGGTGTTGCCGACGCTCCTCGCGCTCGACGTGCCCGTCGCCGGAGCGGTCTCGCCGTACAGCTACGGCGATGACTTCGTGTCGTATCTCGACCCTCTCGACGTCGAGGGCGTCGAGATCATCGGCGGGTTCGATGCCGAGATCAACCTCGAAGCGGTCGCCGCGTTCGACCCCGACCTGATCATCGGGTCGGTGTCGCGCCTCGGCGACGTCTACGACCAGGTGTCGGAGATCGCCCCGACGGTGGTCACCGGTTACGCCTTCTACGAGGTGGACTGGCGCACGGAGGTCGAGATCGTCGCGGCGGCGGTCGACCGCAGCGACGAGGCCGCCGAACTGCTCGCGGGCCTCGACGACCACATCGCCTCGACCGCCGAGGCGCTCGGCGGTCAAGGGCTCACCCTCACCCGGGTCGACGTGTGGCAGGGCACCCCGCTGTACTACCGCTTCGGTTGCATCTGGCTTGGGGAGCTGCTCGAGGGGGTCGGCATCGGTCAGCCGGAGGCGCAGGTGGCCGAATCATGCGACCAGCAGGATCCGGCGACGGCCATCGGCTACCCGTCGTTGGAGGAGTTCGAGGTCCTCGACGCCGACGCCATCGTCGCCTACCAGCAGCAAGCGAGCGAGGACGACATCGGCGCCGACCCCACGGTCGCGCTCGCCGAATCACCGGTCTGGGCGACCCTCGGCGCCGTGAACGATGACCGGGTGTACGTGGTCGGCGATGCCTGGGGCCTCGGCGGCTCGGTACAGGCGGCCCATCAGATACTCGACGACCTGGTCGACACCGTGTTCGCCGACGAGGCGACCCCGGCCGGCGTACCCGGTACCACCACCGGGTGACCCTCACACCCGGCCGCTCGGCACCGTCGCGGTTTCCCGACGGGTCTCGGGTTCTACGATCGCCGGGGTGAGTGATCGGGTGACGAAGTCCGAGCGCACCCGGCAACGGATCCTCGACGCCGCGGCCGAGGTGTTCTCCGAACAGGGTTACACGGCCCGCCTCACCGACATCGCCGAGCGGGCCGGGATGAAGACCGGCAGCCTCTACTACCACTTCGACTCGCGCGAGGACCTCGTGGCCGAGGTGCTGCGGCTGGGCATCGAAGGCTCCTGGGTGCAGGTGAGCGCGGCGGTCGATGCGGTGCCCGCCGCGGGCTCGCCCGGCGATCGGCTCGAAGCGGCGATCCGCGCCCACACGCTGTCGATCGTGGGTCGCAGCGCCTACGCCACCGCCCAGGCCCGCATCGTCAGTTCGCTGCCGGCCGAGGTGGCCAAGGCGCACGCCAAGGACCAGCGGGCCTACGGCGAGTACTGGCGCGAGCTGTTCGCCGCCGCGGCCCGGTCCGGCGAGGTGCGGGCCGATGTCGATCTGCTGGTGGCCCAGATGCTGGCGTTCGGGGCGATGAACTGGACCTCGGAGTGGTTCGAGCCCGGCCGGCGACTGTCGGCCGACGAGCTCGCCGACCAGACCGTGGGGCTGTTCCTCCACGGCATCGCGCCCGGCCGGCGGTGACCGGCCGGTGGCCGACGGGTGGACCGGCGTCGACGACGCGCCGAGACGCGAGCTCGAGGAGTTGTCGGACCGCTCGATGCCCGGCTCGCTCCGTCATCACATCGGAGCGTGGATCGCCCGAGCCGATCGCGGTGTCACCGGGCGAGCCAACAGCGCATGGCCCGTCGGCGACCCCGGCCGTCCGGTGTCCATCGCGCTCGACGAGACCGAGGCCTGGTACCGCCGACACGGTCGCCGACCGCTGGTCACCGTGTTCGACGGCGCCGAACCCGCGTTGTCCGCCGAGCTCGATCGGCGCGGCTACCTCACCGCCACCGGCGCCGACGTGATGATCGGCGCGGTCACCGCGTCAGGCGGTGACGAACCGGGCGGCCGGTGGCTCGTCCGGGTCACCGAGCAGCCCGACGCCGCGATCACGGCGCTGGTGGACGACGAGCCGCGGCTGGCCGAGCTCACGACGACCGCGCTGACCCAGCGCTTTGTCACCGCCTGGTGGGCCGACACCCTGGTCGGCGGTGGGATCGGAACACTGGACGGCGACTGGTTGGGGGTGTTCGCGATGCGGACGAGGCCCGGCTGGCGCCGCCGCGGGGTCGCGGCCGCGGTGCTGGGTTCGCTGGCCGACGAGGCCGTCACCGGTGGGGCGACACGTTGGTGGCTCCAGGTGACACCCGACAACGACGGCGCCCGGGCGCTGTACCGCCGGGTCGGGTTCCGAACTGCACACCGATATCACTACCGCGCCGCGCCGTGATCTCGGGGCCGCTATCGGCGGGCGGTGACGAGGAACATCGAGTAGGTGCCGTCGGGCCGCTCGACCGAACCGCAGTCGCTGAACTCGACGCGCCCGAACCCGGCCGCGCTCAGCTGCGAGCCGAGGGCGGCGCGATCGAACCCGTGGTGGCCGTGGAAGCCCTCGCCGTGGAACGAGCCGTCCTCGTGATCGAGGTCGGCGAGGCACAGCGCGCCGCCGTCGGCCAGCAGCGATGCGAACGAGGTCAGGACGGTGTCGACGTCGTCGATGTGGTGCAGGGTGAGGACGGTGACGATCAGGTCGAACCGGTCCTCGGGGAGTGGGCCGGGCGCGGCGAGATCGATGTCCCAGACGCGGGCGCCGTCCGGCAGCGTGCCCGCGGCGATCTTGGTCGCCATCACGTCACGCATCCCCGTCGACGTGTCGGCGAGGGTCACCGGCCCCAACCCGGGTAGCAGGGCCTGGGTCACCAACCCGGTGCCGGCGCCGTACTCCAACAGGCGCGTCGCCGACCCGATCGGCACGGCGGCGCGGACCGCCGCGGCGACGGTCGCGGCGCGCGCCACCTTCGTCGGGTCGTCCCACGTGGCGGCGCGTTCGTCGAAGGTCGAGTGCTCGTGGTCGTGCATGCCATCGAGTCAACCGGGCCCCACCGGCCCCGGCTCCGGTATCGGCGCATCGAGATCCGCTCGCCGCGGCGGGTCGGCCCCACGCCGCCGATCGCGGGTCATGGCGCCTACGCCATTGCCCAGGCACGCATCGTCAGCTCGCCGCCGGTGAGGCGCGCCGGCGTCGACCCCCTGGTCGCCCAGATGTTGGCGTTCGGGGTGATCACTGGAGCACGGAGTGCTCTCAACCCGGCCGGCAGCCTCGGCGACCAGGCCGGCGGGTTGGTCCTCCACGGCATCGCCCCCCGGGCGGCGGCGGGCAGATCCCTAACCGCCGCCGACCGAAGCGGCCGCCGGTCCCTCCCGCGTCTGGCGATCCCTGGTTGCGCTCAGCGTCCAACTCCGGGGCCGTGGCCCCCGAATCCCGACGCCGTCGGGCTCCCTCGCGGTCGCGCCGCCGACCGATCGGCGCCTATTGGCGCGCGCCATCCGGCGAAGCTCCAACTCGCCCGCAACGAAGCTCCCGTCGGGGAGGGCCGCCGGTCCGTGTCGCAGCTCAGTTGAGCCACGGGTTGTTGAAGTAGGGCCCCCCGAATTTCCGCACCGCCGTGTAGTACGTGGCCGCGACGCCGTAGCAGGCGTAGCGAGCGGGCAGGTTCCAGCGATACTGACCGGCGCACCAGCTGCGCATCTCGCGATGGAACATGTTGTCGCAGCCGAGCCGACCCCAGTAGCCGCCGCCGAACCACAACTGGTCGTAACACCAGTCGTGCCGATCGCACTGGTGGTGGAAGTTGTAGTACACGGGCCACGACAGCGAGTCGGGCGACAACGTGCAACCGTTGGCCCCAGCTCCGTGCGCCTCGGCGGTGCCGTCGGTGGTGGCCGCCATGCCGCCCAGCGTGAGTGCGATCAGCATCGCCCCGAAGGCAACTAACCGCCACCAACGCACCGGCCGGCGGACGGAGCCCGATCGGCCCGATTCGTCTGGTGTTGTTGTTGGTTGGTCGTTCATCGTGTCCTCCTTGGTGATGACGATGGTCGCGGTGTCGGTCGTAACCGCCGGTGTGGTCGTGCTCATCAGTTCCTCCAGGGGCCCTTGTAGGCCCACCAGCCGGCGGCGCGCACGGCGCCGTAGTAGGTGTTCGCGGCCGTGTTGCACGACCGGGCCCGCCAGGTGGCCGACAGGTCGCTGCCGTGCTGCCAGCGGCACGAGGCCCGCATGTCGGACAGGAACCAGGCGTCGCATTGCGCCCGGCTCACCCAGTAGGTGGCCTGTCCGTTCCGGGGGAACCCGGTGTAGCAGCCGTCGTGGTGCACGCAGGCGTGCCGGAAGTTGTAGATCCCCCAGACCGAGTTGACGTTGGCCCCCGGCGTCGAGCATCCGTCGGTCGCCCACGGGTGCCACCCGTCGTTGGCCGGGGTGGCGTTGCCCTGCCCGGTGTGGGCCAGGGCTGTGCTCCCCGGTGCCGTCGCGGCGACGCCGGCGACCGCGGTCAGGATGGCGATGATCATCCGGACCGACCGCCGGCCGGTTGGCCGAGGTGGTGGTGTGGGCGGTCTTGGTGGTGTCGGTGGTCGCGGCATGGAACCCCTCTCGTGTGCCGGTGCCCGCCAACGTCAGCGTGAAGGGTTCGCCCGCCGATGGCCATGGTGGTCCCCACGATCCGATCGATCCGACCGGTCCGACTGGCCTGACCAGGGAGTTCCCGCCGACCGGGAGGGTGCCCAGCGGCGGATCTACGACCCGACGAGGTCGCAGGTGGCCACCGCGCCGGGCTCGAACGAGGCGACCGTGTACCCCGGGACGTGTTCGGCGACCACCGCCGGGTCTCCGCCGAGGCAGTGCCAGGTGGCGCCGTCGGGGATCCAGTGGATCCGCTCGGCGTCGTCGATGAACCACGCTTGACCGCCCCACTGCCGGACGATCCCGCCGCGGAACTCGACACCGTCGAGCGGCGCCCGCCGGTCGGTCACGATCACGACGCGTACCGTGGTCGCCTCCAACGTCGGCGCCGCGGTGAGGTAGCCGTGCTCGAACTCGAGGTACCACCCGTCCCGGTACCAGGGCACGGTGTCGCTGACGCCGAGCGGCAACAGCGGGTTCGACGTCGGCAACCCGAGCGAACCCGATGCACCGCCTGCGGCCACCCACCGTTCGCGGGCGTCGAGGTGCTGCGGGATCCAGAAATACGGGCCGTCCGAGGTGCGGGCGACCAGCACCCCGCCCTCGGACAGCTCGACCATCGAGGGCGCGACGTCGTCGGCGGTGACGGCGATCGGGAAGCCGGCCAGCCGGAGGCTCTCGGTGCCGTCGTTGCGCCCAGCGGCCTCGCGGAAGCTCGACCACTGCACCTCGCTGAGCCGCAGCGCGGCACGACCCGGGGGCACCACGACCGCGCCGTCGCGCTCGCCGTCGAGCACCAGCTCCTGGATCAACCCGCGCCCGAAGGGGCGTACCGGTCCGGCCCCGCAGGCGCCATCGGCGATGGTCCCGAACTCGACGGCGTCGAGCATCCGGCGTTGGGCGTCGCTCAAGCCGGCCGCCGGGGTACCGGCGGGTACGGCGCACACCGCGGTTGGCGAGTTCCCGGGTGCCGACGGTGTGGGGTCGGCGTGGGCGGTGGGCGTGGCCGGCGTCGTGGCTGGTCGGTCGGTCCCGCTCGGCGCCGGAGTCGGGGTCGTGGCCTCCTCGCCGCCGCGAAGAGTCCAGGCGACCGTGGCGGCGGCCGTCACGACCACGGCCATGACCACGAGCACGGTGCCGATCCCGATCGCCAGCGGTGCACGGGCGCGTCGTCCGGGGGTGGTGGAACCGGATCGGCTGCCTGCCGTCGGCACCGGTGGCACGGGCAGCGAGACGCGGCGTAGCCCATCGGCCAACGACGTGAGGAGCCGGTCGTGGTAGCTCGGCGTTCCGTCACGCCGTCGCTTGGTCCAGCCGCTCTTGGTGTTGACGCCCATCGCGGCCCCGGCGCGGTCCTGTCGGCGGCCGAGCTTGGGTTGGTCCCACCGCCCGGCGTCGTAGAAGAGCACCCCGGCGGCGGCGGTCATCGGCGGGTCGTCGAACCCGCAGGCGACCGTCTCGATCGCGGCGAGCAGCGCGTCGAGGTCACCCTCGGCCGCGCCGGTCACGGCGTAGAGCCCAGGCAGGTGGAGGGCACCGGCGGCGTCACGGGTGGGGGCCGCGGCGAGGCGTTGTAGCTCGGCGCGCAACCGGGCGCCGTCGTCCGTGTTCGAATGTGTGTCCATCGCATCCCGGGGGATCCGATCCCCGCTGAGAGCCCGCGCCGCGATCATCGACGGTCGGCCCGATCGACCGGAAATCGAACGGCCCGCGCCGCCGCGGCCCGTCGCTCGTTGCCGTGGCCGGGACCGGCTCGCTGAGGGGAATCGAATTCGGTTTAGAGTTCGCTCGATGGGTGCCGTGAACGAGAGGAGATCGAGGCATGGGTGAGCTCGACGGCAGGGTGGCGATCATCACCGGCGCGGCGCGTGGTCAGGGGGCGGCCGAGGCCCAGTTGCTCGCCGCCCACGGAGCGCAGGTCGTGCTGACCGACGTCTTGGTCGACGAGGGCCGGGCCACCGCGGCCGCCATCGGGCCCGCGGCGCTGTTCGTGACCCACGACGTGGCCACCGAGGCCGGGTGGACCGAGGTGGTCGAGGCCACGCTCGCCGCCTTCGGTCGCATCGACGTGCTGGTCAACAACGCCGCGATCTCGCGGGCCTTCAAGCTGGAGGACACCGACCCCGAGCTCTACGACCAGTTGTACGCCATCAACCAGCGCGGTGTGTTCCTCGGCATGCGCGCCGTCGTGCCGACGATGAAGACCAATCCGGGTGGTTCGATCATCAACATCGCCTCGGTCGCCGGGCTCCAGGGCACCAGCACCCTGTTCGCCTACACCGCCACCAAGTGGGCCGTGCGGGGGATGACCAAGTCGGCCGCCCTCGAGCTCGCCCGCTACCAGATCCGGGTCAACACGATCTGCCCGGGGGTGATCGACACCCCGATCCTGGGTGACAACCCCGAACGGATGAACGACGTGCTGGTCAAGACGACGCCGATGCGTCGGCTCGGCCAGCCCGGCGAGATCGCCGAGGCGGTGCTGTTTCTGGCCTCGCCCCGCGCCGGCTTCGTCACCGGCGCCGACTTCGCCATCGACGGCGGGATGTCGATCTGATGACCGGGTCGAGCACCGGGCTGGCGGTGGTCACCGGTGGTGGCACCGGGATCGGACGGGCCGCTGTCGAGATCCTCGCCGGGCGCGGGCTGCGGGTACTCGCCGTCGGCCGCACCGCCGGCACGCTCGACGATGCGGCGTCGGCAGTCGCCGGCGGTCCGGGCGAGGTGACCGCCGTCGTCGCCGATTGCGCCAGCGAGTCGGGTCGCGGCGCCGTGGTCGAGGCGGTTGAGGCGGTCGGTGCACCGGTGCGGGCCGTGATCCACGCCGCCGGCGCCGACCTGGTGGCGGACTTCGCCGCCACCACCCCCGAGCAGTTCGACCGGTTGGTCGACGTCAACCTGCGGGCGCCGTTCTTCCTCACCCAGGGGTTGGTGCCGCATCTGGCCGATGGCGCCGGGGTGGTGTTCGTCGGGTCGGTGTCGGCGTTGCGGGCCCGGGCCCGCCACGCTGCCTATGCGGCCACCAAGGCGGCGTTGCTCGGGCTGACAGCCAACCTCGCCGTCGATCTGGCGCCGTCGGTGCGGGTCAACTGCGTCAGCCCGGGCGCCACCCGCACCGGGATGCTGCGGGCCTTCGTGCGTGAGAGCGCGGCGGGTCTGGACGACGAGCAACGCCGACGCCAGCTCGATGTCGACATGGCCCGGATGCCGCTCGGTCGGGTCGCCGAGCCCGCCGAGGTAGCGACCGTCTGCGTGCACCTGGCGCTCGACGCCACCGCCGTCACCGGGGTGGACGTCCCCGTCGACGTCGGCTACGCCGCCACCTGACCCGCCGGGGCGAGAACCGGCCCCGCCGCCCTGATCGCCGGCCGCCGGTCGATCAGCCGGCGGCGACGAGGTCGTTGACCGCCCGGTGGTATGCGGCGAGGGCGGGCTCCATCTTCCCGTAGACCACCTCGGGCATCGCCCCGCTGGCGAGGTTGGCCTGCACCTGCTCCTGCATCGGGAAGTCCTCGGTGTTGGTCACCCCGAGCAGGATGTCGAGGTTCTTGACGTAGTAGCTCGCCGGACGGGGGGCGTCGGGCGGGGCGTACACCGAGGTGCGCACGAGGGTCCGGCCGGCGCTCAACGGCTGGAGCCGCCACAGCTCGAGATGGTCGAGCTGGTGCACCAGCACGGCGTTGGGGACCAGGAGGTACTGGAGGGTGGCGTGGGGCAGCAGGTTCCAGTCGGCCTCGTCGGGCTTGTCGAACTCGTCGAGCACCGACTTGCGGCACCCGATGAAGCGCTGGTGGGGGCCGTAGGCGTCGTGGATCCAGCGGTCGAACAGGTAGTAGGGGGCGATCGAGTCCTTGTGGAGCCAGGGGATGTGGTACGGCTCGGTGAAGGTGTCCATCACCAGCTTCCAGTTGGTCGCCCATTCGTGGTCGCGGTGGTCGACGGGCTCGTAGCCGGCGATGCCGAAGTCGGCCAGTTCGGTCTCGGCGCCGTGCAGCGCCTCGTCGACGGTGAAGGGGGCGGCGTCGGGGTCGGCGATCGCGAACACCAGACCGTGGCCCTCGGCGACGGGCACCTCGATCAGCCCGTGGGTGGTCTTGTCGACGTCGTCGAACCCGGCCTCGGCCCCGGGGAAACGAACCAGGGTGCCGTCGAGGCCGTAGGTCCACGCGTGGTACGGGCAGCGGATCGCGCCGAGCCCGTCGCCGCACGGTGCGGCGAGCAGGGTCGCCCCCCGGTGGCGGCACACGTTGACCAGCCCACGCAGGCTGCCGTCGGGTTGGCGCACCACCACCAGCGGGACCCCACCCGCCGACAATGTGACGTACGAGCCGGGTTCGCGCAGCTCGCCGCCGAGGGCGACGAGCACGGGCTGGCGTCGGAACAGCAACCGCATCTCGGCCTCGAAGCGCTCGGCCGATGTGTAGGCGTGCGCCGGGTTGTGCATGCTGGCGACCCCGAGCGGCCCGGGTCGGGGCGCGTCGGAGCCGTGCAACCGGCGCAGCAGTTCGACCTGTCGTTGGTGGCGCATCCGACCCCCTCGGCGTTGGCGCGGCGTCGGGTCGGCTTCATTCCCCGACCGTTGCTTTCGAATCTAGCTTAGAATATTGTGACCGGGCATGCACACCGGTCTGAGCCTCATCTTCCAGAACCTCGACGGTTACCGCAGCGACGCCCAGGTGTACGAGCACGAGTTGGCATTGGCGGCGCGGGCCGAGGACGTCGGGTTCGAGTCGGTGTGGACACCCGAGCACCACTTCTCCGACTACCAGCTGACACCCAACGTCCCGCAGTTCCTCGCTTGGGTGGCGGGTCGGACCCGCCGGGTGAAGCTCGGCACGATGGTCACGGTGCTGCCTTGGCACGACCCGGTGCGGGTCGCCGAGAACTTCTCGCTGCTCGATCACCTGTCGGGCGGGCGGGCGCTGATCGGCCTCGGCCGGGGGCTCGGCCGCATCGAGTTCGACGGGTTCCGGGTGGCGATGGGCGAGTCGCGCCGACGGTTCACCGAGTACACCGAGGCCGTCCTCGACGCCCTCGAGACCGGGGTGATCTCCTACGACGGCGAGCTCTACCGGCAGCCGCCGGTCGACATCCGGCCGCGGCCACTGGCGTCGTTCAAGGGGCGCACGTTCGCCTCGGCCATCTCGCCGCAGTCGATCGACCTGATGGCCCGGTTGGGGGTCGGGCTGATGGTGATCGCCCAGAAGCCGTGGGAGATCGTCGAGGAGGAACTGGCCGGCTACCGGCGCCGGTTCGTCGAGCTCAACGATGCGGAACCCTCCAAGCCGATCCTG
Organism: Desertimonas sp.; assembly: GCA_047972065.1. Lineage (GTDB taxonomy): Bacteria > Actinomycetota > Acidimicrobiia > Acidimicrobiales > Ilumatobacteraceae > JALZMG01. The sequence continues at coordinate 18,103 of JBKEAH010000044.1, forward strand.
TGCGTGTTCGTCGGTGTGTCCCACGACGAGGCCGAGGCGCAGCGGATGCGCGAGGTGTACCTCCAGCGCTACGCCCGCTCGACCGTCGAGCACTACCGGTTCGACGACGAGCGCTTCGCCGACATCGAGGGCTACGAGTACTACGCCGGGTTGTCGAAGAACATCGCCAAGCACGGGTTGGAGAAGTTCAACGGCTTCCTCGCCGACCTCCAGGTGTGGGGCACCCCCGACGAGGTGGCCGACAAGCTGCTCGACTACGTCCGCCGCACCGACGCCGGCGCCGTGCTGACCACGCTGGCCTTCGGCGGCATGCCCCCCGAGGTGGCGACCGCCAACTACGACCTGTTCGTGCGCGAGGTGCTCCCGATCCTCGCCGCCCACGACGTCGGCGGCGACATCGGCGTCGCCCACCGATCGAGCGCCGCCGCGGCGCCGGTCTGACGACGGATTGGGGGTCGGATCCCGAATCCGACGCGGTGTCAGCGGCGGAACTCGACGCCGGGGAACTCGCCGCCGCTGCGCCAGGTGTCCATGTACTCGAAGAACGCCACCGGCCCCGCCGGGTACCCGCCGAGGTTGAGCTTGTTGCGCCGGCCCTCGGGTTGGCCCTCGTTGTTGTAGTAGCCGGGGGTGCACTCGGCCCCGCCGACGATGCCCGCCGGCGCCGCTTCGATGGCCGCGACCCAGTCGGCCTCGGCGGCCGCGGTGCACTCGACCTGGCGGGCGCCGATCTCGGTGGCGTGGGCCAGGATCGCCGCCACCGTGAGGCTGGCCTCGGTGTAGTTGCTGGTGACGTTGGCGGCCAGGTTGGCGCCCTGGGGGAGCCCGACGATGTACATGTTGGGGAACCCGTGGACGTGCATGCCGTGGTAGCTCTCCATGCCGTCGGCCCACTTGTCGGTGAGCGTCAGCCCGTCACGCCCGATCACCTCGAACGCCGAGCGGTGCGTGTAGTCGGTGTTGAACTCGAACCCCGATGCCAGCACGATCACGTCGAGCGGGTAGTGGGTCCCGTTGGCCCACACGCCGTGCTCGTCGATGCGCTCGACGCCCTGGCCGTCGGTGTCGACGAGGTGGACGTTGGGCCGGTTGAACGTCGTCAGAT
>JBKEAH010000047.1:0-4357 GCA_047972065.1 Desertimonas sp.
CAACCAGAACCGCCCCCACTCCGCCCACGACGGGCTCACCCCCGCCGCCTTCGCGGCCGAGTGGACCAGCAACCAACCCCAAGCCGCATAGCAACTGGACCAGCTACCGGGTCCCCCTCACCACCCGCAGAATCCGAGGCCGCCAACCACGCCTCATCGCGTAGAGCCACCAAAGCCTGGATCACCAACGGCGGGATCGCCGACGTCCACGTTGTGGTCGCCGCCGTCGACCCCGAGCTGAAGGGCCGCGGCCAGGCGTCGTTCGTGGTGCCGCCCGGCACCACCGGTCTCAGCCAGGGCCAGAAGTACCGCAAACACGGCATCCGCGCCAGCCACACCGCCGAGGTGGTGCTCGAGGACGTGCGTGTGCCCGGCAACTGCCTGCTCGGAAGCAAGGAGCAGCTCGACGCCAAGCTGGCCCGAGCCCGCGAGCGCGGCCACTCGGGTGAGAAGCAGCCGGCGATGTCCACCTTCGAGGCCACCCGACCGACCGTCGGCGCGCAGGCCCTCGGCATCGCCCGGGCCGCCTACGAGTACGCCCTCGACTACGCCCAGGAGCGCCGCGCCTTTGGCCGGCCGATCGTCATGAACCAGGCGATCGCATTCAAGCTCGCCAACATGATCACCGAGATCGACGCCAGCCGCCTGCTGATCTGGCGGGCCGCCTGGCTGGCCCGCAACGGCGGCTATCGCAACGCCGAGGGCTCGATGTCGAAGTACAAGGCGTCGGAGGTGTCGGTCCGGGTGACCGAGGAGGCGATCCAGATCCTCGGCGGCTACGGCTACACCCGCGAGTACCCGGTCGAGCGCTGGCACCGCGACGCCAAGATCCACACGATCTTCGAAGGCACGTCCGAGATCCAGCAGCTCGTGATCGCCAGGGCGATATCAGGCCTGCGTATCGAGTAGATCCGGTGCGCTCGGACCGCAGCGTCGCTTCCGAGTCTCGACGCGTCATCCCTACTTTTCGCCGACGGGGTGCTCGGAGCAGCGATCGCGGTCGAGATGCTCGGGTGCTTGCCGACGCCGGCGAGACGCCGCTCGGTGGTGGGTGACGAGGGGGTCGACATCGGGTTCGTCGCCGCTGCCACCACCGCCAGATGATGTGCTGTCATCGTTGTCGGCACCGTCGCGAAGGGGTGATGGTGCGTCGCAGCTCTACCAGAGCACCGAACGGAGTCAGGCCGAGGCCGAACAACTGATCGCCAAGCGGAGCCAACTGCTCGTGGCTGCCGGGGCAAGCGACGCGAGTGGTTCTGGGTCTCTCGGTGGCGTCGTCCGACCGGTAAGAATGGCGACAGCAGACACGACGCGAGGGAGGTGCGATGGCTACAGCAGACCAAGTGAAGGCATTGGTGCGTAGCCACGCCGCGGGCGACGAGAGTCGCTTCTACTCGGTCGCGTTGCAGGTCGCAGCGCGGGCCGCGCGCAGTGGACAGAACAAGTTCGCCCAGGAACTGCGTGAACTGATCGACGAGGCCAAGTCGGACGCCGGCAAGCCGGGTCGGTCGTTGCGGCCGGTTCCCGTGACGCAGCCCCGCGGCGAGCTGGCTGGGTTGTTGGCGGTGAGCTATCCCGACCTTCGAATGTCGGACCTGACCGTGGAGCCGTCAGTGCGTGCGCGGCTTGAGCGTGTGCTGACCGAGCAGCGCCAAGCCGAGCGGTTGCGCGAGCACGGGTTTCGGCCGATGCATCGGTTGTTGCTGGTCGGTTCTCCGGGGACGGGCAAGACGATGACGGCGGGTGTCTTGGCGGGCGAGTTGCGCCTGCCGCTATTCCTGATCCGGCTTGAGGTGTTGATCACGAAATTCATGGGTGAGACCGCTGCAAAGCTGCGGATGGTGTTCGACGCGGTCGAAGCGACCCGCGGCGTGTATCTGTTCGATGAGGTGGACGCGCTCGCCGGTGATCGGTCGTCGGCCAACGACGTGGGCGAGATTCGGCGGGTGCTCAACTCGTTCCTCCAATTCCTCGACGCCGACGATTCGACCAGCCTCATCATCGCCGCGTCGAACCATCCGCAGTTGCTCGATCGAGCGGTGTTCCGTCGATTCGACGCGGTGGTCGAGTACCCGTTGCCGACACCGGCGATCGCGCGAGACGTCATCAAGCAGCGTCTTTCGGCGTTGGGGACGAAGGGCGTGGTGTGGAAGCGGGTCGATGAGGTAGCAGCGGGTTTGAGTCACGCTGAATTGACGTTGGCGTGCGAGCACGCCGCAAAGGAAGCGTTGCTGTTGGGGCTCGATCGAGTCACGACGGGGATGTTGGTGTCGGCGTTGAGGGAGCGCCGCCACGCCGCCGGCGGGTGAACCCTCTAATCGTTCATGGCGCCCCGCAACCGCCCGCACATCATCGTTGCCAGGCGGCCTGAGACCGACCCGTACACTTCGCACGTCTCAGGCCGCGACTCGCCGCGCCCAGCCGTGCCGATTGACCGCTTCGGGCACGGCATCGCGCTCGCTCGAGCCGCCGAGGCGGCGCAGGATGCAGGAAGAGCGCGCCGACGCCAAGTCGGCGAACTGCTCGGGATCGCACCAGCGAGCAACGGCATCTATGTCGTGTTCGACAGCACACCCGGTTTTGACCTCGTTCTCAAGACGCTCGATCCGCAGTCGGCTGGTGATCAGCCCGAGTTGGTCGCGGTTCAGCAGGTGGTCGCAGCCGGTCAGCCGGTCGAACGGGCGACGGTGTTCGTACCGGACGGCAAGCTTGGCTACTTCATCAAACGCTTCGAGGAGTACGCGTCGCAGGACACGCGTACCGGCAAACCGAAGAATGCAAGCTTCGTCGAGCGAGTCGCGAGTGTGCGCCTGGCGACGATCGAGGCGTTGTGGACCGACGACCCGAACGACTTCCCTGCCGCCGATTCGATCATGTGGTGGGAGGTGTGGCTGCGCCACCGCGACGGTGGCGAACTCGACCGGCTTACAGCGCTGGGCGAACGCCTCGGCATTCGTGTCGGGGAGCGGCACCTCGTGTTCGACGACCGGACGATCGTCCTCGTGTGGGCCACTGCCACGCAGCTCGGATCCGCGATCGACCTGCTGGACGACCTTGCGGAGCTACGCCGGGCACGACTCACCGCCGAGTTCCTGGTAGGGGCTGGGCCGGCCGAGCAGGCCGAGTGGGTGAAGGATCTCGCCGACCGTACCGAACCTGCCGAGGACGGCGCTCCCGCGGTGTGCGTGCTCGATACCGGCGTCAATCGCGTGCACCCGTTACTCGCGGCGTCGCTCGACCCCGAGGACACACACGCCTGCGAGCCGGGCTGGGGCACCCACGACGATGACGGCCACGGCACCGGCCAGGCCGGCCTCTCGCTCTACGGCAGCCTGCTCGCCGCGTTCGAGGCGCCCGGCCCGGTCAGGCTGCGTCACCGGCTGGAGTCGGTGAAGATGCTTCCGCCACCACCCGGCGAGAACGAGCCCGACCTGTACGGCGCCGTCACCGCCGACGCGGTACACCGCGTCGAGATTCAGGCGCCGACGCGGCGACGGGCGTTCTCGATGGCGATCACGGCTGACTCCGACGGCATCCCCGGCACGCCAACGTCGTGGTCGTCGGCACTCGACGCGCTCGCGATCGGCAGGGCGTTCGAGACTGAGGACGGTGAACTGAAGTACCTCGACGAGTCCAGCGTCGACGACCACCGCCTGTTCATCGTGTCGGCCGGCAACGTCCGCGAGTTTGACGGCGACGAAGCACACCTCGACCGCAGTGATGTCGAGCCGGTCGAAGACCCCGCGCAAGCCTGGAATGTGCTCACGGTCGGCGCCTACACCGAGCTCGTCGACATCGCGGCGTCTGGCGACGACTTCGCCGACTGGACCCCGACCGCTTCGCCTGGCGAACTGTCGCCGTTCAGCCGCACGTCCGTGGCGTTCCCGCACCAGTGGCCGATCAAGCCCGAGATCGTGATGGAAGGCGGCAACACCGCTCGATCACCCAGCGGTGACATCGACTGGCCTGACTCGCTACAACTTCTCACCACTCACCACGAACCCGCCCGTCGGATGCTCACCACATCCAACGCGACCAGTGCAGCAACCGCTCAGGCAAGCCAGCTCACCGCCGTGATCTCGGCCGAGTATCCGAGTCTGTGGCCCGAAACGACCCGGGCACTGCTCGTGCATTCGGCCGAGTGGACACCGGCCATGAGGGCGCGGCTTACCGCTCCTGGCACCGGCCGCCGCGATCGAGAGGCGCTCGTGCGTCGCTACGGCTTCGGTGTGCCCAGTGAACGTGACCCGGTTTCTTGGACACGGGGTTATGCCAGATTCGGGTGTCCGTGGTCGTGGCGCCACTTGTCAGCGTACTCGGCGGGGGTGAGGTGCCCGAGGCCGCCTTGATGCCGTTG
>JBKEAH010000094.1:0-46733 GCA_047972065.1 Desertimonas sp.
GCCGGCATGGCGATCACCGTGCCGCTGACCGAGTTCTCCTATCGGTTCATCGAGACGCCGATCCGCACCGGTCATCTCGGCCGCTGGTGGCGGCGACTCGGGGCGCGTCGAGACCCCACCCCGCGCCGGGTCATCGCCGTCGTCGGCAGCGTGCTGGTCGGGTTCTCCTTGTTCGGCGCGGCCAGCTTGGCCACCGCCGAGCTCAAGCCGAACGACGTCCAGCAGCAGATCGCCGCCAACGAGGGGAAGGGGATCGACATCGACGACCTCATCGGCGACCAGTCCCCGAGCACCGGGTCCGTCGCCGGCGACGAGACGGGCTCGTCCGAACCCGCCGCCGAGACCACAGGCCCGGTCGCCGGGCCCTCCGATGGATCCACGAGCGCGACGGCGGCGACGACATCGACCTCCACCACCACGACAACACTGCCGCCGACGACGACCACCACGCCGATCCCGCCGGGCGGCACGCTGGCGATCGGGGACTCGGTGATGTTGGGTGCCCTCGGCGAGCTGAACGAGCGCGGCATCCTCGCCGACGCCGTGAAGAACCGGCAGATGAGGGACATGATCCCGACGCTCCAGGCCCTCCGTGACAACGGCACCCTCGAGAATCTCGGCGCACTGGTCGTCCATCTCGGCACGAACGGTCCGGTCAGCGAGGAGACGCTGGACGAGTTCTTCTCGCTGACCGACCAGGTGCCGCTGGTCATCGTGATGACGGTGTATGCGAACCGGAACTGGACGGCGGGCAACAACGCCCTGCTCAACACGCTGCCGGCCAAGTTCCCCAACGTCGAGCTGGGGTTCTGGGACGGTGTCGCGCCGGCCTGTCAGGGCGGGTGCTTCGCCCGCGACAACATCCACCTCACCGCCACCGGCGCCGAGTACTACGCCAACTTCGTGCGCGACTGGCTGACCGTCTACAAGACCGAGCGTGGCCTGCCCACCGACTGAGCCTGTCTGCTCGATCCCCGCCTACGCTCCAGCGTCATGAGCTTCATTGCGTTCCCCGGCCACGCAGGCCGTTGTCGGCCACTCACTCGCTGGCGCTCGTTCGCTCGCGTCGGAGGTGCGGTCCGATGAGCGCTCCCGTGCGTGTCGCGGTTACCGGGGCCGCCGGCCAGATCGGCTACAGCCTGCTCTTCCGTATCGCCTCCGGGTCGATGCTCGGCCCCGACACCCCCGTCGCGTTGCAACTGCTGGAGATCACGCCGGCACTCGGTGCGCTCGAGGGTGTCAGGATGGAGCTCGACGACTGCGCTTTCCCGCTGCTCAGCGAGATCGTCTGCACCGACGACGCCGACACTGCCTTCGGCGATGCCGACGTTGCCTTGCTGGTCGGCGCCATGCCCCGCAAGGCGGGCATGGAGCGCTCCGACCTGCTGTCGGCCAACGGCGGCATCTTCAAGCCCCAGGGCGAAGCCCTGTCACGCTCGGCCAGGCGCGACGTCAAGGTGCTCGTCGTGGGCAATCCGGCCAACACGAACGCCCTGATCGCCCAGCGCAACGCCGCCGATCTCGATCCGGGTCGCTTCACCGCGATGACGCGGCTCGATCACAACCGGGCGATGACCCAGATCGCCACCAAGCTCGGGGCCACCGTCAACGACGTCAAGAAGATGACGATCTGGGGCAACCACTCGACGACCCAGTACCCCGACCTGCTGCACTGCGAGGTCGGCGGCCGCAACGCCTTCGAGGCCGTCGGTGACGCCGAGTGGGTTGACCAGACGTTCATCCCGACGGTCGCCAAGCGTGGTGCGGCCATCATCGAGGCCCGCGGTGCGTCGTCGGCGGCGTCGGCGGCCAACGCCGCGGTCGATCACATCCGCTCGTGGACGCTGGGCACGCCCAAGGGCGACTGGGTGTCGATGGGCATCCCCAGCGATGGCAGCTACGGCGTGCCCGAGGGGATCATCTCCAGCTTCCCGTGCACCTGCGCCGACGGGGTGTACTCGATCGTCCAGGGGCTCGATATCGACGACTACAGCCGCGGCAAGATCGACGCCTCCACCGGCGAGCTGGTCGAGGAGCGCGACGCCGTCGCCGACCTCGGCCTCATCTGACCGAGTATCTGCCGTCAACCGAGTATGGGGCGGTTGAGTTCCTACCGTCCCATACTCGGTTGTAGCCCGAGCCGCTGGCGTCGTTGCCGGTGGTTGCGCGCCAGGCGTTCGGCGACCGCCTCGGCGTCGGCGAGGTCGAGTTCGGCGACGACCTCGACCTGCCAGTCGGCGGCATTCGTCGCCCGTCGCCGTTCGGCGTCGCGCCGGTGCCCTTCGAGGCTGCGGTGCTCGGGGTGGACGTCGAGCTCGACGCCCCAACGGATGGTCGGGTCACCAAGATCGAGGTGCTGCACGCCGATGGCGGTGTGAACGGGCACCTGGGTGATGGCCGGGACGCCGCGCTGACGAAGGGCGTCCAGCAGGGCGACCTCGCCGTGCGAGTCGGCAGGGGCACCGCTGCCGATCTCCTCCATCGTGCGGGCGAAGCGACGCGACCCGCGTCGAGCGGGCTGCACGAGCCGCGCTCCGATGCGACGTAGCTCCTCGGCGGTGACGTCTCGACGGTCGAGGAGCTGGTTGATCACGGAGATGTGGTCGAGGCGACCGAGGTCGGCGGCCAGATCGAAGGCCAGCCGAGCCCAGGACGCCACGATGATGCCGTCGGGACGTGCGAGACGATCGAACGGCTGGATCTGCGTCGTCTGCCGGAACCACACGCCTGGCTCGTCTTCGGGGTTGATGCCGTGACGCAGCGAGAAGTGGAGCTGGGACGATCGCGGCATCCGCCGTAGCCCCGCCAGCATCCCTGCCGTGGGGCCGGTGACGAACCCGGACGGATAGGTGGCGCACAAGACGGCGGCGCGTTGGTGCAGCGACGCCGGGCTGCCGGCGAGCACGAACACGCCGGCAGTGGGCCGATGCAGCAGGCCGAGACGGACGAGCCGAGACGCGGTGCGGCGAGGCACCCCGAGGTTGGCCAAGGTCGACGTGGTGGCGACACCGTGGTGGGTCGCCAGCCATGCTTCGGCGGGGGCAGGCAGGAGCGTCATGGGCAGATCCCTTGCTGGTGAGTTCAGCGGGGGATGTCGGTGGATGCAGCATGCGCACGGGGGTGCGCGCCCCAACCCGGAATCGAGTATCAGGCGGCGGGTTTCCCGTACACCGCTACTCGGTTGACGCCAGATACTCGGTCAGGAGGTGGCGACCTCGCAGGCGACGCGCATCATCGCATCGACCCCCCGGGTGAGCTCGGCGTCGCTGATGCGCTCGGACTCGCCGACGCCGACGAGGTCGCTGACGGTCATCAACGCCAACGCCTCGATGCCCCGGACGGCGGCGACGGTGTAGAGCATCGCCGCCTCCATCTCGATCGCCAGGATCCCGAGCCGCTGCCAGCGCGGCACCATCGTCGTGTCGGGATCGTAGAACAGACCCGACGTGACGATCTGGCCGACGTGAACCGTCGCCCCCGATGCCTCGCTGGCGGTCACCGCCCTGGCCACCAGCCCGAAGCTCGCGGTCGGCGCGAAGCCGGGACAATCGGCGTAGCGGATCGGGGTGGTGTCGTCGGCCGTCGCCGACATCGCGACCACCGTGTCGGCCATCGCCATGCCGGCGCCGATCGCCCCGCACGTGCCGACCCGGACGAGCCGTCGCCCCCCGAGCGTGGCCAGCTCCTCGAACACGATGCCCGCGCTGGGGCAACCCATCCCGGTCGACTGGACGCTGATCGGCCGCCCCTCGAACGTGCCGGTGTAGCCCAACATGCCGCGCTCCTCGTTGACCAGTCGAGCCCCCGGATCGAAGAACGTCTCGGCGATGTAGGTCGCCCGCCGGGGATCACCCGGACACAGCACGTTCGGGGCGTAGTCGCCCTCGGAAGCCCGCAAGTGAATGGCCATGGGCCGCAGGGTAGGTCGCCCCGACGAGCGGGAAACGCAGAGCGCGTGTCGGCCGCACCCGGGTGCGGCCGCGGCGGAGCCTGAGGGCGTCCCCGAGCTCCCGCCGTCATGGTCCTGGGCGGAGTTGGGGATCATCGCCGAAGTCATCGGCGGGGTGACCAACGACCCGAAGCGGCAGTCCGATCCGTCGTTCGTCGAGACCCCGTATCTGCGAGTGGCGAACGATCAGCGGGGCTTCCTGGATCTCGGGACGATCACCACGATCCGGCTGTCGCCCGAGAAGGCGGCACAGCTCGAGCTTGAGCCGGGTGTCGTGCTGGTGCAGGTGTCGTAGCCGTGGCGTCGACGACGAACCAGCTCGTGCAGAAGCTGCTCAACTACCGTAACGTCCTGCGTGACGGGGTGTCGACCATCGAGTATGTCGAGCAGCTCACGTACCTGCCGTTCCCGGTACCAAGACCCCACCGACACCCCGCCGCCAAGCTCCTCGCCGATCTTGGCGTAGCCACTGCTGGCGGCGACGAAGGCACCCCCGACAGCTGGGGCCCGGGTACGCCTTGGCGACATAGCGAACGTGGGGTCCGGCACCACGCCCCGGCGCGGGGACACCAGCTACTGGGAGGAAGGCACGGTCCGCTGGGTGAGGAGCGGATCGATCACCAACGGGATCATCCGCGAGGCCCGTGAGTTCGTCACCGAACGAGCGCTCCGTGAGACACCCCTGCGGCTGTGGCCAGCGGGCACGCTTCTCGTCGCCATGTACGGAGAGGGCCAGACCAGGGGCCGGTGCGCGGAGCTTGGTATCGAGGCCACCTGCAACCAGGCGTGTGCGGCGATCTCCCTCCTGGAGCCGCTCCGTGTGTACAAGCACGTCGTGAGGCTGTCGTTCGATGCGAACTACTCGGCCAACCGTCGGCTCGCTTCAGGTGGCGTGCAGCCGAACCTCAACGTCGGGCTCATCAAGGACATGGTGCTGTCGCTCCCGCCGCCCGACCAGCAGTCTCGGATCGTCGCCGAGGTCGACCGGCAGTTCTCCTTCATCGATGCATGTGAGCGAGCAGTCGACGCCGGCCTCGTTCGGTCGGCTGGATTGAGGCGTTCGGTGTTGAAGGCGGCGTTCGAGGGTCGGCTGGTTCCACAGGATCCGTCGGATGAGCCGGCGTCGGTGCTGCTGGAGCGGATCCGGCCGGAGCGAGCGGCGCAGCCCGTCGCCAAGCGGCGAGCGAGGCAAACAGCATGAATCGTGGTCACACCCTCCCTGTACCGTCGACCGGAGACGGCGTGTCGGATCGGGGAGGTGAGCTGTCGTGAGCGTGCGGGTCGAGGTGAGACCGACGGTGCTCGAGTGGGCCCGCGCCCGGTCCGGGATCGATGACGAGGTCTGGGAGCAGCGGTTCCCGCGCTACGCGGCGTGGCTCACCGGTGCGGCGGCACCGACGCTGAAGCAGTTGGAGGACTTCGCTCGCAAGACGCATACCCCTGTGGGCTTCTTCTTCCTGGAGGAGCCCCCAGTGGAGACGGTCCCGATCCCCGACTTCCGCACGATCAGCGATCGCCCGGTCGCAGCTGCCGGCGAGGTGGTGTCTGCGGACCTGCTCGACGTGATCTACGCATGTGAGCGTCGCCAGGAGTGGTATCGCGACAACCAACTCCTCGAAGGCGAACCCCCCCTGCCCTTCGTCGGCGTCGCCAACACCACCGATTCCGTCGATGACGTCGCTGGCCAGATGCGGCAGGTGTTCGACTGGACGGCGCAGAGCCGCGCCGCGTGCCGCACGTCCGACGCGGCGTTGACCTGGTTGCGCGAGCACGCTGAGGCAGCGGGGGTGCTGGTGATGATCAGCGGCATCGTCGGCTCCAACACCCATCGCACGCTCGACCCGCAGGAGTTCCGAGGCTTCGCGCTCGTCGATCGGTACGCAGCGGTCGTGTTCGTGAACGGTGCCGACAGCAAGGCGGCGCAGGTGTTCACGCTCGTGCACGAACTGGCCCACCTCTGGCTGGGAGAGACAGCGTTGTCCGATCTCGACCCGCAGTCCATCCGCAGCAACGCGGTGGAGCGGTGGTGCAATCAGGTCGCCGCTGAGTTTCTGGTGCCGATGGCAGAGTTCCGCCAGCGGTTCGACCCGCGCGCCGATCTACGGGCTCAGCTGCGACCGTTGGCCGAGCACTTCCGGGTGAGCAGCCAGGTGATCCTCGGCCGCATACGTGAAGCGGGCGCATTGACGTGGGACGAGTACCTGACGGAGCTCGACGTGGAGCGGCAGCGGGTCGCCGCGTTCCTCGCGGAACGTGGGGGTGGCGGCAACTACTACAACACCAAACCGGTACAGGTGAGCCGACGGTTCGCGAGCGCGTTGATCGCGAGCGCGAAGGAGGGCCGTACCCCGTACACGACAGCATTCCGGCTGCTGGACGTGAAGAAGGAGTCCACCTTCGACGGGCTCGCCGATCGTCTCGGAGTGGTGTGATGGCGTGGCTGCTGGACACCAACGTGCTGGTGAACGCCAAGCGCGACTACTACGGATTCGAGTTCTGCCCTGCCTTCTGGGACTGGCTCGACGTCGCCTGGGAAGCCGGCCAGGTCGCGAGTGTCGAGGCGGTGTACGACGAACTCGTCGACTACGGCGATCAGCTCAGCGACTGGGCACGCGATCACCGGGCGTTCTTCCGGGCGCCTGGCGCGGCTGAGGTGCGTGCGATGGCAACGGTGAACGGCTGGGCCGCGGCCTCTGGCGACTACACGCTGGCAGCCAAGCAGGAGTTCGCCGTCGCAGCGGACTCGGTCCTTCTTGCGTATGCGCTCGCCGGCGGACATACGGTCGTCACGCACGAGCTTCCGTCGAACGCGACCAAGCGCATCCCGATCCCGAACGCTGCGGCGGCGCTCGGTGTGTCCTACGCATCACCGTGGCGAATGCTCCGTGAGGAGCGTCCGCTGTTCGTGCTGGGGCAGGTGTCGTAGCCGTGGCGTCGACGACGAATCAGCTCGTGCAGAAGCTGCTCAACTACCGCAACGTCCTGCGTGACGACGGGGTGTCGACCATCGAGTATGTCGAGCAGCTCACGTACCTGCTGTTCTTGAAGATGGCCGACGAGCGGTTGAAGGCCGGTCTAGGTGAGGTGGTCCCGTACGGGCTCGACTGGCAGTCGTTGCTCGACCGCGACGGCGACGAGCTGGAGGTGCACGACCGGCACATCCTGCGAGTCGCTGGGCCGCCAGCCGGGCACGTTGGGAACGATCTTCCGCAAGGCGCAGAACCGCATCCAGGACCCGGCCAAGTTGCGACGGCTGGTGGTGAACCTGATCAACGAGGAGACCTGGACGTCGGTCGACACCGACGTGAAGGGCGACGCCTACGAGGCGATCCTCCAGGACGGCGCTGCCGACACGAAATCGGGAGCCGGGCAGTACTTCACCCAGCGTCCGTTGGTGCGGGCGATGATGGCTTGCCTGCGGCCGAAGCCGGGGGAGACGATCGCCGACCCGGCCTGTGGCACGGGTGGATTCCTGCTCGCTGCGCACGAGTGGATCGTCGATCATCACGTCGCCGAGATGGATGCCGACGAGCGGAGGTTCCTCGGCGACGAGATGGTGCACGGCTGGGAGATCGTCGACGGCACCGCTCGGCTGTGTGCGATGAACCTGTTGCTGCACGGCATCGGCACGGCCAACGGCAAGAGCCTCGTGACCGTCGCCGACGCGCTTGGCGCTCGTACTCGGGGCGACACGCACCGGAGTAGGCGCTCAGGTCGTTGTCGACGAGTACCTGGTCGACGATCCATCCCTCGAGGTCGGCCAGGTCGCGACAGGCATCGATCTGCCGGCCGACGCCGGCGGCCTCGCCGACCTTGTCCAGCGAGATCCGGGCATAGATCACAGCACGCCCGAACAGCGTGGCTGTCGGTGTGCGAACGTCCGACTGTCGCTTCGCCGTCGTTCGCTGCGCTCGCTTCTCGGGTCCTCGGGACTCCCTTCTGGAGCCCCACCTGTGGGAGCGCGACGCAACTACTTCAGAAATCGACTCGTGGTGTTGTCGGCGAGGACCTTGCCGGCGGTCTGGCAGGTGGGGCAGTAGTTGACGGTGTAGCCCGAGTACTCCACGGCGCGGATGGTGTCACCACACACCGGGCACGCCTCCCCGGTGCGCCCGTGGACCGCACCGGGACGGTCCTTCGACGAGCTCATGTCGTCGCGCCCGCGCTCGTAGGCGAGACCCTCGTCGATGCACTCGTCGATGGCGGCGGCCACCGCGGCGACCCCGTCGTCGCCGAGCTTGCCGGTCATCGCGAACGGTGAGGTCTTCGCCCGGTGGAGCACCTCGTTGGCCAGCCGTCGGCCGATCCCGGCGATCTGACGCTGGTCGCGCAGGAACCCGTGGACGCGCATGTTCCGGTCACCCAAGCGCGCCTTCAGTGTCTCGGGGCCGATCCCGGCCGCCTCGGGGCCGAGCCTGTCCAGCGGGGTCGTGGTGTCGAGGGACGCGGTCGGCACCACCCACACGCCGGCCCGGCGCTCGGTGCCCTGCTCGGTCAGCAGCAGCGCCGGCCCGGGGTCGGCGAACACCCACCGGGCTTGACCACCACGGGGCTTGGCCGACTGCTTGGCATCGACCAGCAGCCGACCGCCCTGCATCAGGTGGACGACGAACGTCACCGGCTCGAAGCACACCAGCAGGTACTTGCCGCGCCGGCCGACATCGACCAGCGGGAGACCGTAGGCCTCATCGGGCGGCGGGACCGCCGTCTTCAAGGCGGTGAACGTCAGGGGCGTGAACCGCTTGAGCACGCGTCCGGCGAAGTCCTCGGTCAATCGTTCGGCGTGGGCCTGGATCTCGGGCATCTCGGGCATGACGGCGCTCGGTGGTGATCAGCGGTGATCAGTGGTAGCTGGTGCGGGTGCGCACGTCCTGGAAGACGGCGTCGAGCTGGCCGAACACCGCCTGCGAGGCGAGCAGCTTGTGTTGGTCGCCGGCCATACGGATGTGGCCGTTGACAAAGGCGTCCTGGGCGTTCATCGTGCCGGTCGCCACGGCGACGGCGGTGTCCCAGCTCTGCTCCATCAAGACATCCTCGGGATCGGCTGGTCCCGGCCCGAACGTGGCCGTACCCCCGCCGACCTGGAGGTGGTAGGTCACGTCGCCCTCGGGTCCATCCGACACCACCTGGGTCACGCCGATCGTGTGCTCGGTGGCCAGGCGCTGCAGCTCGTCGTGGGCGGCGACCGCCGCGCTGAGCTCGTTCAACCAGCCGAGGCTGAGGTACCGCACGGGTTCGGACACGCCCGTAGTCTGCCCGGCATCGACCCGCTCCACGATCGTCCCCACCCGGATGCCGCCGTCGAGGAGTGGGTGTTCACCTGCTGGGAGCCCGACGGGTCGCTGGGCGCCATCTCGGCCGAGCGGCGGTTCGAACGCTCGGCGTGGTACTGGTCGGCGGTCGTCGGCGCCGGCCGTCCGGTGCTCCACGTCACCGAGTGGAACGTGCCGCTGCGACCGACCGCGCCCACCGTCTTGAAGGCGCACGAGCTGTGGGCCGAGCACGAGTGCGTCGTCCCGATGGGGCAGTGGACGATCGGCAACGAGTGCTACGCCGCAGCCCTCGACGACCCCGACGACGGGCGGGGGCGGGCGTATGGCACGCCGACCCCCGTGGCGTTCGATCTCGAGTGGTACGCGGTCGCGGCGCCGACCGCCCTGCCCGGAGACGGTGGCTCGGGGTATACCCAGGACGGCGTCGTCCATGGGCTGATCGAGGCGCCCGGCGGTCATCTCGACATGACCGAGGCGCCGGCCCGACGCTGGCATCGATGGGGGAGTGACGTCGCACCGTTGGCGCTGCCCGATGCCTACGCCCACGCCGGCGCTCGCGCCGTGTTCGCCTTCCCGGACGGCAGCGAGACCGACTGGGCGTTGACCCCCGATGGCTTCCGCGCCCGGCGTGGTCAGCGCCGTTGAGGCGGCCCGTCCGGCGGTCCGAGCGGGCGCAGCCGCACCGACAACAGACCGATCAGCGCCGCCAAGAGCGCGACGGGGAGATGGATGAGCTCGTTGCCGCCGGTGGCGACGGTACGGTCGATGATGCCGGCCAGGAGCTGTGCGATCACGCCACACACCGCGATCGCGAAGCACGGTTGGGCCCAGCGCGGACGCCATGCCGCCAGTAGCGCCGCGATGCCGACGGACAGACCGAGCGCTCCGTCGCGGGTTCGATGGGCGCCGGGTGAGTCGCCGAGCAGCCCGAGGGGGTCGTAGCCGACCAGCCACGGCACGACGACCAACAGCTGGAGGAATCCCAGCACGCCGACGACGACCCGCAGCGTCGGCGGCGGATCGGGGATCGCCTTGGACAGTTCCGCCAGCGTGGCGCTGACGAACCGCTCGTCGTCATCGTTCGCGTCGTCGTTCGCGTCGGCGTCGCGCAGCGGTACCACCTCGGCCATGCCGTCGCGCCCTGGATGCTCGCACGTCACGCGTGCTCGGCTTCGCTCTCGCTCGCTTCGATCAGCGTGGTCAGCCGGCGTCGGCCGCGGTGGAGGCGCGAGCGGATCGTGCCGATCGGAACATCGAGGATCTTCGACATCGTCTCGTAGTCGTAGCCCAGAACTCCGTGCAGCACCAGCACCTCGCGCTGGTCCATCGGCACCAGCTTGAGCAACGCGACGAGGTCGTAGGTGTCGACGGGGTGCTCGGTCCCGATCCTGGGCAACTCGGCGGCCAGCGCCCGCTCGCGACGTTCGCGCTGCTCGAGCCCGAACACGCAGTTGCGACAGATGCGGATCAACCAGCCCTCGACGCTGCCGCGACCGGCGAACGAGTCGAGATGACGCCATGCTCGGATGAACGTCTCCTGCACCGCATCGTCGGCGATCGCCGACGACGATGCCATCGAGGACGCGTACCTCCGAACGGCGCGGTGGTGGCGCCGAACGAACTGCTCGAAGTCTCGATCGGCCATATCGGTCAGTCAACCGCGCCTCGTCAACGGGAGCCAAACGCCTCGTCGCGGTGACGACCGTCTCAGCGGTGGAGGGAACTTTCGGCCGCTTCATTCGATCTACCCATCGGATCGACCCGCTGCGCCCCCCCGGCGGCCGGGTATCTCACGACGATGCGTCACTCAGCTGCCACCGCCCCACTCACCCTCGCCGCGACCACGGAGTGGACACGATGCTGAACTTCGGGATGCGGACGTCGCTCGCAGCGGTGGGGCTGGCGTTGGCCGCCACCGTCCTGCTGGCGGTCATCGGTGCCCCGGTTGTGTCGGTCGTGGGTACGGCCACCGCAGCCGTGGCGCTCGCCCTGCTCGCCGGTGTCGTGATCCGGTTCCGGTCCTTCGAGCCGGCGGTCGCTGACCGTGCCGAGCGCGGCGACGCGATGAGCAGCGAGTCGGCGGTGGCGCCGTCGAGTTGGTGCCCGCTGCTGGGGGCCGGCGGCGCGGTCGTGATCGCCGTCGGCGTGGTCACCGACAGATTCATCGTCGTCGCCGGCGTGGTGCTGACCGGTCTGACCGCCCTGCGCTGGAGCTTCGAGGTGCACCTCGAGCGCGGTGGCGCCGACCCGGCCGCAGTGGAGTCGCGACACGCGCCGTTCCCGGCAACGCTCGCCGCGGCTGCGTCCCCGGGACGCGTCGTCAACTCGATCGGCCTGGGGCTGTTGATCGTGGCCGCCGGCATCACCCTGTACGGGCTGGTGACCGAGAGCGGTCTGGTCGGACTCGGGTTCCTGCTGGTGGTCGTCGTGGTCGTGGTCAGCGCCGCGCTGCGCTGGCTGCTGTCGAGCGAGCCCGACCGGCCCACACCGCTGGCCTGAGCGACGAGAGGAACGACACGGATGTACCCGATCTGGGAGGGCGTCGGCACGCACTCGGCGATGTATGTCGCGATCGTCGCCGTGTTCCACGTCGTCGCGTCGCACCTGACCGTCGGGGCGGCGTGGTTCAACGTGTACGTCGAGCGCAAGGCGTACCACGAGAACCGCCCCGAACTGTACGAGTACCTCAAGCGGAGCGCGCTCGGGCTCCAGGTCTTCGCCTACGTGTTCGGGGCGATGTCCGGTGTCGGGATCTGGCAGGCCACCACCGCGGCCAACCCGCGGGGCATCTCGGGGCTGATCCACAACTTCGTCCTGGTGTGGGGATCCGAGTGGTACATGTTCATGATCGATGTCCTCGGGATCATCGCCTACTACTACACGCTCGGACGGATCGACCGCCGCACCCACCTCCGCCTGGCCTGGATCCTCGCGCTGGGTGGCACGGGCACGCTGACGCTGATCGTGGGCATCCTCGGGTTCAAGCTGACGCCCGGGTTGTGGCTCGACAACGGCGAGGTGCTGAGCGGGTTTTTCAACCCGACGTTCTGGCCGCAGTTCTTCCTCCGGCTCTTCCTGATGCTGACCATCACCGGGGCGTGGGCGATCCTCATCGCCTCCCGGATGAAGCGTGACTTCGCAGCCCGGGCGTCGATCATCCGCTGGGCCGGGATCATCGGGCTCGGTGGGCTGGCGGCGGCCATGTTCGTCGGGCGCTTCTGGTACTGGGACAACCTCACCGACCATGCCCGTGACGTGCTCGGCTCCGTCGCCATGCCGGCCATCACCTACCAGGTGATCTTCGGTGCCGTGGCGGTGATGTTCGTCGGCCTGCTCTACGCCGCGGTCGACCCTGGCCGCATGACCACGTTCGCCGCCCTGGGGCTGTTCGTCGTCTTGTACACGGGGATCTTCGGGGCTGAGCGGACGCGCGAGATCCTCCGCAAGCCCGACATCATCAGCGGCTACATGTCCTCCAACGGGCTCGTCTTCGACGCCATGGAGGCGCGTGGGGTCCCCGACGAGGAAGCCCCGCTCAACGAGCACGGGATGCTTGGCGGGTTGCCGTTCATCCCCGAGCTCGTCGACATCGACGTGACGGGCACCGAGTACCCGACGGCGGAGGTCGCGGCGGGTCGGGTGCTGGTCACCCAGCAGTGCGCGTCGTGTCACAGCGTTTCGGACCAGACCGCGCTCCCGGTGTTCGGCAACGACCTCGCACTGCGACCCCTGGACGAGCTGTTTCCCGATCGGATGCGCACCACCGATGCCGCCGGCATCGAGCTGATCCTGGGGTCCCTCGGCGGCTACAGCTTCATGCACGAGGTGGTCGGGACCGAGGAGGACCATGCCGCGATGGCGGCCTACCTCGAGTGGCTGGTCGCGCAGGATCACCCGCCGGCCGTTGCGGTCGACCAGGCCCAGGAGGATGAGCCGTGACGATCGACGAGCTGCTCGAGCAAATGCGCGACCCGCTGGGTGCGCCGTTCTACCCGGAGGTGTTGCGGGCGCTGCTGATCCTCACGTGGGTGCTGCACATCTTCTTCGTCACCGTCGCGCTCGGGTCGGGCATCTACACCGTGTACGGCTATGCCCGCAAGGGTGAGCACCGGCTCCGCTTGGCCCGCACGACCGCCCGGCTGACACCGAACGCGGTCGGCCTCGGCATCGTCACCGGGATCGCTCCGTTGCTGTTCATCCAGACCATCTACGACCCGATCTGGTACGCCAGCAACACGCTCACCGGCTTCTGGTCGGTGATGTTCATCTTCGTCGTGATGGGCGGGTACTCGCTCGCCTATCTGTTCTACATGAAGGGCAGCGAGGACGGCCGGCTGCTGTGGTCGGCGGTGGTGTCGGTCCTGTTGATCAGCTTCGCTGGCTGGATCATGCACGTGCTCGCCGCCGTGCAGCTGCGCCCGCAGGAGTGGATGCGCTGGTATGCGCCCAACGGGATCATCGACACCCGCGGCGTGGTGTTTCACGACTTCAACCTCCCGCGCCTGGCGTTCATCCTCCCGCTCGGAGGCCTGCTCGGCATCGCCGTGATGATGATGCTGTACGCCTGGTATGCCGCCAAGAGCGATGCCGACGGAGCCGACGCCGAGTATCTGGGGTGGGTGGCCGAGAACGGCCGCCGGCTGGGCGCGGTCATCGCGCCGATGTACGCGGTGGCCGGCGTGCTCTGGGCGTTCACCCAGGGTGGCGACTACGACATGGGCACCGAGGTCGGCGTGTCGCTGGCCGTGCTCGGACTCGGGTTGACGATGTACTTCGGGACGCTCCGCAACCCAGCCCAGCACGCCCGACGGAGCCTGTTGATCTGGTTCGCGGCGTTGGTGGTGGTGGCGACGATCCGCGAGCTGATCCGCTCGCGGGCGCTCGAGCAGTTCGGCTACCGCGTCGCCGACTACCCCTACGCCGTGGATTGGGGAACGGTCATCCTGTTCACCACGACGACCGTCGTGGGCACCTCGATCCTCACCTACCTCGCCCTGGTCCTGTACGAAGCCGGCGTCGGTGACGGGCAGGTGTCGCGGCGGGTCAATCGGTTCGGCCGCTTCGCCACCGGGATGCTCGGAGCGTGGTTCGGGTTTTTCCTGTTGCTCGGTCTCTACACCGCCATCGTGCTGAACTGAGCGGGTGCGCTACGACCGTGACATCCTCGATGAGGTCGCCGACGCCGCCCGGCGGCCCCGCTATCGCGAGGTCGCGGTCAGCCAGGGCATGGTCGTGGAGGATCGCTCCAGCGGGTTCTGCGGCGACGTCGTCAAGTGGTCGGCGGCGGCGGTGACCCTGCGGGATCGTCGCCAGCAGCTCCGCCACTTCGCCTGGAAGCAGGGCGGCTTCCTGCTCGAAGGCGCGCCGGTGACCCTCGTTCGACCCGCACCTATGCCGACCGCCGAGCCGGCCCTCACGGCGTCGGGGTCGGTGGCCGCCAAGGCCACCCGGGCCAGGGTGGCGGCGGCGAGCCGGATCTGGGTGGAGGGTCGTCACGACGCCGAGTTGGTCGAACACGTCTGGGGTGACGACCTGCGCGACCTCGGCATCGTCGTCGAACCGATGCACGGGATCGACGACCTGGCCGCGCTGGTGGCCGATTTCCAACCCGGAACCACCCGCCGGCTCGGCGTGCTCGTCGATCACCTCGTCGCGGGATCCAAGGAGTCCCGGACGGCGGCCGCGGTGCGTGATCCGAACGTCCTGGTCACCGGACACCCCTTCGTCGACGTCTGGGCCGGGGTCCGTCCCGACGTCGTCGGCATCGAGCGTTGGCCGGATGTCCCGCGTGGCATCGAGTGGAAGCAAGGGGTCTGCGAGGCGCTCGGTGTCGAGTTCGCCGGGTTCTGGCCGCGCCTGCGCAACCGGGTGCGCACCTATGCCGATCTCCAACCCGAGTTGGTCGGAGCCGTCGAGCGACTCCTCGACTTCGTCGCCCCGGGCTGATCTGGCCGGGTCGTGCGGAGTGCGCCGGGCGGGCGAGGGCCCGGCGCGGTCGCATCGCTAGGCGGCGAGGCCGCGCCGCAGTGGTTGGCTGAGCCGGGCCTCGATCGCTGCCCGGGAGCCGAGCCCGCGCCGCGCGAGGTCGTCGATCGATGCCGCCAGGCGTGCCGGCCCGCACCCGGCGCGGGCGAGGTCGACGACGGTGCGGGCGGGTGAGGTGGCGCGTATCCCGGCGGTCGTGCGCACGTCGCCGGGTTCCAGTTCGTCGGTGGTGTGCACCCGCAGTGTTGTGCGCAACCCGCGAGCGGCGCGCGGCAGCGTGAACTCCACCCGGTCGGCCGGCGTCATCGGGAGGCGATAGAGCTGGGCGGCGGCATCGTGGCTGACCCACGCCCGCCGATCAAGGGCCAGCAAACCGATGTGCAACCGTCGTGACCACGTGTCCGGGGTGCCGGCCGTGATCAGCACACCGCTCGGGTCGACCACCAGCCACCCGTGACGGACCGCCGTGCGCTGCGACTTCGCCGACACGCCGAGCCGCCGGAGTTGGGCAATGGTGATCGCCCCGTGTTGGCGCTGGGCGAGATCGAGCACGGCGGTGACGAGGGTTCCCTGCATACCCGACCAATGGGCCGATCGGGGCCGGGTGGGGAAATCGACGGGCGGTCGCCGTGGCGCCCCGTCGGCGCAGTTTCGGAGCGCGGACGGGTGCGGCACTAGCGTGCGACGCATGACGCAAGCGGTCACACGTGGCCCGGTCTCGGGTTCGGCGGTCGGGATGGCACGGAAGAAACGAAAGCCGTTCTTCCTCGATCTCTACAGCACCGCGGTCGGCAAGAAGTACGTGATGGCGATCACCGGTCTGATCGGCGTCGGTTTCGTGCTCGTGCACATGATCGGCAACCTCAAGATGTACCTCGGCTACGTCGACCATCACGGTGAGCGGGCCTACGACATCGACATCTACGGGGAGTTCCTGCGCGAGCTGCTCGTGCCGATCCTGCCCCGGACCTACGTCCTGTGGGGTCTGCGGCTGGTGCTGATCGGGGCGCTCGCCCTCCACCTGCACAGCGCGTACTCGCTGACGGTGATGAACCGCAAGGCCCGCAACGTCGGGTACCAGTCGTCGCGCGACTACGTCGCCGCCAACTTCGCCAGCCGCACGATGCGCTGGACCGGCATCATCGTCCTGCTCTTCCTGGCCTGGCACCTGGCCGACTTCACCTGGGGATGGGTCAACCCCGACTTCGTGCGTGGCGCCGCGTATCGCAACATCGACGCCAGCCTCAGCCGCATTCCCGTCGCCGCGTTGTACGTGGTGGCCAACATCGCCCTGGGCATCCACCTGTTCCACGGTGTGTGGAGCCTCTTCCAATCGATGGGCTGGAACAACCCCCGGTTCAACCAATGGCGACGGGGGATCGCGGCCGGCGTCGCCACGATCATCGTCGTCGGCAACGTCTCGTTCCCGCTCGCCGTGCTGGCCGGGATCATCGAAGTCGGCCCGCCGTCGTGACCCGGGAGCAACGATCATGAACGACACCGTCACCCTCGACTCCAAGGTCCCCGTCATGTGGTGGGGGCTGCGCCCCCACGCCCCATCGTCGTCAGGCTCGCTGGCGCTCGCGCTGTCGAGCAGCGGGGAGGTTTCGTCGTGACCGTCACCCTCGACTCCAAGGTCCCCGCGGGGGCGCTCGCCGACAAGTGGGACACCTTCAAGTCCGACGCCAAGCTGGTCAACCCGGCCAACAAGCGCAAGTACAAGGTGCTCGTCGTGGGCACCGGTCTCGCCGGCGCGTCGGCGGCGGCCACGCTCGCCGAACTGGGCTATCAGGTCGAGGCCTTCACGTTCCATGACTCACCTCGCCGGGCGCACTCGATCGCCGCCCAGGGCGGCATCAACGCCTCGAAGAACTACCCCGGCGACGGCGACAGCACCCATCGCCTCTTCTACGACACCATCAAGGGCGGTGACTTCCGTTCCCGGGAGGGCAACGTCTACCGGCTCGCCCAGGTGTCGGGGAACATCATCGACCAGATGGTCGCCCAGGGTGTGCCGTTCGCCCGCGAGTACGGCGGCTACCTCGACAACCGCAGCTTTGGCGGCGCCCAGGTCAGCCGGACGTTCTACGCCCGCGGCCAGACCGGCCAGCAGTTGCTGATCGGGGCATACCAGCAGATGGCCCGACAGGTCGGCCTGGGCAACGTCAAGTTGTGGAACCGGGTCGAGCTGGTCGACGTCGTGATCGTCGACGGCCGGTGCGCCGGGATCGTCACCCGGGACCTGCTGACCGGCGAGATCCGCAGCCACGCCGGCCACGCCACCGTGCTGTGCACCGGCGGGTACGGCAACGCGTTCTTCCTGTCGACCAACGCGATGGCCTGCAACGTGACCGCGGCCTGGCGGGCGCACCGCAAGGGCGCCTACTTCGCCAACGCGTGCTACACGCAGATCCACCCGACCTGCATCCCGCAGTCCGATGAGTTCCAGTCGAAGCTGACCCTGATGTCCGAGTCGCTGCGCAACGACGGACGGGTGTGGGTGCCGACCGATCCGGACGAGACCCGCGCCGCCGCCCAGGTGCCCGAAGACCGGCGCGACTACTACCTCGAACGGCTGTACCCGAGCTTTGGCAACCTGGCCCCGCGCGACATCTCGTCGCGCGCCGCCAAGCGCGCCGTCGACTCCGGCCGTGGCGTCGGCCCCAACAAGAACGGCGTCTACCTCGACTTCTCGGACGCCATCAACCGGCTGGGCCACGACACCGTCGCCGAGCGCTACGGGAACCTGTTCGAGATGTACGAGCGGATCACCGGCGAGAACCCCTACGACGTACCGATGCGGATCTATCCGGCGTCGCACTACACGATGGGTGGGCTCTGGGTCGACTACGAGCTGATGACGACGATCCCCGGGTTGTACTGCGCCGGGGAGGCCAACTTCTCCGATCACGGCGCCAACCGCCTGGGGGCGTCGGCGCTGATGCAGGGTCTCGCCGACGGCTACTTCGTGCTGCCGTACACGATCAGCAACTACCTCGCCCCGATGCTCAACAAGCCGATCCCCGGCACCGACGACCCCGCGTTCCAGGCCGCCGAGCAGAGCGCCCGCGAGCGATTCTCCCAGTACCTGGCGGTCAAGGGCACCCGATCACCGGACTGGTTCCATCGCGAGCTCGGCAAGATCGTGTGGGAGTACTGCGGGATGGACCGCAACGCCGCCGGCCTGGAGAAGGCCCTCGGGGAGATCCCCGCCCTGTACGACGAGTTCACCGCCGACCTGCGGGTCACCGGTGGCGGCGAGAGCGTCAACCAGACCCTCGAGAAGGCCGGCCGGGTCGACGACTTCTTTCAGCTCGCCAACCTGATGTGCCGGGATGCGCTCGAGCGCCGGGAGAGTTGCGGCGGTCACTTCCGCTCGGAGTACCAGACCGATGAGGGTGAGGCGTTGCGCGACGACGACAACTTCGCCCACGTCGCCGCCTGGGAGTGGACCGGTGACCCCTCGGCCCCCATCCGGCACCAGGAGGACCTCGTCTACGAGGAAGTCCATTTCCAAACGAGGAGTTACAAGTGATCGGTCGCCGAGTGCTTCGCCGAGCGACAGCGAGCGTCGTGGTGGTCGAGTTGGTCGGCGAGCGGAGCGACAGCGGAGCGAGCCGGCACGCCGGCCTGTGTGGCCAGGGAACGCAATCATGAACGTGCTCACGAACATCAAGTTGAAGATCTGGCGCCAGGATGGGCCGGATGAGACCGGCCGTTTCGAGACCTATCGGATCGACGAGATCAGCGACGAGGCCTCGTTCCTGGAGTTGTTGGACATCCTCAACGAGCGGCTGATCGACGAGGGCAAGGAGGCGATCGTGTTCGACCACGATTGCCGCGAGGGCATCTGCGGCACCTGCTCGCTGATGATCAACGGCCAGGCCCACGGTCCGCAGCGGGGCACGGCGACCTGCCAGCTCCACATGCGCTCGTTCCGCAGCGGCGACGAGATCGTGGTCGAGCCGTGGCGGGCGACGGCGTTCCCGTTGATCAAGGACCTGATGGTCGATCGCTCGGCGTTCGACCGCATCATCGAGGTCGGCGGGTTCGTCACCGCCCCGACCGGCGGGGCACCCGACGCCAACATTCTGCCGATCCCCAAGCCGGTCGCCGATGCGGCGATGGACTCGGCCGAGTGCATCGGGTGTGGCGCCTGTGTGGCGGCGTGCCCCAACGGTGCGGCCAACCTGTTCACCGGCGCCAAGATCAACCATCTCAACCTGCTGGCGCAGGGACAGGCCGAGAGGTACTCCCGCGCCGAGGCGATGGTCGAGACCATGGACTCGTACTTCGGCTCGTGCACCAATCACGGCGAGTGCGAAGCGGCGTGCCCCAAGTCGATCAGCATCGACGTCATCGCGTTGATGAACACCGACTACCTCAAGTCGAAGCTGAAGAACCGCAAGAAGCTGTCACGCGCCTGACCGGGTTCTGACCGCACGGGTCGCCATACTGGCGCCGTGCGGTGGCGGCGAGAGCGGCAGCAGACGGGTCCCGAAGTGGACCACGCCACCGGTGTGCCCATCGTCACCGGGTATGTCGAACTCGAGGCGATCGGGCGGGGGGCCACGGCGACGGTGTATCGCGCCCGCCAGGAGGACTACGACCGTCTCGTCGCGCTGAAGGTCCTCCACGTCGACGTCTCGGACCGGCGGGCCCAGCGGCGCTTCGGGCGTGAGCGCCAGCTCAACGGTCGGCTCAGCCACCACCCCAACGTGGTGACCGTTCTCGACTCGGGCTTCGTCGAGGGCCGCTACCCGTTCCTGGCGATGGAGCTGCTCGATCACGGCTCGTTGAGCGACCGGCTGGCGGCCCGGGGACCCTTCGACATCACCGCCACCCTCCACATCGGGATCCGCATCGCCGGCGCGCTGGCCACCGCACATGGCATCGGCGTGCTCCACCGCGACGTCAAGCCGCAGAACATCCTGCTGTCGCGCTACGGCGAACCGGCACTGGCCGACTTCGGTATCGCCGCGCTGTTGGAGATGGACCACTCGATGACGACCGGGTTGACCCCGGTGCACGCCGCACCCGAGGTCCTCGAAGGTGCCGAGCCGAGCGTGGCGGCCGACGTGTACGCGCTCGGCTCGACGCTCTACACGCTGCTGGCCGCCGCGCCACCGTTCGCCGGCCCGCCCGGCGAGGGGATGCTCGCCCAGCTGTTGCGGATCACCACCAGCGATCTTCCGGTGCTGCCGCGCGACGACGTCGGCGAGGAGCTCGTCGACGTGCTGCGACGGGCGATGGCCAAACGTCCCGACGAGCGGCCGGTGTCGGCGGCGGCGATGGGTCGCGAGCTCCAGGCGGTCCAGTCGGCGCTCGGTCACCCGCAGACGACCCTGCCGGTGGAGGATGTCGACGAGCTCGAGGTGCCGGCGCGCCCGGTGGAGGTGGCCGGGCCGGCGGCGACCCCCTCGACGCCGCTCGACGACACGCTTGATCGTGAGCAGGTCGAGCAGGTCGAGCAGGTCGAGCAGGTCGAGCAGGTCGAGCCGGTCGAGCAGGTCGAGCGATCGACGCGGGCGACGCGGGCGGCGCCGGTCGAGGGCGGCGACGAGACGCTCGCCAGCCGCCATCAAGCCCCGGTCGCGGCACCGTCGCGATCGGCGCGGCGTCGCTGGCCGGCGGTGGCGGCAGCTGCCGGGGTGGGTGCCGCGGTGGTGGCGGGCTGGCTGGTCGTCGCCGACGATGACGGCTCCGCCGACCCCGCTCCGGCCACGACCGAGTCGATCGTCACCTCGGCGCCACCGAGCGTCGCCGCCGACACCAGCGTCGGGACGGTCGCCGACGGCGCCAGCGACACGGTCATCGACACCGTCGCGTTGGCGGCGTTCGTCCCCGGTGACGTCCGCGTCGCCTTCCAAGACGAGCAGATCGTGGTCTCGTGGACCGACGGCACCGCCGGGACCGGTCAGCACCTGGTCGTGGTGCGGGCCGTCGACGACCAGGAGGCTCGGCTACCCGCCCCGGTCCCGGCCGGCACCTCGACCTATGCCGTGCCCGACCTGGCGACCACCACCGCTGCCTGCTTCCAGGTGCGTGCGGTGGTCGAGGTCACCACCGACGGGGTGCGCACCGCCGACGCCGACTGGAGCTGCATCAACGGCGCCACCGCCGTCGCCACCGTGACCAGCGGGCCGTGACCGACGGGCCGTGAGCGATCACGGGCACATGGCGTCCGGCGGCAGCGGCCGTTGCGGCAGGCCGTAGCTGGACGAGGCCGCCGGTCCCACCCCCTCGGCGTTGGCGGCGGCCACCGTCACCGTGATGGTCTCGCTCGGGTCGCATTCCACATAGCCGACGTACCCGCTCCGAGTGACCGACGTCGCCGTGGTGGGGGCCCCGTCGACGAGGTAGTAGGTGGCACCGGGCACCGCCGGCCAGCTGAACGTCACCGATCCGAGCGCGGGCTGGACCTGGCCGATCGCCGGGGCTTGGGTCGGCGGGCCGGGGGTGGTGGTGGCCGTTACCAACACACCGCTGCTGTAGCGCCCGTTGGCGCCGATCGCCTCGATCGTGAACCCGTAGGTCGTGCCGGCGGCCAGCCCGTCGAAAGTTGCCGACGTCCCCGACACGAACTGGCTGGGGCCGGTGACGAGGGTCACCCGCCACTGGCTCACCGCCGTCCCGTTGGAGGGGCTCTGCTGGCTCCAGGACACGACGATCGAGTCGTGATCGAGCGCCGACGCGGTGGCACCGGTGGGGGCGGCCGGCGGCCCCGAGGGGATGACGGCGCCCGTCTGCACCCCGGCGCTGACCCCGCCGGGTCCGGTGGCGGCGATGGTGAACGAGTACCTCTGCCCGTTGACGAGCCCGGTGATCACGGCGCTCGTCTCGGTGCCGGGGACCCCGCTCACCTGCGGGCCACCCCAGATCCGATAGCCGTTCTGGCCGCCGGGGGCCGTCCATGTCAAGGTGACCTGCCCGTCGCCGGCGACGGCACTCACGTTGTCGGGTGCGTTCGGCGGTGGGATCGGCGGTTGGGTCGTGGCCGTGCTCGTCGTGACCGGTGGCGTCGTGGTCGTGGTCGTGGCCGCGATTGGGGTCGTGGTGGTCGTGGTGGTGGCGGTCGAGGTCGTCGAGGTGGGGGTGGTCGGCGACATCGAGGTCGACGAGGTGGTGCCGCCGGGACCCGTCGAGGTCGCCGGGTCCGACACGTCGGTGGCCGGCGGCGAGGAACCGGGGACCGAGCTCGGTGCCGGGCCGGCCACCACCGTCGCGCCGGTCCGGTCGCCGCCGTCATCGTCGCCGTCGTCGTCGTCGAGTCCGGGTGGCGGGGCGGTTATGACGGCCGGCGGTGGCGATGTGGCCGGCGGTGGCGATGTGGCCGGCGGCGGGGCCGGGATCGTGATCACCGCCGGCGGGGGTGTCCCCGACGTCGACCCACCCGGCGTGATGGTCGGCACCGGGGGGAGCGACGGGGCCGGTGGGACGGTGCCCGGTGCCGTCACCCCGGTCGGTTGATCGGGGTCGTACTTGTCGGTGGCGATGACCTGCCCGTCACCGGAGATGGTCCAGGCCCGCTCGCTGTGCTGTTCGTTGACGTACACCGTGCCGTTGTCGACCAGCAGATCGAACCGCCCGGCGCGGCCGGTCACGTCGATGGTCCGCACCAGCGAACCGGTGGCGATGTCCACGACGTGGAGCTGGCCCGTGCTGTAGTCGGGGATCCACACCGAACCGGTCGCCACCGCCGGCGTACCGAGGTCGTGGCCGGCGAGGTGGAGATCGAGCCCGCGGATCTCGCCACCGTCGACGTCGACCAGAGCGAGATGTGAGGTTCCGTCGAGCAGCGGGAGGACGGTGGCGTCGCGCACCGACTCGGGCGCGACGACATCGCCGGGCTCGATCGGGATCTCCCGACGGGTGCTGCCGCCGCGGACGCCGATCACCGTGACACCGTTGGGATCGACGGCGATCACGTTTCCGTCGACCACCGAGAGCATCAGCGGCGTCCCCGGATCGGTGACGGCGGTCCGGGCGGTCACCACGTCACCGTCGACGGTGATCACCTCGCCGCGCTCCTCGTCGGCGACCCACAGCACGCCCTCGTCGTCGACGACGACCGCTCCCAACGCAGGCGACAACACCTCGGTCTCGGTGAGCACCGCCATCGAGCCCGGATCGAGCTGGCGGACGGTGCCGGCCGCACGATCGACGACGTAGAGCCGCGGCCCGCCGGTCACCAGCTGGGTCGACGCCGACGGCATCTGGATCGTCGCCGCCACGTCGAGCGTTGCCGGATCGATCAGGAAGACCTCGCCGTCGGCGTCGACAAGATAGGCGCCGCCGTCGTCGCCCTGGATCACCTCGACATCGCCGCTGAGCCCGTCGACGCCCACGGTGGCGTCGACGCCCCCCGGTGACAGGTGCGAGACCGATGCGGTGTCACTGGCGACCCAGACCCCGACGGGACGTTCGGAAAAGACGGTGCCGGCGTCGTCGGCCCAGACCACCGCGGCGGCGGTGATGCAACCAGACGAGGCGAGTACGACGGCGGGGAGCCGCCATCCGTTGGACGCGGTCATGATCGACCTCCGGTTCGTGCCGGGTCTCGCCGGCGTAGGGGGCGCGGGTCGAGGCACATCCGGACCCGGGTCCGTCGTGATCGGTGGCGCCGATGGGCGACGTAGTGGTCGCGCGCCTGCCAGGCCTGGTCGGCCTCATCGGGGCCCATTGGAACGTCGCCATAGAGGGCCCGATCGACCGGCCGGTACAGCCCGACCAGCATCGATGATCGACCGGGCTCACGCTCCACGACCTCGCGCACGGTCTGGAAGGTGGTCTCGCCGGCGCCCTCCTCGACGAGCCGATCGAGCACGTCGTGCCAGGCGCCGAGCACCCGGTCGCGTGGCTCGCCGCGGCGGCGCCGGGCGGTGCGCCGACGCTTGATCGCCCAGGTGCCGAGCGCGGCCACCAGCACCACCACAGCCGCCAGCGCGACGATGTTGACCGGGATCCGCCACCATGTCGCGGCCCCGGTGGCGGGGTCGGAGTCGCCCGGGCCGGCGGTGGTGGCCGGCCGCGTGGGCTCGTCCTGGGTGTCTTCGGACCCGGCGTCATCGGCGGGATCGGACGGCGGGCCCATGCCGACGGACACGCCGTCACGGTCGCGGCCATCGGCGGC
This sequence comes from Desertimonas sp., assembly GCA_047972065.1. Classification (GTDB taxonomy): domain Bacteria; phylum Actinomycetota; class Acidimicrobiia; order Acidimicrobiales; family Ilumatobacteraceae; genus JALZMG01. Next base: position 24,341 of record JBKEAH010000094.1, read on the forward strand.
GATCGACGGGACCGGATCGAAGCGCACCCAGCCGAGACCTTCGAAGTGGACCTCGGGCCAGACCGCCACGTCGGTCCCCCGCACGATCGCCCCGGCCTCGGCGGCCTCGGCGTCGCTCCCGGAAGTGTCGCCGGGTTCGAACCCGACGACGAGGCGCGTCGGCAACCCGACGACGCGTCCGAGCACGGCGTACACGGCTGCGAACTGGGCCGGGGTGGCGGCGCGCTGGTCGAGGAAGGCCCTGCTCAGATGCCCGTACGAGAAGCCACCGGCGCGGTCCTCGGCAACGGTGAAGTTCGCCCGCAGGTACAGCTCGAGCAGCGCGGCCCGCGCCACCGGTGCCTCGGCCCCACCGGTGGCGACCTCGGCCATCTCACGGAGCTCGGCGGGGAGGCCGGGAGCGGTTGTGATCGCCGCACCGTGCTGGTGGTCGTCGGCGATCTCGGCGTCCTGGTTGGCGGCCAGATCCTCCTCGGCGACCACCGCGGTGACCCGGTACTCGATCCCGCTGATGTCGGGCTCGATCGCCACGACGGTGCGGCTGGTCGGCTCGAGACCGACGGCGGCGCCGTCGATCCGGGTCGGCTCGGCCACCACGGGTAGCCACGGGCCGGCCAACCCGTCGATCGTGATCGTCGCCGAGACCGTGTCGCCATCGGTTGGCGCGTCGGCGAGGAGGGCGCCGCTGCGCCGATAGTTGCCCCCGATGGCCCAGCGGACCCCGTCGAAGTGCTCGTAGCTGGCGATGCGCGTCGAGACCGGTGCGGGCGAGCGCACCACGAACAACGGGGTGTCGTCACCGAGTCGCCAGCGATCGACGAGGTCGAGCGGGTCGGCGCCTGACCCGGGGATCTCGGGCGGTGTCCACCCCCGCCGGGCGTCGAACGGCTCGTCGTCGCGACCAAACGTCAATAGCGGGCCCAGCCCGACGGCGGCGGCCAGTGCCACCAGCGCCCCCGCCACGGCCACGCCCCGGCCGGTGGAAAACGTCGCGGCGTCCGATGTCGCCGCAAACGCCCCGCTGGCCGCCAGGACGATCAGCCCGATCAGCAGCGGGTGTGGTTGATGGCCGCCGGCGGCAACACAGGCCAACGTCGTGGACCCGAGCACCGGGACCAACGCCACGACCCCGCCGCGCGAGCGACGCGACCACACCACGGCGAGGAACGTCGCCGCCGTCACCGTCATCGCCAGGGGAACCAGCAGTCGCGGTTCGGCGTCGGCGGGGACCAGCGAGCGGACCGTGGCGGACCATCCGTGGACGGCGGCGTCGGTGAACGATGACCACCACCCTCCCGGACGCCGACCGGGCGCCGCCCACGCCGCCACCATCCCGGCGACGGCGGTCGCCGCCACCCCGACGATCGCCAGCACCGACCCCGACGGCCGGCGGGCCAGGGCGACCGCCGCGATCGTCGTCGCCGCGGTCGCCGCGGTCGCCGCGACCCACACGGCGCTGTGCCCGTCGACGATCCCATCGATCACCAGCCCGGCCGTACCCCCGACGACGGCGATGGCGGCGAGACGCATCACGACACGCCGCGTGGCCGCGGTCACGCCGACACCGTTTCGGTCGCCGCCGCGTGGGGTCGTGCTGACCACCGGCGCAACACCGCGACGGCCGTCGGACCGCTGAGATGGTCGCCGGCCGGCCAGCGTGGCCCGGCGCCGGCGGGCGGTTCGATGGTCACCAGCGTCGAGCTGGCAAAGCGCCGGGCCATCATCGTCACCGGGCCCAGCTCGGCGAGGCCGAGGCGGCCGGCGACGATCACGATCACGTCGTGGTCGCGAGCCGACAGCACGGTGGTGGCGGCGCGTCCCAGATCGGCGTCGGCCGCCGGCTGGATGCGGGCGAGCAGATCACGTACCTGCTGGCCACGCTGTCCCGTGCCGCTGGCGGCCACCTCGCCCGCCGAGGTGACCAGTCGCACCGGAAACCCGTGGGCGTGCGCCGCCGCGACCACCGAGGCGGCGACGTCGACCGCCTCCTCGAAGCCATCGGCGGCGTGGGAGTCGGCGTAGTGGTCGATGTCCACGTCGAGCACGACCGCCGTCGACGGAAGGCTGGTGTCGATGTGCTCGCGCACCATCAACGTGCCCAGACGCGCCGAGCTGCGCCAGTGCACGCGGCGGACGTCATCGCCGGGGACGTACTCGCGCAACGAGTGGAACACCTGGGTGCCACGGGGGGCCATGTCCGACAGCGGTCCCTCGACGTGGCGGGTGCGTCCGGCGGGACGGGGGGCGATCGGCAGGATTCGTGGCTCGACCAGCAGGGTGGCGACCGCCCCGACCGGCCGATCCGAACGCCAGAGACCGAAGGGGTCCTGCCGACGGATCGTCAGCGGCCCGATCGCGTGGGCGCCGCGGCGCTGTGTCGGCAGGGCGGTCGTCATCGCGATCGTCCGCCCTGGTGGCAGCGGGGGGACGGCGACCGTCATGACGTCACCCCCGACGTGATCGACCGCCGTGCACGAGCGGCTTCGCCGGCGGCCGCGGTTGCGAACCGAGACGACCGCCGTGGCCGACAGCCCGCGTTGCACCCGGGCCGGTTCGACGGCGCGCTCGACCTTCAGGTTCGGGACCTGCCGGGCGGCCAACCAGCCCGTCGCCAACGCGGCGGTCGCCCCGGCGGCGACGGCGGTCAGGGCGATGTACCCGAACGCCATCCCCGTGACGGCCAGCACGAGCGCGCCGATGGCGGTGGCGGCCCCGTTCCGGGTCAACGTCGGCGCTCTGCCCTCACCCATCGATGGACCTCAGCTCACCGTGCCGGTCCGTGGGGGACGGGAACCGCCGCCACCGCCTTGCTGAGCACCGACTCGGCGGTCTGGCCCGACAGGGCGGCCTCGGCGGTGAGGACCAGTCGGTGGGCGAGCACCGGCCCGACCAACGCCTTGACGTCCTCGGGGGTGATGAACGAGCGGCCGCCGACGGCGGCGCGGGCTCGGCATGCCCGGAGCAGCCCGACGCTGCCGCGCGGGCTGACGGCCAGTCGCAGCTCGGTCATCCGTCGGGTGGCGGCGACGATGTGCAGCAGGTACTCGCACACCTCGGTGGCGGCGTGGACGCGGTGGACGGCGGCGACCATCGCCGATGCGTCGGCGGTCGACAGCACCGGCCGGAGGCGATCGTGCGGTGACAGGCCGTTGTGCCCCTGGAGGATGTCGAGCTCGGCGTGGTGATCGGGGTAGCCGATGGCGGTGCGGATGAGGAACCGATCGAGTTGCGCTTCGGGCAGCGGGTAGGTGCCGTCCATGTCGATCGGGTTCTGCGTGGCGAGTACCAGGAACGGTCGGGGCACCGGATGGGAGACGCCGTCGACGGTCACCTGTCGCTCCTCCATGACCTCGAGGAGCGCCGACTGCGTGCGTGGCGAGGCGCGGTTGATCTCGTCGGCCAGCACGACGTTGCCGAACACCGGGCCGGGATGGAACTCGAAGCCGGTCGTCGCCTGGTGGTAGATCGTCACGCCGGTGACGTCGGATGGCAACAGATCGGGCGTGAACTGGACGCGGTGCCAGGTGGCGTCGATCGACCCGGCGAGCGCCCGGGCGAGCTGCGTCTTGCCGACACCGGGCACGTCCTCGATGAGCAGGTGGCCCTCGGCGAACAGGGCGATCACGGCGAGATCGATGACCTCGTCCTTGCCCTTGATCACGGTGCCGACGTTGGCGCGCAGCTCGCTGGCCTTGGCCGCGAAGCGCTCGGCTGCCTGATCCGACAGCCGCCCATCCGTCGACGTCTCCACCATGGTTGCGCAGGGTAACGAACCAGCAAGGCGACCCCCATCGGGAGAAGTACCCCCTTGTCGTCCCTGGTGCGGCAACCGGTAGTCCTACCGATGGCGGGTCGGGCCGGTGTCGTCTTGAGTGGTCGCCGTCGCACCGACATCAACCCGACCCCACAAGGAGTTCCCGATGACCGTTTCGTCGTCGTTCACGACCGAGACCGCCACGATGGGCGTCGCCGCCCGCCACGTCGATGAGGTGGCCGAGTCGATCGCCGCCGAGCTGCGCTCGCTCGACAACCGCATCCAGCCGATCACCGGCAGCTGGCGGGGGGCGGCGGCAACCGCCTACATGGCGCTGCACAACCGTTGGACCCAAGATGCCACCGAGCTGCGCACCGTGCTCGGTGAGATCTCGCTGGCGCTGACCCAGAACTCGACGCGCTATCAGACCACCGAGGACGACGTCGCCGCCCAGATGGGCCGTATCGCGACGTCGCTCTGATCACCGAGCCCGACCGAACAAACCCTCATCCCGAATCACCGATCCGAAAGGAACCACTTCAATGTCCATGCCCGGAATCACCGTCACCTTCGGCACCATCAGTCAAGCCCAGGCCGACGTCGCCAGCACCGTCACCCGCGTCGACGGCCTGCTTGGCGACCTGCGGAGCTTCCTCGCTCCGATGGTCTCGGTCTGGCAGGGCGGCGCCGCCACCGACTACCAGGCGTTGCAGCGCCGCTGGGACACATCGGCGGCCGACCTGAACGAGGTCCTCGGCCAGATCTCCCGCCTGCTGGGTGTGTCACACGACGCCTACAGCTCGACCGAGCAGGCCAACGCCAGCGCCTGGGCCTGACCGCCCCGGCCGACTCGCCGTCCACACCCGGATGACGTCACACCTGCGATGACCGTCACACCTGCGATGACCGCGGGCACCGCGACCGTGGTGCCCGCCGTGGTCCCGACCAGCTCCGATGGTGCCTCCTTCACGGTGGTCCCGGCCGAGCTGGTCGGGGCCGCGGGCGCCCTCGACGCCGAGGCCGAGGCCATGCAGCTCGCCCTCGAGCGGCTGCGCCATCGTCTGGCCGACCTCGGCCCGGCCTGGGGTATCGACGTGGTGGGCCAGCGCTTCGGCGCCCACTACCAACCGGTCAGCGAGCGCGTGCAGGCCAACGTGGGGGCGATGGCCACCGGCTTGGTTCGCATCGCCGCCGCGCTGCGCGCCGTCGCCAACTCCTACGAGGTGGCCGACGGGCCGGCCGATCGGTCGGGGACCACATCATGAGCGCCACCCGGGCGTTCGGCGACCAGCTCGATGCGCTCGGTGTCTGGTGGCCGCGCGGTGACGGCGACGCGCTCCGCCAACACGCCATCGCCTGGCGGGAGTTGGCCGACTTCCTCGAGGATGTCTCGACCGTGCTCGACGGCTCGGCCCGGTTGGTCGTCGAGAACCACCGTGGCGACGCCGCCCGCCGATTTGGCGAGCACTGGACCCGCTGGCAGGGCGTCGACGGGTATCTCGGACGGACGGTGGCCGATTGCCGCCGCCTGGCCGCCGCCGCCGACGACTTCGGCGGCGACATCGACACCGCCGATCGCACGCTGGTCCATCTGGTCACCGAGGCGCTGGCCCGGCTCGACGAGCCCACCACCGCCTGGCTGCGCGAGTGCGCCGACATCCTCGGTGAAGACCTCGCCGGACGAGCCGCCGCGCGGTGCCGGGGTCTCGACGCCGTCGCCGACCTCGAGGTGGTCGAGCCCGACGCCACCACGGCGCCCGTCGACCGGGCGGCGATCGACCCGACCGCCATCAGCTGGTCCGATCTCGGCGACCCCGGCGACTACCGGTCGCTGGCCACCACGGCGGTCGACTTCGGTGCCGGGGAGGGTGCCCTGCCCGCTGACCTGCTCGGTCAACCCGCACCCGGCGACCCGCTGGTCACCGCCCCCGAGCCCGACGACCCTCCCGGCGTCGAACCCGACGGAGTACCCGAACCGGATCCCGACAACACCGGCGACGCGCTCGGTGGTGGTGGTGGCGGCGGCGCGCTCGGTGGGGGCGGGCTCGGCGGAGGCGGTTCGCTCGGTTCGTTTGGTGGTGCGGGCGGGCTGGTCGACGTCCCGTTGGCGTCGGCCGATGGGCTCGGTCTCGAGCCCATCCCCGTCGAGGTCGAACCACCGCTCGGGGCCGCCGCCCTGGCGGGGACGGCCGCCGGGCTCGGGGTCGCGGCGGCCAAGGGTCTCGGCAGCAGCGGCGGGCGGATGCCGTTCTTCCCGTTCATGCCGATGATGGGTGGCAACTCGGACAACGAGTCCGACGAGCCCCGGCGTCGCAAACGCCGCTGATCAGCTCACCGCCACCTGCACCAGCGTCGGTGGGCGGCGACGTGTCACCAGCACCCCTCGCCCGGGCGGCTGGTCGGTGGCGCGCACCGGCCCCAACAGCGGACCCTCATCTCGATCACCCGACAGCACCAACCCGGTGGCGCTGACCTCGCGCATCCGGGCGGTGATCGGCTCGTACATCGCCTTGGCGGCGCCGGCGACCCGGCGCGACAGGACGAGGTGGAGTCCGATGTCGCGCCCCTGGGCCAGCAGCCCGAGCAGCGGGGTGAGCGGATTGCTGGTCGGTGTCAGCACGAGGTCGTAGTCGTCGACAACGACGTACAACTCGGGCCCGCTCCACCACGACCGGTCGCGCAGCTGGGCGGCGGTCACCTCGGCACCCGGGAGGCGGCCGAGGGCGACGGTGGCGAGCGCCTCGATCACCTCCCTGGCGGCGGGCTCGGAGGCGGCGTAGGCACGCAGATGCTCGTCGGGGACGACCTCCAGGAGGGTGCGGCGGTAGTCGACGAGGGCGATCTGGGCGGCCTCGGCGCCGACGCGCGCCGTCAGCTGGGTGAGCCACGTGTGCAGAAAGGTCGTCTTGCCCGACTCGCCGTCACCGAACACGAAGAAGTGCGGTTCGCTGCCGGTGAGATCGAAACGCCACGTCGCCAGCCCCTGCTCGGTCAGCCCGACCGGGACGCCACCACCGCCGGGGTCGACGCCGGGCGTCTCGTCGGTCTCGTCGGTCTCGTCGAGCTCGTCGATCCGAACCAGCCGCGGGAGCAAGCGCACCGGCGCGGCGCTGCCGCCGTCCCAGCGGGAGGCGACGTGACCGACGGCCACCTTGGTGGCTGCCGCGAGCTGCTCGCCCGAAGCGACCCCGTCGAGACGGGGCAGCGCCACCTGGAACAAGCGGGTGCTCGGGTGCAGCCCTCGCCCGGGCTGGTCGGCGCGGATGACGGCGGCCCGGCGGCGATCGATCACCGAGTCGACGGCGCTGTTCAGCCGCAGCTCCAGCCGGCCACCGATGGCGTCGAGCACCACCGCCCGCATCTCCATCCAGCGGTTGAGACTGATCACGACGTGCACGCCGTAGCCCAGACCGCGTGAGGCGAGGTCGGCGATGACCGGTTCGAGGTTCTCGAACTGCTCCCGGAAGGCGGCCCAGCCATCGATCACGAGGAACACGTCGCCGCCGACGTCGTCGGGCAGCTCGCCGTCGCGTCGAAGCTGGCGGAACGTCGCCGCCGAGTCGATGCTGCGTTCGTGGAACAGGGCTTCGCGCCGGGCCAGGGTGTCTTCGACGTGGGCGACCAGCCGGCGGACCAACTCGGGTTGGCGTCGGGTGGCGACGGCACCGACATGGGGCAGCTCGGCAAGGGTGTCGAGCGTGCCCCCACCCAGATCGACGGCGTACACCTGGACCTCGGCCGCGGTGTGGGTGACGGCCAACGCCAGGATCGCCGAGCGCAACAGGACGCTCTTGCCGGTCTGCGGGGCGCCGGCGACGGCGAGGTTGCCGTGCGCTCCGGCGAAATCGACGATCAGCGGGAGCTGGCGCTGCATCTCGGGCTCGTCGACGATGCCGATGGGCGCCGCCAGTCGTCCCGCCCGTGGCCACCCGGCGGCGGCGAAGCCCCGTTCGGGGTCGTGGACGAACCCGCGGCCAAAGACCTGGTCCAGGGGGATCTCCTCCGGCATCGGGTCGAGCCAGATCTGGTGGACCTTCGGGGCGGCGTCGGCGAGCCGCTCGACGATCGAATCGAGCACGCCCGTTGGTCCCGACACGTAGGCCGCCTGGAACCGTTGGTACGACGTCGAGCCGACCTTGAGATAGCCCCCACCGGGGGCGTTGGGCAGCGCGTAGGCGTCGGGCACCCCGAGCACGATGCGGCTCTCGGCGGCGCTGAACGTGCGCAACCCCAGCCGATACGACAGGTAGGTGTCGAGCCCGCGCAGCTTGCCCTCCTCCAGCCGTTGCGACGCCAGCAGCAGGTGGATGCCGAGGCTGCGCCCGACCCGACCGATCGTCAGGAAGAAGTCGATGAACGCCGGTTCCTGGTCGAGCAGCTCGGCGAACTCGTCGACCACGATGAGCAGCTCGGGGAGCGGCTCGTCGGCCAGCGCGCTCGGCAGCGTGCCGGCCCGATGGGCGGAGCGGTAGTCGCGAACGTTGCCCAGGTTGCCGGCGCGGGCCAGCAGCTCCTGGCGACGCTTCTGCTCACCGCCGAGCGCCGCCAGGATCCGGTCGACGAGCGCGAGATCGTCGGCCAGGTTGGTCACCACGCCGGCGACATGGGGCAGCCGGCCCAGCGTGGCAAAGCTGGCGCCCCCCTTGAAGTCGACCAGCACGAAGGCGAGGGCCTCGGGAGCGTGGGTGAGCGCCAGTCCGCCGACCAGGGTGCGCAACAGCTCGCTCTTGCCCGAGCCGGTCGCCCCGACCAGCAGGCCGTGCGGGCCCATGCCGTTGAGCGCCGACTCCTTGATGTCGAGCGGTACCGGGCGCAGCTCGGGGTCGACCCCGATCGGCACCCGCAAGAACCCTTCGCCGTCGATCGTGTGCCAGCGCTCGGTGACCGTGTTCAAGCCCTCCTCGCCGACCCCGAGCAGGTCGAGCAGCCCGGGGCTGAGGAGGTCGGCTGCCGCCTCCTCGGTCTCGACGAGCAGGTCCGCCGGACGCGTCGACGAGGCCCCGGCCGCGCTGATCAGCGACACCAGGGCCCGCTCGTCGGGTGGACCGACAATCGAACTGCCGAGCCCGTCGCGGCCGCCCGCGAGCGCGAACGGCGCCACCTCCAAACGTCCGCTGGGGCGCGGCGCACCGACCGAGACGCTGCCTCCCTGCACCTCGCGCGGGTCGGCGCGCCCGGCGGCGAGGTAGCCGCGACCAGGCAGCGAGCGCTCCAGTCGCGCCGCCGCATCGGAGCCGAGCAGATCGTTGGACTCGGGCGCGGCGCTCAGACGCAGCACGACCCGGGTCGTGGAGAGATCGACCAACTCGGTCATCACGCCGCCGCTGGCGCGGCTCGTCGACCACAGGACGTGGACGCCGAGACCGCGGGCCCGGCGCAGGACGCGGATCAGGTCGTCGCCGGCCTTGGGCAACACCCGCATGATCGTGTCGACATCGTCGATGACCACCGCCAGGCGCGCCTCGTCGCCCGGTTCGCCATCGGCCCGCTGGGTGCGCCGCCGCTCGCGCCGCGCCAGCTCGCGGTCGAGGCCGTCGATGAACTGGTTGAGTACGCCTTCCTCGATCCGCACCGCCCGGCTGGCGACGTGCGGCAACCGGTGCAGATGACCGAAGCTCTCGCCCCACAGCACGAGATGGAGCCGTTCGGGCGGCTGGCTGGCGGTCAGACCGAGGACCAACGCGGCGAGGTGCTCGGTCTTGCCGGCGCCGCGGCCGCCGACGATGACGGCGTGGGGGCCATGGGCGTCGAGGTCGAACACCACCGCGCCGCTGTCGCCCACCCCGGCGACGGCGCGCAACGGACCGGCGTCGGCCCATCGGGCCTGCACGTCGGTGGGCGAGGCGTCGACGAGCCCGAGTACCTCGGCCAGCCCGATCCGAGCCGGGAGCGCCGCGCTCCCACCACCGGCGTCAGGATCGCTGAAGCGGGCCAGCGCACCGGCGATGGCGGCGGCGACGCCGGTCGTCGCACCGCCGGTCACCAGCTCGAGCGTCCGGCCGCCCTCGCGGGGCCACCGGCAGGTCGCCTCGCCGATCGCGGCGTGGTGGTCGACCACCACGTCGCACTGATCCGGCAGACCGTCGGTGGTCGGTGCCAGCACGATCCCCGTCGTCAGGGAGTCCCCGCGCCGGAGCAGGCGGCGCACCGCGACATCGCCGGCGTCGGCCAACCCGACGGTGTCGATCACGGCGACGACGGCGGCGCCGGCGTCGAGGTCGGCAAGCACCTCGTCGATGGTCGTGCCCTCGACGAGGCCCTGGCCGTCGGCGACGATGGCCAGAAGACGACCCTCGGCGAAGGTCGGGCGCAGGTGCGGCAGCCACTTGGCCCACTCCCAGTCGGCCTCGCCGTCACGACCGGTGACCAAGACCACCCGCACCTCGGCCGGGCCGTGGAGGGCGGCCACTTGGACCAGCAGGCCACGCGCCGTGGCGACCGCCGCGGCGCGTTCGCCGGCCAGCCCAAGGACCGTGCCGGCGGTGGCGTCGACGGTCAGGGGGACGTGGGGGAGGACGGCCGCGGCGCGCACCGCGGCCTGCAGGTCGTCGACGTCATCGGGTGTCCCCTCGACCGGCGGGCTCCACTCGAGGTCGGCCATCCCCAGCGCCAACGTCAGGAACTGGGGATGGCCCCGACGTCGACTCCACAACGATGCACTGGCAGCGAGCGATCGGCGGCGCAGCTCGGCGAGGTCCGGGCTGATGGCGCGTCGTCGACGGACTTCCTCGGCGACGGCGTCGTCGAGCTCGACGCGGAACTCCGCCATCTCCTCGCGGTAGCGGCGTCGTGACCGGCGCCGCGTCCGCCGATTGCGATTGGCACGGTCGATGGTGGTCACCACCATCATCACCGGGGCCATCAGGGCGAACAGGGCGTACATCACCTGGCCGGTGAAGTACACCAGCGCCCCCGCCATGGCGAGCGGCAACAAGAACCCCACCAGCCCGGGGCGTCCGGTGCGGGGGCGGCGCGGTGCGGCGGGGGCGACGACCAGCGGGCCGGGGTCGGGGGCCAGGTCGACGGGCGAGCGATAGAAGGGCACCGGCCCGGTCGGTGCCTCGGCCAGCGCGGTGGCGACGCTGCGTGGCGTGTCGGTCGGTGGGATCGGGCGGACCGTCAGCAGCGCCGGCCCGCAGCGGATCGGCTCGCCGACGGCGACCGCCACCGGGTCGGTGCCGACCCGTCGACCGCGCACGAGGGTGCCGTTGCGCGAGCCGGTGTCGACGACGGTGATCTCGACCTCATCGTCGACGCTGCTGCGCCCGACGATGAGTGTGCAGTGATGGCTCGACACGGCCGGGCTGTGCAGCCGGACGGTCGAGTCGGCGGCGCGCCCGACCGTCAGATGGCTCGGGCCCGGGGTCGGCGGATCCTTGGGGCGGCGCAGCAGCCGGTGCCACCATCGCCGGGGCGCGGGGACGGGGTTGGCCGCCGGGACCGCCACCACCAACCCGGCGTCGATCCCGGCAACGACGTGCAGCGCCAGTGCCCCGGCGGGGATCTCGTCGCCGCTGGGCATCTCGTGGGCCGTCGTCAGCCGGTCGCCGGGGCGCAGCCGAGCGTCGAGGAACGCGGTCGTCGCCTCGACCGGGCGCCCGCCGGCGCGCACCGCCCGCGGGTCGCCCCCGGCGGCGGCGACCGTCTCGCCGACCGTGACGTCGCCGTCGGCCAGCTCGACGACCACGTCACGGTCATCGACCGTGAACGGCAACCTCATGTCACGGGCAGCACGGTCACGGGGCGGACAATCCCAACCGAACGGCCAGCCGGGTCAGCTCGGCCCGGCGCCGCAGGCCGGTCTTGTCGCGGATGCGATCGAGATGGGAGTGCACCGTCTTGACGCTGATGAACAGCTCGGCTGCCACCTGGTCGTCGGTACGCCCGGCGGCGACCAGCGCCAACACCTCGCGCTCGCGGTTGGACAGCGACGTCAGCAACTGGTGGGTCGCCGCCGCCGATGCATCCTCGACGGTCATCGAGTTCGTCTCGCCCGACAGGACCACCCGCACCGTCACGCTGCCGAGCCCGATGACGTCATCGGGACCGACCTCGGCCCGCTCGTCGGTGCCGAGGGCACGACCGTTGACATGGGTGCCGTTGTGGCTGCCGAGATCACGCACCGACGCCACGCCGGACTCGGCGACGCTCAGCTCGGCATGGTGGCGCGACACCGTCGGCTGGTTGGTCAGCACCACGTCGTTGTCATCGGCGCGTCCGACACGCACGACCGGTCCGCGCACCGCCACCCGGGCCGTGCCGGCGTCGCTGCTCACGTCGAGGAGCACCAGATCGTCCTGCCGCCGCATGGCCAGACATTGTGCCGTGCCGGCGGCGGCATTTTCGGTAGTTCTCCCGATGGTCGCGACGGCGTCGTTCCTCGATCATCGAGCCCATGAGTGCGAACGCTGCCGCCGGTGACATCGCGGCGACCTGGCAGGGCCTGGCCCGGCTCCCGCAGATGCTCACCGAGGTGCGTGGCGGGGTGCTGGCCGCCAAGGCGCTGATCTCGACGCCCCCGGCGGCGATGGCCACGGGTTCACTCGCCGCCGGTGCCGCGGTGTGGGCGCTCGGTGCCGAGCTGGGGATCTTCATCGCCCAGACGGTCCAGGCGCTCGATGACGACATCGACGGGCTCCGCGAGACCCTGGCCAACTACCAGCGCACCGACGACCAGTTGACCGCCGAGGCCGGCCGCGGCGTCGCCACGATCGAGCGCCTGGCCGCGCTCGATCGTCCGAGCAGCTCACGGGTGGCGGCGCGATGACCGGGGTCCTGCAGGGCACCGTGCCCTACCCGCAAACCGCCAACGCGGCGCCGCTGCAACGACTGGCGTCAGATCTCCAGCAAATGTCACAGGGGCTTCAGCAGAGCTCGCAGCAGATCGCGACGACCATCGGGGCGGCCCAGTCGACCTGGACCGGTCGTGCCGCCGACGCGTTCGCCGGCCACGCCAACGAGCGCAGCCGGGTCGTGCGCAGCGTCGCCCAGTCGATCGGCACCACCGTGCCGGTCCTCCAGACGATGGCGGCGGCGATCACCACGACCCAAGCCGAGTACAACGCGGCGGTCATCGCCGAGCAGGTGGCGCGCAACGGGTTGCCGTGGACCTCCGGTGCGCTGGCCGCCGCCATCGCCGCCGAGGCCGCCGCAGTGGGCGCGTTGCAGGGTGCCGGGATGGCGTGTGCCGGCAAGCTGGCGATGATCGAGCTGGAGATCGCCGCCTGCCAGTTCATGGGGGTTGATCGCGAGACCTTCCAGGCCGCCAAGGACGCCGTGATCGCGGTCTGGGGAGCGGCCGAGGAGCTGTTCGAGAGCGGTGAGATCGAAGCCGCCGTCGAGGTGCTCAACCGGGCCCAGGTGACGGTCACCCAGCCCGACGGCACCGCTGTGCGGACCAACGCCGTCGCCTGGCTGATGAACCGCGACCCCAAGGTGAGCACCGCGTTCCAGGCGCTCCAGAGTCTGGTCGGCACCTACACGCTGCTCACCGAGCCGCCGCTCGACGCCATCGAGCGGCCCGAGCTGAGCAACGACTTCGTTGCCGCCGGCTTCGCCACGGTGCCGACGACGGCGAGCGAGCTGGGCCACAACATGGGTCTGACCGAGTGGACCCAGCGACCCACCGGTTCCGAGCCCGATCAGTCGATGGTCGTCGCCCACACGGTGGGCACCGACGGGCGCGACGGGTCGCGGGTCCTCACCATGACCCTGCCGGGCATCGTCGAGCCCGGCGCCGGTGCGATCAACGGCGCCACCGGCTCGCGCAACATCCTCAACGCTGCCACCAGCCAGATCACCGGGTTCGGACAGCAGGAGGCGGCGCTCGGGCGCTGGATCGAGGCGCAGGGCATCGGGCCCGGCGACACGGTCAACATCTACGGACACAGCCAGGGCGGGATCGTCGGTCGCAACGTCGCCAACGAGCTGGCCGGGCGGGGTGTACGGGTCAACCTGGTTGCGTTCGGGTCGCCGGACGGCCAGCTGGGGGCCGGCGTGAGTGCATGGACCTACCAGAACGTCCGTGATGCGGTCCCGCTGGCCCGGATCGGCGGTGATGCCGACGGGGTGACGGTGCTCCACCCCGGGCAGCACACGATCCCGCTGCGCTTCGATGTCGGCGGCGTGTTCGACAACCACGCGGCGGCGGCCTATGGCGATGCCATCGATGCCATGCCGTCGGGGGCCCACGCCGGCAACGACGCGCTGGACCGCCATCTCGCCGATCAGGCCCGCCACGTCCACCTCGACGGCGGGGTGCGGGTCACGACCTTCGAAGGTCCGGCCAACACCCATGGCGAACCGGTCGACGTCGCTCCGCCGCAGGAGTACCGCATCGGTGATCGGGTGCCGATCCCCGGCTGATCAGGTCGCCACGATCCGGCATCCCGATCGCCGGCGGACCGCGACCGGCACCCCGTGTTCGTCCCGGCCGGCGAGGGCATACCCGAACAGCAACTCGCCGGGGGCGTCGGGCGCGGTGAGCTCGAGCACCGCGACGCGTTCCACCGAGTCGGCCTCGACGGCGCCGCGGAACGCCCAGTCCCGTCGCCCGCTGCGCCATGTGCAGGTGACCGACACGGCGGCGTCGTCGATGGCCGCCCGGCGGTCGTTGACGACGTGCACTTCGAGGCGCAGACGGCGGCCGGCGAGCACCTCATCGGGCAGCGGGTCGGGGATCAGGGTGACCGGCCGACAGGCTTCGATCACCTCCTGCCACGCCAGCTTCGGTTGGCCGGCGTGGTCGACCACGGCTGCCGAGATCATCGGGGCGGGGTCGCGCAGCCAGGAGAACGTGAACCCGCCGGACGGGCGGTACTTCAAACGACGCAGGGTCTCGATCTGCTCGCGCAGCAGCCGCGCCTGATAGCGCTGGGTGGCCAGGCGCCATGCCGCGAAGGTCGGTGATTGCTCGGGTGGGAAGCGGGCGAGCAGTCGTACGACGTCGGCGCCGTGATGCCGTGCGAGCCGCTCCCAGTCGAGGTCGGGCCAGCGGGCCGGTTCGATCATGTCGGCGCTGGTGTCGGGTACCGATTGCGATCCGAACTCGCTGACGAAGCGCACGCTGCGCGGCACCAGTCGGGCGCGGTCGGCCAGGTCACCGATCTCGCCGCGGCGCCAGCCGAGCCAGAGGTGGCGGTCGGTGCCGTCGAGGCGGGGCAGGTTCGGGGCAACGCCGCCGTGGGCGACCACCGGTCGGGTGGGGTCGGACTGTTCGAGTGCCCGTTTGATCCAGCGGTCGAGCACCGATCGGTTCCACGACGGCAGTTGTCGTGCGGCGGCGCGGCCCAGCCGGCTCAGCCGTCGCCCGTCGCCGTCCCCCGGCGCGCTGGCATCGGGCTCGTCATGGGCGCTCCACTGCACGATCGAGGGGTGGTGTCCGAGCGCGTCGACGGCCTCGCGCGCCTGGCGCACCGCTTCGCGACGGACGCTGCGCTGGTAGCCCCGGAGCAATGGAAAGTCCTGGAGCAGCACGATGCCGCGCTCGTCGGCGGCTCGGTACAGCGCCGGGTGGGCGATGTGGGCCTGCACCCGCAGCGCGTCCAGCTCGGCGGTGACCGCCCGATCGATGTCGGCGCGGACGGTCGCCTCGTCGACGTCGGCCAGTCCGGGCCGGGTCGGCACGATGTTGGCGCCCTTGAGGAACAGCCGCTCACCGTTGACCGACAGGATCCAGTCGTTGACCGCCACCTCACGCAGACCGGTCTGGCGTCGGCGACGGTCGATCACCTCGCCGTCCATCAGCACCTCGACCTCGATGGTGGTGAGCGGCTGGTCACCCAGGGCGCGGGGCCACCACAGCCGGGGCCGATCGATGTCGATCGCCCACTCGATCTCGTTGGCGCCCGCCGCCAGCGTGTGCTCGGTCTCGGCCAGCACGGTGCCATCGGCGGTGGTCCGGAGCCGCACGGTGTTGGTGTCGTCGCTGTCGAGTCGGGCGGCGACGCGGACGTGGGCGCGGGTGTCATCGGCGTCGCGGCACAACACCCGGAGTCGGTCGATGCGGACCGGGCCGGTGTCGTAGACGATGACCGGGGCCCAGATGCCGCCGGGGTTCCAGTCCTGGTCCATCGCCTCGGACTGTTGGAACAAACCCGTGATGTTGCGCCGGTGGCCCGATGACGGCTCCGGTCGGCAGCTCAGCTCGACGGCGAGCACGTGGTCCTCTCCGAGCCGGGAGAGCGACGTGATGTCGAAGCTGTGGGGGAAGAAGTAGCCCTCGGGGTCACCGAGGTAGGCGCCGTCGAGCCAGACGTCGGCCTGGTAGAAGATCCCGTTGAAGGTCACCCAGCGCCGTCGCCCGGGCTCGGGCGGGGTCATCGTGAAGCGGCGACGGTAGAGCACCGGTCCGTCGGTGGCGGCGAAGTCCGGGTGATGCCGCCAGTGTCCCGGGACCGCGAGGTCGACCCAACCCTCGTCGGGGGTGTCGAGACCGATGCCGCGGCGGCGCAGGTCGTCGTCGGCGATGTGCGCCTTCCAAGGTCCGACGAGCTCCACGGGCGGCGAGGTTAGGGCGGTCCCGCCCCGACCCGCCCGACGATGTGTCCGTTAGGGTCGCTACATGACGCAGCGACCAGCCACGGTGGGCCAACTGCGGGAATCCGGCTGGGTGTCGCGTTCGGTCAAGGACGAGATCCGTCAGAACGCGGTCGCCAAGATCGCCGCCGGTGAGCCGTTGTTCGAGCGGGTGTTGGGCTACGAGGACACCGTCCTGCCGCAGCTCGAGAACGCGCTCCTGGCCGGCCACGACGTGATCTTCCTGGGCGAGCGCGGTCAGGCGAAGACTCGCATGAGCCGCTCGCTCACCGCTCTGTTGGACGAGTGGATGCCGAGCCTTGCCGGCAGCGAGATCAACGACGACCCCTTCGAGCCCTCCTCGCGACACGGGCGCGATCTGGTGGCCGAGCACGGTGACGAGGCGCCGGTCACGTGGGGTCACCGTGACCAGCGCTACGGCGAGACGCTCGCCACGCCCGACACCTCGATCGCCGATCTGATCGGCGAGGTCGACCCGATCAAGGTCGCCGAGGGGCGCTACCTGTCCGACGAGCTGACGCTGCACTACGGGCTGGTGCCCCGGACAAACCGTGGCATCTTCGCGATCAACGAGCTGCCCGACCTGGCCGAGCGCATCCAGGTCGGCCTGCTCAACGTGCTCGAGGAGCGCGACGTGCAGATCCGCGGGTACAAGATTCGGCTTCCGCTCGATGTGGTGCTCGTCGCGTCGGCCAACCCCGAGGACTACACCAACCGTGGGCGCATCATCACCCCGCTCAAGGACCGCTTCGGCAGCCAGATCCGCACCCACTATCCGCTCGACGCCGCCACCGAGCTGGCGATCATCCAGCAGGAGGCGGGGGAGATCTCCGTCGGCGGCGTCGATGTGCGCGTCCCGGGCCATCTCGCCGAGATCGTCGCCACCTTCAGCCAGCTGGCCCGGGCCAGCTCGCACGTCAACCAGCGCAGTGGTGTCAGCGTCCGGCTCTCGGTGACCAACTTCGAGGCGGTCGCCGCCAACGCGTTGCGTCGCGGGTTGCGGGCCGGCGAGCGCCAGGTGGTGGCGCGCGTCGACGACCTCGACGCGCTGGCCGCCACCGCCGGGGGCAAGATCGAGCTGGAGATGCTCGATGACGGTCGCGAGGGGGCCGTGTTCGAGCATCTCGTCAACTCGGCGGTGCTGTCGGTGTTCAAGGAGCGGGTCGATCCGCAGCACACGACGGCGATCGTCGCGTCGTTCGAGGATGGGGCGATCGCTCACACCGGCGAGGACGTGCCGTCATCGGAGCTGGCCGGCCTCGTCGAGCAGGTCGCCGCGTTGCGGGCACCGGTGCTGGATCTCACCGCCGGCGACGAGTCACCGCCGGCGGTGGCCGCGGCGGTGGCGTTCGTGCTCGAAGGGCTGCACCTGTCCAAACGACTCAACAAGGACGCCAGCGGCGCCGGCGCCACCTACCGCGGCCGCGGCTGACCGCGGTCGTCGCTCGGCCGTCGGCGCTCAGGCGAGCGGCCCGAGACAGACCGCGGCGCCGCAGTCCACCGTGGCCGTGGCGCTCGGGCCGGCGGTGGTGTTGTTGCAGTTGCCCTGGTGGAAGAGGTGGACCGTGCCGGGGCAGATCGTGCGGATCGTGTCGCCATCGCGATCCACGCAGTGCAGCGTGACGGTGATCGGGTAGTCGGCCTCGAAGATCCCGCCGCCGACGGTCGGCTTGGTGGCGACGAACGACGACGGGCTCACCGAGACGACGGCGGCGCCCGAGCATCCACACGTCGCCGTCGCCGACACGGTGACGTCGATCACGACGAACTGGTCGCTCGGGGGAACCGTCGGCGGAGTGATCGCACAGGGCCGCTTGACGGGCGTCGCGGTGACGGTCGGTGCCGATGGTTGGCACTTCGGCGTGCACGCGCTCGCCGCCCCGGCCCTCGAGGACGCGACGACCGGAGCCGTCCACGCGATGCCGCCGGCGACGGCGGCCTTGCGCAGCATCGCCCGCCGATCGAGCGATGAGCTCCCGGTGTTCGCCGCCGCCATCGGACCATGTTGGCCATCCAACACGGTGCGCGGCAAGCGGTGCTACATGAACGGGGTGCGGGTCCAGAGCTCGCCGGTGTCGTGGAAGACGGCCGGCTTTGGTGTGCCGGTGAGCTCGCACACCTCGATCGGGCCCGGGAATCCGGCCAGCTCCACCGGATCGTGGGCCAAGGCGCTGACGCCCTCGGGGAGCCGCTCGAGACCCATCGTCGGCACCAGGACGGACCGGTCGTCGCCGGCATCGCACAGCCGCGCCGCCATGTTGACCGCCGAACCGATGTAGTCGTCACCCTCGAACAACAGCGCGTACCCGGTGGCGATGCCGGCCCGCAGGCTCAGCGGCGCGCAGACCTCGGTGGCGCGGGCCTCCAGATCCATCACGAAGGCGATGCACGAGGTCTGGTCGACGGCCACGATCATGCAGCCGTCACCGAGCCACTTGGCGATGCGAACGCCTCGCTCGGAGGCCACCTCACGGGCGATCGTGCGGAACGCGCCGAGCAGCCGCCCGGCGGCGTCGTCGCCGAAGGCCGCGGTGTAGTTCGTGAACCCGGAGAGGTCCAAGAAGGCGAACGTGCGTGGCACCCGCATCGGATCGATGATACGAGGGCAGCCCGGGCCGGGTTGGGCACGTCGCACAGGTCACAGGCCGTATCCCCGGGGTACCGTGGGGCGATGCGGTCACGGTTCACCTACTCGCGCTGGGACGGCACCCAGCGGGGATTCGACCTCGATGCCGAGTCGGTGTTCGAGGAGCTGACCGACGAGCTGCTGTATCACGGCGACGTCAACGCCGCCCTGCGACGAATGATGCACCAGGGCCTGCGCGACCGCAACGGCGACCGGCTGGCGGGTGTGCGCGAGCTGCTCGACAAGGTGCGCGCCGAGCGTCAACAACGTCTCGATCGCTTCGATCTCGGCGGGGTGTACGACGAGATCGCCCGCGAGCTCGACGACATCGTCGACGAGGAGCGCCATGCCATCGATCGCGCCCGCCAGGAGGCCGCCGCCCAGGCCGAACGCACCGGCGACCAGCGGCGCGCCGACAACGCCCAGGCGTCGGCCGCCGAGCGCAACATGCAGCTCGACTTCCTGCCCGACGATCTCGCCGGCAAGGTCCGCGAACTGCAGCGCTACGACTTCGAGTCCGGCGAGGCGTCGCGACGGTTCGAGGAGTTGATGGAGCGGCTCCGCCAGCAGGTGGCCAACCAGATGTTCGAGCAGATGTCGGGTGCGATGCAGTCGATGACCGAGGAGGATATGGCCCGGATGAAGGACATGCTCGCCGCGCTCAACGAGATGCTCGAGCGTCGTGAACGGGGGGAGGACCCCGGTTTCGAGCAGTTCATGGAGGAGTTCGGAGACTTCTTCCCCGAGCGCCCCGAGACGCTCGACGAGCTGCTGGAGCAGATGGCCCAGCGGATGGCGGCGATGCAGGCGATGCTCAACTCGATGACCCCCGAGCAGCGCGCCCAGCTCCAGGAGCTCAGCGACCAGTTGCTCGGCGACATGGACCTGCGCTGGCAGATGGACCAGCTCGGCTCGCACCTCCAACAGTTGTTCCCCCAGCAGGGCTGGGACGCCAGCTACGACTTCCAGGGGGACGATCCTCTCGGCATGGGCCAGGCGATGGACACGATGCGCGAGCTCGGCGAGCTGGATCAGCTGGAGAACCTGCTGCGCAACGCATCCAACCCGGCCGCGCTGGCCGAGGCCGACATGGACCGGGTGCGCGAGCTGGTCGGTGACGATGCCGCCCGCTCGCTCGAGCGGCTGGCCGAGCTGACCAAGATGCTCCAGGAAGCCGGTCTGATCGACCAGCGCGAGGGCCGCTTGGAGCTGACCCCGAAGGGGCTCCGGGCGATCGGTTCGAACGCCTTGCGCGAGCTGTTCGCCAAGCTCACCAAACAGGACGCCGGCCAGCATGAGGTGCACCGGCTCGGCCATGGCCACGAGCGGACGTTCGAGACCAAGCCCTACGAGTACGGCGATCCGTTCCAGCTCGATCTGCAGCGCACGATCCGCAACGCGCTGGATCGCACCGCCGGAATGCGAGCGGGCGAGCGCCGGCCAGCGAGCGGCCAGCAACGGCCTGCGCGGCCCGGGAACGCAGTGGGCGCCGGGACGCCGGTGCGGCTGTCACCGGATGACTTCGAGGTCGAGCGGACCGAGCATCTGACGCGATCGAGCACGGTGCTGATGCTCGACCTGTCGCTGTCGATGCCGATGCGGGACAACTTCCTGCCGGCCAAGAAGGTGGCGATGGCGTTGCACTCGCTGATCAGTTCGCAGTTCCCGCGTGACTACCTCGGGCTGGTCGGGTTCTCGGAGACGGCGCGTGTCCTGACCGCCGATCAGCTCCCCGAGGTCAGCTGGGACTTCGTGTATGGCACCAATATGCAGCACGGCTTCACGTTGGCGCGACAGTTGCTCGCACGCCAGCACGGCAACAAGCAGATCATCATGATCACCGATGGTGAGCCGACCGCTCACATCACCCCGGGCGGCGACGTGTTCTTCAACTATCCACCGGTGCGTGAGACCGTCGAGGCGACGTTGCGCGAGGTGCTGCGCTGCACCCGGGACGGCATCCGCATCAACACGTTCATGCTCGATGCCACCAGCTCGCTGACGGCGTTCATCGAGCAGCTCACGGAAATCAACCGCGGCCGGGCATTCTTCACGACGCCGGAGACCCTCGGCGACTACGTACTCGTCGACTTCATCGAGCACCGCCGCCGCATGGCCCAGGGCCGCCGCGCCAGCTGAGCGTCGACGGCGACCGGCGGAGACGTCAGCCGGCGATGATGCTGCGGGCTGCCTGGGCGCGCTGGCGACGGATGCGTCGGCGCTCACGCTCGCTCAAGCCACCCCAGATTCCGAACTTCTCACCGTTCTGCAGCGCGAACTCGAGGCACTCCTCGCGCACGACGCAGCCGCGGCACACTTCCTTGGCCTCACGCGTGGACGCGCCACGCTCGGGGAAGAAGAGGTCGGGGTCGACACCCAGGCAGTTGGCCTGGTCCTGCCAGCCCGGCTCCTGTGGGTCGATTGCGTTGTTGATCGGATCGTGCATGCGTGCGGACCCCCTGCCGTGGCCCTGTTGGTAGAAGGGATGGCGCCGGTCGACGCTGTCGACGCCGGTGTAATTACACCGCTGTAAGTGTCGCATACCACATCACGTGTGCGCAAGGGCGGATTCCGCGATGCTGCCAGCAGGGGCATCGCGCGATTCGCGATGGTGTGCCGGAGGGATCGGGCCGCGCGTGGTTTAGGCTCATGGTCATGGGTGCGCCCGAGCTCGGAATCATCGCCGTCATCGTGTTGCTGATCTTTGGCGGCTCGCAGTTGCCCAAGCTGGCCCGCAACCTCGGACAGGCGCAGAAGGAGTTCAAGGACGGCCTGGCCCAAGGGGAGGCCGACGCGGCCAAGAAGTCGGCGACCGAGACCACCGCGACCGAGTCCCGGGCCACCGACAACACCTCGTCGGGCAACACCTCGTCGGGCTCGTCGACCGACGTTCCGCCCGCCAGCCCGGGCTGATCGCGCCGCCGTCAGCCGGCGGCGACGTCGAGGCGACGCCGCTTGAGGATGCGGCGGCGTTGCCGCTCGCTGCAACCACCCCACACGCCGTGATCGATACGCTGCTCCAGCGCGTACTCCAGGCAGGAGTCGGCGACCGGGCACCCGTCGCAGATCCGTCTGGCCCGCTCGACGCCCACCCCATCGCTGGGGAAGAACGTCGCCGGCGGGTACAGCCGACAATTGCCTTGGGCCATCCAGGCCGTGGCCGTGTCCTCGGCCGAGGCGGTGGGGTCGTGCATCAGGTGCTCCGTGGGGGTGGGGTCGGGTTTCCGGTCCGAACCGGTCGACGGTGAGACGTCCGGGGGGTGCCGGCGGTTCCGTCCGTTTGCCTGGTAGACGTCAGCGTCAAGTAACAGTCGTCAAATTGTCATCTCTTCGTCATCTTGGCAGATCGCCGTCGCCGATGCACGTCACATCGGCGGGAACGACCGCCGGTAGGCTCGCCCGCCATGACTGACGTCGCCCCCGTCGACCAGCCGCCGCGGGCGCACGCCCGGATCGTCTACCTGGGTCCGGTCGCC
>JBKEAH010000134.1:0-5507 GCA_047972065.1 Desertimonas sp.
ACGCGCGCCCCGGCCGCCTCCAGATCGGCGACCAGCCCGTCCTCGGGGTCACCGACGACGAGATCGTGGTTCGGGGCCAGCAGGCGCGCCAGCTCCGGGCCGACGTAGTGAGCGGCATCCGAGAGCCCACAGAGTGATATTGGTCCCGAGGTCGTCGAGTTCTCGCCGGCGTCAACGACGAGCTGGCCACCTCGCTGGCACGGAGACCGCCCAGCAGCATCGCCGAGGTGATCGCCCGGTCCCGATGCGTGTTCAGATCCGCGAGGAACACCTCGATGTCGGAGGCGTCGACGGTCTCAGGCGACGGGCGATCCTGGCGAACCAGACGAGCCGGCCCAGGCGTTCGCCGCCCAGCCGTGTGGCCCAACAAGCCGCTCCGGCGGGCCCGCAGACCACTCGACCGGCGTGGCGCCGGCACCGGGTTTCGACCGACCAGCCGGCACATCACCGCGTACTCGAACAGGCCACGGACAGCGGCAACGCGCCGGTTCATCGTCGACGGCGCCGCCCCATGTGCCTTGCCGATCGCCACCACCCGCTCGCGCGCGCTGGAGACCGGTCGGGCCTGCCACTCCAACCAATCGAACACATCAGCCGGAACTAGCTCGGTCCAGTCGATCCTGGCGTGTTCAAGGAACCGGCCCAACGAGACCAGATCCAACGCATAGCCGCGCACCGTCGCCGGCGAGCGGTTCCTCGCTTCGAGATGCACGAGCCACCGGTTGCCGATCCCGACCACACCGGAGCCGCCGTCAAGCTGATGCGTCCCATCAACCCGGGTCACCGTCACGGCCATCGACGCCTCCTCCACCACCAAGTCTCCAACGACCAGAACACCGGCGGGTGGACCTTCACAGCCCTCCCGCGCGAGGTCAGACCGAGGGCCGGTTAACGGAGAACGTGCTCAACGCCCTCCCCAAGTCAGCCCAGCCCACAGCGAAGCGCATGCTGGCAGAGATCCGCTGGGCCGAGGACCGCGTGAACGCTGAGACCGCGGCGAAGCCGTTCGCTGCGGAGTTCGGGGTCAAGTGGCCCAAGGCCGCGGCGAAGGTCGCCAACGACCTGCCCGAGCTGCTCGCGTTCTACGACTTCCCCGCCGACCATTGGGGCCACCTCCGCACCACGGACCCGATCGAGTCCACGTTCTCGACGGTCCGGCTGCGCATCAAGGTGACCAAGGCCCCGGGTCGAGGGCCGCCGGCCTCGCGATGGCCTTCAAGCTTCTCGAAGCTGCCCACGACGGCTGGAGGGCCGTCAACGCACCCCACCTCGTCGCTCCGTCCGAGCCGGCGCACGCTACGAGAAGGGGATGATCGTCGAACGCGAACAGCACGAAGAAGCCGCCGCGTGATCAATGCGGGAACCGGATGCACAGCTCTTGACTATTCCTCACGGTGTGATAGCCTGGCGCGATGAAAGCTAGTCGTTTGACTGGCGCGATGAAAGCTAGTCGTTTGACTGCAGCCACCATCGTGACCCTAGGTGGGATGGGCCTGCTTGGATGCGGCCGAGCAGCTGGACCCCCGGCGTTGCAAGCCGTGTCACCCACAACCCTCAGCGCGCCGGGAACCTCCGATGTCTCGATGACGGTGACGACCCAACCGGACGTGACGGTGACGACCCAACCGCCTGCCGATTCCCCGGAAGCGCTGACCGGCATTCGGGTCGGGGACCGCGTAACCCCCCGGGAGCCGGCTTGGATCGATGACGCTGGCAATATTCATCCGGAACTCATTCCACAATGGCTCCCGATCGCATCCAACGGCTACGTGGTGGGGTTCATGCTCTCGAATCCCCCGCCCGAGCTGGACGGTGTCATCTTTGACGGATCCGGCACCGTGCAAATCGGTAAGTTCGTAGACGGACTCCCCATAATCGCTCGAAGGGCAGATTCATGAAGAGGGCGAAGCATCAGTCGTCTATCCGCGTGGCGCTCGCCGTTATGACTGCCATTACGGTGATGGCCCCAATTTCGGCGTCGGCCGATACAGCCTGGCCATTGCCTGTCTGGAATACCAGGGCCTTTGGACCGACTTTGCGCTCGGACGGCGCTCGGTGGTGCGGCCAGAGTTATGGGGGCAGCTACGGGTCGTCCATGTTCTATCAAACGGAAGCTTGGGTCAACTACGGCGGAACATGCAATGCTCAATGGGGCCAGCCGGCCGGCCGCCTAACTGCCCGGTTGACGGCGTGGACGGCTGGATCGTATGTCAATTCGTACAGTGGCAAGAAGACGAACAGCTCCAACTCTTGGTACGTGCAAGCTACGGTCCCGCGGCAATCCGGTGACTCGCGATATGAGTATTGGGGCGAGTGGATTGGTCCGAGTGGGTCGGACTACAAGCAGCACAATATTAGCCGAACGTAGCAGAGCAGTTGGAGTGCCTACCTGCGCCGAGCGCCGGCTGGTAGCTTGAGCGAGCAAGACACCAGGGTCAATCTGGCTAGTGCTGTGTCGCGGATTTGATCTGGTGGAGGGCGGCGCGGCCGCGTGAGACCTTGGCGATGATCTCGTCGGCGGTCTTGGTCCACACGAACGGTTTCGGGTTGTCGTTCCAGTGTTCGGCCCAGAGCTCGACGGCGGCGGCGAGTTCGGCTTCGCTGGTGAACCGGCCGCGGCGGAGACGCTTGTCGGTGAGTTCCTTGAACCAGCGCTCGACCAGGTTCAGCCACGAGCTCGAGGTCGGGATGAAATGCAGATGCCAACGGGCCCGTTTCGGGTGATCGAGCCAGGTGGTGACCTCGTCGCTCATGTGAGCCGACAGGTTGTCCAACACGACATGGACCGCCAGATCCTTCGGGACGTGCAGGTCGATCAGCTTGAAGAACGCCAGCACATCCGCGCCGGTGTGGCGTTTGCGGGTGTCGTAGAGCACCTTGCCGGTCGCGACGTTCATCGCCGCGAACAGATCGCCGGTGCCGTTGCGCTTGTAGTCATGCGTCATCGTGCCCGCCCGCCCCGGCTTGAGCGGCAGCGACGGCTGCGTGCGATCCAACGCTTGGATCTGCGGCTTCTCGTCGAAGCAGAACACGACGGCACGTTCAGGCGGGTTCATGTACAGCCCGACGACATCGACAACCTTCTCCTCGAAGCGGCGGTCGTTGGAGATCTTGAACGTCTCGACACGCCACGGCTTGATGTTGTGGTCCCGCCACACCCGAGCGACGGTGTCCTTGCCGATCCCGAACCGTTCCGCAAGCGTGCGCGTCGACCAATGCGTCGAGGTGTCATCGGGTGTCTCCTCCCGAGTGACCCGCACGATCTCCGCCACCGTCACCCCTGCAGGCAGCCACGACTTGCGTCCCCTGCCCGCAGCGATCGTCCCCACCGCGTCGATACCCCGCTCGAGGTAGCGGGCCCGCCAACGCCGCACCGTGTCCGGCGTCGTCTCACAACGGCGGGCGATCTCCTCGTTCGCCACGCCGTCACCAGCAAGCAGCAAACCACGAGCTTGGATCACCCGTCGATGCGGCTCCACCGTCGAACGCGACCACCGCTCCAACACCACACGATCCTCACCAGACACATCCAGAGCAGCAGCAACCATCACCGGCATACCACCACCCTAACCCACCCCACCAAATCAGCGACGGACCACTAGTGAACGAGCTCCTCGGCCAACCGATCGTGTTCCTGGTTGAAGGGACGCGCTGGCAGGTCCGGGATGCCGCGCCTGAGACTCAGCAGCGGTCGAGGTAGGCGTCGTTGTTGAACTCGGGTAGTCGCCCCTCGGTGGCACCTTTGGTGGCGCTTCGGATTTCAGCGGGGTGTGATGGTGGGGAGTAGGTCCCAGTTGGGTCGTCCGGCGTAGAGGAGGACGCGGATCCGGTAGTGGCGGAACCGTCGCATCCCGAACGCGACCCGTTTGATCCGCTTGATCAGGTTGTTGAGGGCTTCGGTCGGCCCGTTGGTCACGTGGGCGGTGTGCCAGGCGAGGATCTGGGTCCGCCAACGTCGCAGCGTCCCAGCCAACGACCGGACCTCGACGGGCATGGCGGTGTCGGCCATGTCATCGACGAGGTCGTCGAGGAACGCGGCCGCTGCGGTGGGGTCAGCGATCGTGTGGAGGCTTCGAACGGTGTCCTTGGCGTGCCAGGTCATGCGCACCTCGCCTCGGGGGTCGCCGGCTTCGAGCAGTCCGAGCAGTCGGGCTTGGCCGGCGTGGTCGAGGCGGTCGTGGCCCTTGGTGAGCAGCCGT
The DNA here is from genome assembly GCA_047972065.1 of Desertimonas sp. Lineage (GTDB taxonomy): Bacteria > Actinomycetota > Acidimicrobiia > Acidimicrobiales > Ilumatobacteraceae > JALZMG01. The sequence continues at coordinate 4,200 of JBKEAH010000134.1, forward strand.
CGGCTGCGGTAGAGCGGATCGTCGCGGCGACCGCGATGGCCGCAGGCCGGACACCCGAAGCACGGCAGATCGACCAGCTCCACGACCGGCCGCTGCTTCACCACCGCTCGGCCACCACAGGTCGGGCACCAGGCCCGCTCCAGGCGGGCCTCGACGTGGACCACGATCGGGCCGCCGGCGACATCATCAACGGCGAGCACGTTGACATCAGGCAGGCCGACCAGCAGCTCGCACATACGCGTAGGGTTCAACTCCACAGGGACTCCGGAATCTCGGTTGGCGTCAGAACCACCGATTCTTGGAGTCCCTGTGCCGCGCAACGCGGACCCCCCGCTACATCAACCCACCCCGCTCAGATCCGAAGCGCCCGTTTGACGAGGTTGTTGATGTCTTCGGTCGGGCCGTTCGTGTGTCGGCTCCGGTGCCAGGCAGAGATCTGGCCACGCCACCGCCAGATCGTGCGGCCGAGGCGACGGACCTCGGGCGGGCACGAGTCGTGTTGGAGATCGTCAATGGGTTGCGCAACGAAGCAGAAACGAACTCGGATGCGATCGCGAGCGCCCCGTCGTTCCCGCGCTTCTGACCGGTCGGGACCTCGTCACACCCAGCCGCCGGCGAAGCCGATGAACTGACCGGTGGTGAAACGGCTGGTGCCGTCGATGAAGGGCAGCGCCAGGTGGGCGAGCTCATCGAGGCCGCCGAGCCGCCCCATCGGGACCATCGACTCGACCCGCGCTCGGCCCTCGGGCTCGGTGGCCCGGTTGGCCTCGAGGAAGGCCGGGAAGTCCATGAAGTTGGTACCGATCGCGTTGACCTGCACGTCGCGGTCCACCACCTCGGCGGCGACGTTGCGCACCAGCATGTTGGCCGCCGCCCGGGCCGATGAGTACAGCGGTGCGCCGGGCGTGGGCCGGGCCCCGGCGGCGCTGGTGAACAACAGCACCTGGCCGCCGCCGCGCTCGACCATCGCCGGGATCACCTCCCGCAGGAAGTGGTACGGGGCTTCGACGCAGCCGGTCATCACCGTGCGAAGGTCCTCGACGTCCGAGCGCAGGAAGCGCCCGACCACGATCGCGCCGGTGAACGCGGCGGCGGCGTCGAGGCGGCCGAACGTGTCGAGGGCGGCGGCGATCAACTCGTCGGTCGCCGCCGGCCGGGCGAGGTCGCGGACCCCATCGACCACAGCGACGCGCGCCCCGGCCGCCTCCAGATCGGCGACCAGCCCGTCCTCGGGGTCACCGACGACGAGATCGTGGTTCGGGGCCAGCAGGCGCGCCAGCTCCGGGCCGACGTAGTGAGCGGCATCCG
>JBKEAH010000160.1:0-7728 GCA_047972065.1 Desertimonas sp.
CGGTGTCAGCCGTCGAGTTGCGACGCCAGCGACTGGGTGGCGTCGATGAACTCTTCGATCATCTCGTAGACGACGGTGGCGGCCGGCTTGGACTCGTTCATCGTGCCGACGATCTGTCCGACGAAGTAGTTCGACAACGCCTCGGCGCCCGAGCCCTTGCGGTGCGACGCCCGGTCGATGCGCCGGAGGGCGTCGTCGATGAGCATCGCCTGCATCGGCATGCCGAGCGTGCCAGGGGAGTCGGGGGCGTCCCAGGCCTCGGTCCACGCCGAGCGGAGCTGGCGGGCGGGCTTGCCGGTGCGCGAGCGCGAACGGATGGTGTCGGCCGAGGTGGCGGCGAGGAACTTCTCCTTGACCACCGGGTGGGTCTCGGCCTCATCGGTGGTGAGCCAGACCGATCCGCACCACACCCCGGAAGCACCGAGGGCCATCGCGGCGGCCATTTGGCGACCGCGGCCGATCCCGCCGGCACCCAGCACCGCGGCGCGCTCGCCGACGGCGTCGACGATCTCGGGGATCAACACCATCGAGCCGATCTCGCCGGTGTGGCCACCGGCCTCGTATCCCTGGGCCACGATCACGTCGACACCGGCGTTGACGTGGCGTTCGGCGTGCTGGGGCGCACCCGCCAGGGCGCCGACGCGGCGGCCCTCGGCCTTCGCCCGCTCGAGCATGTGCGCCGGTGGCGGCCCGAGCGCGTTGACCACCAGCGCGGTGCGATGCCCGAGTGCCACCTCGAGCTGGCCGTCGGCCCGGTCGGAGGAGAAGATCGCTCCCCGGTTGTGGCCCGCGGACTCGGCGCTGCCAGCCGGTCGGCCGCCGTCGTCGCCATCGGGAAGGTCGGGAACCGCGTAGCGGTCGAGGATCGTATCGACGAACGCACGGTGTCCGGTGGGGATCAGGTCGCGCAGCTTGTCGCCGCTGAGACCGCCCTCGTCGGACCCGGCATAGCGTTGCGGGACGATCAGATCGACACCGTAGGGCCGGTCGCCGACCTCGTCTTCGATCCAGGCGAGATCGATCTCGAGCTGTTCCTCGCTGTGGGCGGCGGCGCCGAGCACGCCCATGCCACCGGCCTTGCACACCGCGGCGATGACGTCGCGGCAGTGGCTGAAGGCGAGGATCGGCAAGTCGATCCCGAACATCTCGGTGATGGCGGTCTTCATCGGTCGTTCACTCCTGATCGGTGCCCGGGGATCGTCGCGCGTCGGGGTCACTCCTGTCACCCTGGCGGTGACAGCGTACGGTGGTGTCGCCCACCGTACGCTCGGCGCATGGCGGTGTTCCCCGACCCGGACTCGATGCTCGCCCGGTGGGCGGCGTTCGCCGGCGTCGTCACCGCGCTCGGTCACCCCGAGCTGGCCCACGTCATCACCGGGAGTCGGCTACGCCGTCGCCCCGCCGTGGCCGTGCTCGACGACGGCCACGGCCAGACCGTCTGGTGGAGCGTCCTGCGGCGGGACGGTCGCCATCTGCTGTGGGGTGCGGACCGTCGACACGATGATCGGTCGCGAGTCTTCGCCGATCCCGAGCTCGCCGAGCTCGCCACCGTCGTCGAGGCGCTGGTCGGCACCCGCGCCTGTTCGTTCGCGTTCGTCCAGACCGGCGACGAGTGGGTCACGGTGGGCGACACCCAACCCCGCTGGCCGCCGTCGCTCTCGTTTCTGAGCGATGACGCGGCGGCGGTCGCCGAGACCGTCGGGTGGGTCGAGCGGGTGGCGGCGGCCGCCGGGCACGCCGAGCCCGATGACCTGACCGAACAGGTGGAGATCTGGACCATCGATGTCGGACGGGGCCGTGCCACCAGCGATGTGCTGCGGCGGGTGCTCGGACCGCTGTCGAGCCCCGACCGGGTCGCCGCCGGGATCGCCACCGTGGTGTCGTTCGACCGTGCGCGTGCCGAGCTAACACCTGGGGTCTGACCCCAGGTGTTAGCTCGGCGCGGTGGTGGCGATACCGTCGCCGACATGGCCGCAACCATCGAAGGCGAGTACGTCCCCAGCTCACAGGGTTGGGTCCGGGACCAAGTGGAGGCCTACGAGCGCTCCGGCGGTACCGAGGCCAACACGCTGCTCGACACCGGCATCCCGGTGATCATCGTGACGATGCGCGGCGCCAGGTCGGGCAAGGTGCGCAAGATCGCCCTGATGCGCGTCGAGCACGAGGGCTCGTACGCGCTGGTCGCCTCCAAGGGTGGCGCTCCCGATCACCCCGAGTGGTACGCCAACCTCCGAGCGAACCCGACAGAGGTGACGGTGCAGGACGGCCCGGAACCGTTCTTGGTATCGGTGCGGGAGGTCGACGGCGACGAGCGGGCCGCGTGGTGGGATCGTGCGGTCGCCGTGTTCGCCCCCTATGCCGAGTATCAGCAAAAGACCGATCGGACGATCCCGGTCCTCATCGCCACCCCGACCTGACCGACGCGACCACACAGAATCAGTCGCCGTCGGTGTCCGAGCCTGGTGCGACCCCGACGATCCGACCCTGGCGCAGAACCGTCACCCCACCCGACTCGCTGACGGTGATGATCGTCGCCTGGCGATCGTCGGCGCTGTAGCGGACCGCCGAGGTGTGGCGCATCCCCCGGAGCGCCGGCACATCGGACTCGGCGTCGGTGCTGGGGACGAGGCGGACACCGATCTCACGAACGATCCCGCCGGCGTCGAACACCGTCGCCCCGTCGATCTGGGCCAGCGAGTGGCGGAGTGGACCGAGGTCGGGCGGATGTCGGATGTCCAGCCGAGGTGGCGGCGGGAGCAGCGACTGGCGCCCGTGTGCCCAGCGGTCGTCGGCTCGGTAGATCAGCGTGGCGCCGATGTGGCGAGCTCCGAGATCGTGGAGGGCGAACTCGACCAGACCTTCGAGCACGTCGCGATCGTCGTGACGATCGCAGCTGACGGCGACGATGGCGTCGATCCACGACGACAGCGGCGCCTGATGCTGCCAGTCCATGCCGTCCCAGCGGTGGACACCGGTGGCGCCGACGATCCGCACGATGCCGTCGGGATGACGTTGCACGAGTGTGGCCCCGGTGGCCGCGGCGATGACGACGAGATCGCGTTCCGACCCTGCGGGCCGGTCGAAGATGGCGACGTGATGGCCACCGGCGGGGTCCAGCACGATCCAGCACGACAGCCCGTCGGCGTAGAGATAGGCGCTCGAGGACCAGAACCCGTCGGCGTGGCGCCGCTCGATGCGCAGCCCGGTCGCCTGGCCCCACCCCGCGTGATCCGTCGTCGGGCCGATGATCGCCCCGAAGCTCGGGGTGCGGTGCTCGAAGGTCCGGGGACGGCGGGCGTACTCCAGCGAGGTGAGTGCGAACTCGTGCCAGGCCTCCGAACCGTCCCAGCGCAGCCCGATCTCGGCGAGTTCCTCGCGCAGCCGGTCGAGCTGGCGAGGGGTGGCGGAACGGCGCTCCACGTGGCGGAGGCTACGGGCCGCGACGAGCGACGATGATCGGCGTTCGCTCAGGCGATGGTGAACTCCTCGATCATCCCGTCGACGAAGTGCGGATGTCCTTCGGGTCCGGGGACCGGGCACAGCAGCACCCAGTTGCCGGGTCCGAGGTTGGCGGTCAGCACGCCCTCCTCACCTGACATCGCCGGCGAGGACTCGAACGTCTCGGCGACGCCTTCGTCGCCCTCGGCGGCGAGCACGTCGCCGAGCGCGACCCCCTCTTCGAGCCGGACCAGGATCATGATGTGTGGTTCCTCGCCGTCGTTGGTCATCACGAACGAGTAGCGACCGGCCTCGGTCGGGGCGTCGAGCTCGAAGGCGTACTCGGTGGCGGTGACGTCGACGCGGGCCGCGTCCTCGTCGATCACCGTGACGCTCGGGTCCTGGGGCGGTCCGTCGTCGCCGCTCCCGCACAGCTCGGCTTCGATCGTCCCGATCTGCTCGATGGCGGCCGCCGCGTCGGGGTCGGCGATGATCGCCGTGAAGTCGCCGTCAGCAGCGGCGACGGCATCGATGACGACCTGGGTCGGGGTCTGCAGCTCGGGCGGGGCGGCGTCGCGATAGCGCTTCATCTGCTCCATCGTCGGTGGTTCCGCCGACTCGTCGATCTCGGCGGCGATGGCGCACAGCTCGCGCTGCTCGGCGGGCGCTGACGTCGTGACGACGGCCGCGGTCGTGGCGGCATCCGTGGTGGGGGACGCATTGGTGTCGGGGGCCGTGGCGGCGGGGGCCGCGGTGGTGCCGACGGACTCGTCGTCATCTCCGCAGGCGGCGGTGAGGACGAGCAGCGCGCTGACGAGCGTGGCGGTGACGGTGGTGGGTCGCATGGTGGTGCTCCTGGGTGATCGGGTCGGTGTGGGTGGTCGGTGGTGTTGAGGCGTCCGGGTGGATCGACGTGCTCAGCCGGCGACGACGAAGAGCTGGCGCCGAGCTCGACCAGGCGGCGAACGATGAGGTCGAACTCGTCGGGATCGCCGACGACGAGACCGCAGTGATCGAGGCGGCCGCGCCGGCCGATCACGTCGTCGGGCAGACCCGAGACGTACCCCGGGGACCTCGAAGGCGAGGATGCGGACCGCCTCGCCGGCGGCATCGGTCAGGGACGCGAGCCGGCGGTAGGGCATCTGGTCGGGGTGCTCGATGGTGACGGTCCGGAACCCGAAGACGTCCTCGTAGAAGCGTCGGAAGCGGTCGAGGTCGGCGGTCAGCCACGAGACGTGACCGAAGGCAGCGGTGGGTCGGACGGGTGTCGTGGATGGCATCACCCGATCGTGAAGCGGGTTCGGCGGCCGAACATCCGTGAGAACACGCAATCGTGCGTACGTGGCGCGCCGGCGGTCCTACGATCCGGCGATGACACCGCTGGTCGGGCGCGACCTCGAGCGCGACGCGGTGGCCGAGGCGCTCGACGGCGCCCGGCGATGCGTGCTGGTGGGCGCAGGCGGGATGGGCAAGACGTCGTTGGCAAAGCTCATCGCCGACGAGCGCCGCCGGGCCGATGAGCGCGTCCTGTGGGTCGATGTCGAGTCGCTCGACGATGTGTTGTCGGTCGCCGGCGCCGTGGTCCGGGAAGCCGGGGTCGAGATCCTGCCGGACGAGTCGAGGATCGACGTGGCGGTGCGCCTGGTCGCCGAGCTCGAAGGTCTCATCGTGCTCGACGGGGTCGAGCACATGGAGCGAGAGATCGCCGGGTTGATCGCCGACTGGCCGATCGGCGCAGGGCGGGTGCTGGTCACCAGCCGCGTCGCCCTGGCGGGTGTCAGCCCGGTCGTGCGACTGGCTCCTTTGGCCGTCGAGCCCTCGGCGCCTCTGGAGTGTCCGGCCGGGCGCCTGCTGGTGGCGCTGGTCGCGGCGCAGGGTCGACACGATGACGACCCCGCGGCGATGGCCGACGCCGTCGTCGCCACCGGGGGGCTGCCGCTGGCACTCGAGCTGGCTGCTCGGCAGATCGCCCGCTTCGGCGCCCGCTTCGCGGCACTCGACGGCGCGCTGCATTCGGTCGACGCCGAAGCGGTCATCGATCGCAGCGTCGACCGCACCCTGTCACGGCTCGGGGCCGACGTGGGCACCGTGTTTGCGGCGCTCGGGTACGCGGCCGATGCCAGCACGGTCGAGCTCATCGCCGGCCTGTCCGGCACGGATGAGCCGGCCACCGTCGCCGCGCTGGGCGTGCTGGTGGACCATGGCCTGGTGCACGTTGTCGACGGTCACTTCGACCTGCTCCCGCCAATCCGCGATCGCGCCACCCGGCTCGTCGATCGCGACGCGGACCTGGCCCGGGTGATCGCCTGGGCGACCGCTGCGGCCATCGGTGACGGACGTGACGAACCTGGGAGCTACCGCTTGCTCGACCGACACGAGGCCACCTTCGTGCACCTGGCCTGGCGCGACCTCGGAGGGCGCGCCGCTGGCCGCCGGACATCGTTGGCTGGATCGCGCCGAGCGCGCCGCCCAACAGGTCCCCGACCCCGATCTGCTGATGGCCTCCCGGAACCGTGGCCGTTCCGACGATCGGTGCCGGAGAACTGGGTCGCCGACGGCTGGCTGACGTTGGCCGCCGCCGACGAGATCGAGCGGGTGCTCCTTCGACGGGCTCCCTCCGCCGTCGATGCGGCGCTCACCCGTGCCGAGCGTCAGGTCGCCCGGCTGGTGGCCGAGGGGCTGTCGAACATCGAGATCGCGACGACGCTGGTGATCTCGCGCCGCACGGTCGAGAGCCACCTCGGGCGGGTCTTCCGCAAGCTCGGCATCCGCAACCGGACCCAACTGGCACGCATCAGCCTGGGCGAGGATCTCTGAGGTCGGGGCATCGCCGCCATCCCGTCCTCGTACCCTCCTTGGGGATGCGTGACCTGCGTGCGTTGCCCAAGGCCCACCTCCATCTGCATCTCGAACTGGGGATGCGGCCCGCCACATTGCGCGACCTGTGCGCCAAGTACGACCGCCCGATCCCCGAGATCCGTGGCTTCGGGTCGTTCGCGGTGTTCAACGACATGTGCATCGCCGCCACCGAGCTGTTGCGCGAACCCGATGACTGGGCCCGGTTGGCCGACGAGATCTGCGCCGATCACGTCGCCGCCGGGTGCGTGTACATCGAGCCATCGTTCTGGGCCGGCAACCATCGCTCGAAGTTCGCCTCGGATGCGGCGGCGTGGGAGGCGCTGATCGAGACCTTCGACGACGCCGCCGCCCGACACGGGTTGGCGATCGGCTACATGGCGCCGGTCGACCGGGTCGTCGACACGCCCGACGACGCGGTGGCGTTGGCGAACCTCGCCGTGTCATTGCGCGAACGCGGGGTGGTGGCCCTCGGGTTACACAACGACGAGGTCGGGCATCCACCCGGGGACTTCGTCGACGCCTTCGGCATCGCTCGCGCCGGGGGGCTCTTGTCGACCCCCCACGCCGGTGAGCTCGAGGGTGGCGGTTTCGTCCGGGACTCGGTCGACCTGCTCGGGGCCGACCGCATCCAGCACGGGATCCGGGCCGGCGAGGTCGCCGGTCTGGTCGAGCGGCTGGCCGAGGGGCAGATCTGCCTCGACGTGTGCCCGACCTCCAACCTGATGCTCGGGGTGGTCGCCGATCTCGCCGATCATCCGCTCCCGGGGCTGCTCGACGCCGGGGTGCCGTGCAGCCTCAACGCCGATGACCCGTTGCTGTTCGGCGTCGGTGTGCTGGACGAGTACGAGTTGGCCCGCACGAGCCTTGATCTCAGCGATCCCCAGCTCGCCGCGATCGCCCGCGCCTCGATCGACCACAGCGGCGCATCCGACGACGTCAAGACCGGTGCCCGAGCGGGCATCGACGCCTGGCTGGCGTCGCCGAGCTGAGCGGGTGGGGTCGATCCGGCTTCGCCGGTCGGCCCTACCCGGATGATCAGTCGTCGAGCACGAGGTCGATCAGCGCGACGACACTGTCGACCGTCTGATCAAGCGTCATCGTCCGACCGGCGTTCCACGCGTTCGCGTACCCGTCGTCGGTCATTCGGCGCCGGAGGTCGGCCATCGTCTTGGCGCGCTCCCGTCCCGGTCCGGTGTCGGGCGCCGACTCGTGCCGGGCGTCGCGCATCGCCATCACCGCACCCCACGCCGTCACCGCCTCGGTCGGGAACGCGTCGCCGATCTGGTTGAGCGTCGTCTCGAGCAGCCCGAGGATGACCGAGACGGCGTCGCTGGCCAGCATCGGCGGGAGCGCATCGCGGAACGAGCGCAACGTCGCCGCCCGGTCACCAGCGGTGAGGTGATGAGCGCCGAGGGCGGCGGTCGAGTTGGC
>JBKEAH010000173.1:0-10502 GCA_047972065.1 Desertimonas sp.
CGTTGGCCAGATCCTTCATCGTGTCGAGGACTTCGTTGATCATCTCCGGGTCGAGGGCTGAGGTCGGCTCGTCGAAGAGCATCACCTTCGGGGTCATCGCCAACGCCCGGGCGATCGCCACCCGCTGCTGCTGACCGCCCGACAGCTGGCCCGGGTACTTCTTCGCCTGGTCGGGGATCCGCACCCGTTCCAGCAGTTCCATCGCCTTGGCCTCGGCATCGACCTTGCGCACCCGACGTACCTGTCGCGGGGCGAGGGTGATGTTGTCGAGCACGGTGAGGTGGGGGAACAGGTTGAAGCTCTGGAACACCATCCCGGTCTCGCGGCGGATCTCTTGGATGTTGCGCAGGTCTCTGGTCAGCGGGACGCCGTCGACGACGATGTCGCCTTGGTCGTGCTCCTCCAGCCGGTTGATGCACCGGATCATCGTCGACTTCCCCGAACCCGACGGTCCGATGACGACGACGACCTCCTGACGCCCGACCACGAGGTTGATATCCGACAACGCGGTGAAGCTGCCGAATCGCTTGTACACGCCGTGCAGCTCGATCATCTCCTCGCGTCCGTCGGCCACCTGGGTGGCATCGGCAAAGAACGTGGAGTCGCTCATCGGGTACCTACTCCCAGCTTTCGTTCGAGGCGTTGGCTCTCGCGGCTCATGGTGATGCAGCCGATCCAGAACAACAGCATCACGAAGGCGGTCGACTCGGCGCTCAGGTTCTGACCCTGGAACGCCGGTTGCGCCGTTGCCGCCTCGGAGGCCGACAGCAGGTCGAGCAGGCTCATCGCCGCTGCTGCCAGCGTGGTGTCCTTGAACAGGCTGATGAACTGGCCGACCAACGCCGGGATGACGTTGCGCAGCGCCTGGGGCAAGACGATGAACCCGGTCGTGCGCAGCGGCGACATCCCGAGTGCCTGCGATGCTTCGGTCTGCCCTTTGGGAAGCGACTGGAGACCGCCGCGGACGATCTCGGCGACGTAGGCCGCCGTGAACACCGTGAACACCACGATGGCGCGGGTGATGTAGCCGGGGTTCTCGGCGCCGACGGGCCAGAACAGGCCGAGCGCGACATAGGACAGCAACAGCAGCACGAACAGCGGGACACCACGGAACAACTCGATGTAGAGCACCGACAGGGTTCGCAGCACGGGGAGCTTCGAGCGGCGACCCAGTGCCAGCAGCACGCCCAATGGGAAGCACAGCGTGATCCCGGCGATGGCCAGGAAGACGTTGAGCATCAGACCGCCCCACCCCTCGGTGCTCATTGGCCGCGAGAGGTACACGATCAGCGCGACGAAGGCCTCGACGCCGAGCAACACGAGCGGAAGCGTCGCGGTGCGGGCGCGCACCGCCGCCCACGCGACGGCGACGACGAGCCCGATCGTCACCAGCATCAGCACCGCATCGAGGATGCCGATGTCGCCGCGCCAGATCGTGCGGATCAGATACAGCACCAGCGCGACCGATGCCACGAGCGCGCTCAGCAACCCCAGCGGCAGGGCGAGCGGCGGCACCGCCCGCCCGATCAGTACGCCGACGCCCGCCGCCAGCACCATCCCGCCAGCGGTCAGCCACGGCCCAGTGCTCGACGACAACGCCAACAGCAGGGCGATCCCGAGGATCAGCGGCCACAGACGGCCGCCCGTCTCGAGCGCCACCCGACCGGCGCGGCGCGGGGAGGCGTCGACGTCGGTCGCTGGTCGCCGGGCGGCGCCGTAGCCGGCGACGATCCCGAAGAACCCGGCGATCACGACCAGGGCGATGGCGACACGCTCGAGCTCGTCGACCGGGTAGCGCCCGACCAGGAACAGCTTCAAGTTGACCCGCGCGATCTCCCAGCGCCCGGTGACGAACACGTAGCGGAACAGCCGGTACACGACATAGACCGACAGCGGCAACATCAGCAGCGTGAGGATCGCGCTGCCGGGGGAGGCGAAGAGGTTGCGGCGGATCCAGTCCGCCCTTCCGCTCGCCGGGGGGTTGACCGGCCGGTCGGGCCCGATCTCGAGCGTGTCGGTCATCTCAGCGCTCCACGATGGCCAGCCGTCGGTTGGCCAGGTTGACGAACGAGGACAGCACCAGCGAGAACACCAGGTAGATGGTGAGGGTCAGGGTGTACGCCGGGACCGACGGGCTGCGGTTGGCCACCGTGAGCTGGGTGATCTTGGTCAGCTCGGGGAACGTGATCGTCGCCGCCAGCGACGAGTTCTTGGCCAGGTTGAGGAACTGGTTGCCGATCGGCGGGATACCGACGCGCAGGGCCTGGGGCAAGATGACGTACCACATCCGCTGGAAGCCCGACAGCGCCAGCGCGTCGGCGGCCTCGCCCTGACCCTTGGGCACCGCCTGGATCGAGCCGCGCACGATCTCGGCGACGTGGCTGGACGTGTAGCCGACGAGGGCGATCAGCGCCGCGAGATAGGCCGGCGTCATCGTGATGCCGCCACTGACGCGCAGGCCCTCGCGCCGCGGGGTGGTGATGCCCAACCCGAGCCCCATCCAGACGACCACGAGCACGGCCGCGCCCGCCGGGATCGCCCACAGACCGGTTCGGGCCGGACGGCCGGTCCGCTCGGAGCGTCCGGTGCGCCAGCGGCCCACGACGATGGCGACCAGCACGGCCAGCGCCACCGCGGCCAGTACCTTCCAGTTGGCGCCGTCGTACCAGACGAAGTTGACCCCGCGCACGTTGATGATCGCGACGTCGCCGAGTATCCAGGTGTCCGCCGGTGGCGGCAACAGCCCGAGCACGAAGGCCAGGAAGGACAGGACCATGATCGACGCCAGCGGGACGTTGCGCACGAACTCGACGTAGGCCCGGGCCATCGATCGCACGAGGATGTTCTTGGAGAGTCGTGCGACGCCGAGGATGACCCCGAGGATCATCGCCAGGGCGATGCCGGTCAACGCCAGGCGTAACGTGTTCTTGAACCCTTCGACATAGGCGTCCCTGACCGGTCGGGCCTGACCGAAGTCGCTCGATGCGATCGGGAAACCGGCCGGCTGGTCGAGGAAGTCGAAGCTGGTGGGCAGGTTCTGTCGGGATGAGTTCGCCGTGTAGTTGGAGTACAGCCAACCGATGACCGCGACGACGATGGCCAGCGCGACGAACTGGACGACCCAGCCGAGCACCTTGGCATCGCGCCACAACGGCGTGTCGTCGCCGTCGGGCATCGCCCGCCGAGCCACCACCACGGCGGCGATCGCTAGCGTCGCCGCGATCGAGCTGGCGGTGCCCGCCATCGACCCGCCGGTCTCGCCGTCCACCGTGCGCAGCACCCAGGCGGCGACGATCACGACGGTGGCGGTGGCGCCGAGGGTGATCACCGCGCTGGGGAGGTCCACGGGAGCCGTCCGGTCGAGACGCCGGGCGCCCCAGGCGCAGACACCCGCGGCGACCAGGATCCCGGTGGCTAGCGGGATGCTGGCCAGCGCCGTCACCCCGCCAACGACCAGGGCCAGCCAGCCGAGCAGCGTCAGGGTGCGCGGGGAGCTCACCGGCGTCGTCCCCGAACGCGGTCACGACCGCCGCTCGCCCCTGCGTCCGCCATGGCGGACGCAGGGGCAGCGACGGTCGTGACCACGTTTTCGATCAGCGGATCAGCGGCGGGGTGGATCAGCGATACGGCGGGGCGTACTGCAGTCCACCGTCGGCCCACAGCGCGTTGAGCCCGCGGTCGGTGATGCCGATCCCCGGCAGGTTGGCCTCGAAGATCTCGCCGTAGTTCCCGACCTGCGAGACGATCTGGTAGGCGTAGTCGGTCGGTAGGCCGAGACCCGGGTCGAGCGTGGTGCCCTCGGCGTTCTGCCCACCGAGGAACTGAACGACCGCCGGGTTGTCACCGGACACGTCGGCGTCGACGGTCGTCGAGCTGACGCCCCACTCCTCGGCCTGGATGGTGGCGAAGATCGACCACTCGACGGCCTGGGCCCAACGGGTGTCGCCGTCGATCACGGCGGGAGCCAGCGGCTCCTTCGAGAACACGTCCTCGAAGATCACCAGCGAGTCGGCACCATCTGGGTAGTTCGCCCGGAGGGCGGCGAGCTGGCTACCGTCGCTCGACCACCCGTCGCAGCTACCGGCCTGGAACGCCTCCTGCAACAGGTCGACATCGTCGAAGGACTGGACGTCGACGGCGAGGCCGCGGCGCTCGAACTCGGTGGCCACGTTGCCCTCGGTCGTGGTGCCACCAGCGACGCAGACGATGGCGCCGTCCATGTCGTCGATGCTGGTCAGCCCGCTGTCGGCGGCGACCATCATCTGCTGACCGTCGTAGAAGGTCGGCTGGAGGAACGTCGCGCCCTCGCTGCCATCGCGGCTGGCGGTCCAGGTGGTGTTGCGCACCAGGACGTCGATCTCGCCGGACTGCAGCGCCGGGAAGCGGGCGTCGGTGGCGACGTCGACGAACTCGACCTTGGTGGCGTCGCCAAGGACGCCGGCGGCGATCACCCGGCAGAAGTCGGCGTCGAAGCCGACGTGGTCGCCGTTCTCGTCGATGGTCGAGAAGCCGGGCAGGTCATCGCGCACGCCGCAGCGGAGCACGTCGTTGGCGAGCACGGTGTCGAGCACCGATCCGCCCGCTGGGTCCGCCGCCGCGGTGGTCTCGCTCGCCGCGGTGGTGTCGGTCGCGGCGGCGGTGGTGTCGGTCGCCTCGGTACCGGGGGTAGTGGTGTCGGCTCCCGCCTGAGCCGTCGAGGCCCAGCCTGCCGCCAGCAGTGCGGCGGCTGCGGCCGGAGCCAGTGTGCGGGTGAACGTTCGACGCATGGTCCTCACCTTCATGTTTCGTCGGTTCCGGCGACCTTAGCCCGGCCTTGCACGGCGGGCTTCCCGTCGGCACGATCAGCGGGCGGTGGGGTTCGCCCACCCGGCGAGGCGGAAGGCGTGGTCGGTCCGTGGCAGCCTGAGCAAGGTCGCCGAGACGTCGGAGGAGGACACGGTGAAGAGAGTGCACCTCGGGTTGTTCGACAACCCGCAGGCCAACGGGTCGGGCACGGCGACGTGGCGGTACGCGGGCAGCGGGCGGCAGTGGTTCGACCGCCTCGACTACTGGGTCGATCTCGCCGGCCGCTGTGAGAGCGCCGGCTTCGACTTCCTGTTCCTCGCCGATGCCTGGGGCTGGTCGGAGATCGATGGCATCCGGCCCGACATCTGTACGACCGAGTCGCTCGACCTCCCGCGACTGGACCCCGCCGTGGTGGCGGCGGCGCTGATACCGGTGACACGTCGACTTGGGTTGGTGTTCACGGGCTCGACGCTGGTCGAACCGCCCTACGCGCTGGCCCGTCGCCTCGCCAGCATGGATCACCTCTCGGCGGGTCGCATCGGGTGGAACATCGTGACGACGGGGACCGCCGAGACGGCGGTCAAGGCCTTCGGACGATCGATGGTCGCCCACGATGAGCGGTACGCGATGGCCGATGACTTCATGGAGGTGGTCTACGAACTGTGGGAGGGTGCGTGGGAACCGGACGCGCTCGAGCGTGATCAGGCGGGGCGGTTCGCCGACCCGTCCAAGGTCCACCGCATTCATCACGCCGGCCCGTACTTCCGCAGCGACGGGTTCGGGAACACCTCGTACTCGCCGCAGGGCACGCCGGTGCTGTTCCAGGCCGGGAGCTCCACGGCGGGGCGGGCCTTTGCCGGGCGTCACGCCGAGGCGGCATTCCTGGGGGGTGGGCCGCTCGACCAGCAGGCCGGTCAGGCCGCCGCCGTCCGGGCCGAAGCCATGCGCGCCGGTCGTCGGCCCGACGCGATCAAGGTCTTGTCGTCGTTCGATTGCGTCGTCGCGCCAACGCACGACGAAGCGGTCGACAAGCACGGCGCGATCGTCGCCGCCCAGAACCCCGACGTGGCGGTCGCCTCGTACGCGATGTTCACCGGCCTCGACCTGTCGTCGTATGACCCGGCGACGCCGATGACCGAGCTGCGAACCGAGCTGTCGCAGACCCAGCTCAACCGGTTCGCGGGTCTCAGCGTCGGCGACGTACTAGGGGACTGGGCCGCCCACGGCGTCGGCTCACCACCGGTCGTCGGGAGTGCCGTCGAGGTGGCCGACCACCTGTGTGCACTGGTCGAGGCGGCCGATCTCGATGGGGTGCTCCTGCACCCGTTGGTCCAGCCGACCTCGACGATCGACTTCATCGAGCTGGTCGTGCCGATCTTGCGGGCGCGCGGCGCGCTCGGCGACGGTGGCGGGGCCCCGACGCTTCGCCAGCGTCTGTTTGGCGGCTCGGACCCCACGCTCCCCGGCGACCATCCGGGAGCGAGCCATCGGCGTGGCCGCGGCGGGGGTTGATCTGCCCTCGACTTGGCCGCAAGCCGAGGGCAGATTCGCCGGGAGCATCCGCTAGAAGGGACCGGGATGAGCCCAGCCTCCCGTCAGACGTGGCGACCGGACCGCGAGGACGTCAAGCGATCGATCATCGAGGTCGGGCTGAGCATGCTCGCCGCCGAGGGTGTGGCGATGGGAGCCGACCGACTGTCCTTGGAGCGGGCGGCGGCCGGGGCGAAGGTGTCTCGGGCGGCTGCGTACAAGCTCTGGAAGGGGCTCGATCTGCGCCCGCAGGAGGCCTTTCAGCTCGACGTGTTGTGCCACGCCGCCGAAACCCTCGCCGCCGGTGAGGACATCGAGCTCGAACGGACGATGCACGCGGTGGCCGACGTGTTGGCGTCGGTCGGTCCGATCGAGCAGCTCGATGACGACCGGCGGCGGGAAGCCTTCGTGCGATTGGTTCGAACCGGTGCGGAAGAGAACATCCGGCTGCTGCGCGCCAGCCGGCACTGGAACGTCTACCTGGCGATCCTGGCCGGTACCGCCAGCAGGACACGGGGCGGGGCCGCCGACGACTCCGACCCGCTCACGGCGGCGATGCGCCGTGGGGCGCGCCGGGCGACCTTGCGCTATCGGCCGATGTATCACGAGATGGCGTCGCTGTTCGGTCAGCGGCTCCGCGCCGGCTACACCCTGGCCCAGTTCGCCACCGCCGCCGGGTGCCTCGCCGAGGGGATCGCGGTCCGGATGCCCTTCAGCGACGAGATCGAGGGCGTCGAAGGTCCCTACGGGCTCCCCGGTCCATGGCACCTGTTCGCCGTGGCCCTGCTCGCGCTCACCAGGGAGTTCTTCGAGCCCGACCCGGACGTGCCGTGGGCTCACCCGCTCTAGGGTCGAGACTCTTGACGCGGTCAGGACACGAGCGTAGATTCTGCGTCTACCCGTCTACGGGAGGGCCGTCGTCGCCACGCGAGCGCCGTACGTCCGGCGTGGGCATCGGGTGGTTCGGCCAGGAGCACTCCTGACCGTCGCGACGGCGGCCGGCGCGACGGCGGACGTGTGATCGACCGGCGCCTGACCCGCCGTGCGTCCGGCGGCGCGAGGCACGCGGGCCATCGGTACGGTCGGTGGGCGATGCAGGCGATCCAGATCACCACCACCGGGGGCCCCGAACAGCTGGCGTGGACGACCGTCGCCGACCCCGAACCGGGCCCCGCCGAGCTGCTGGTCCGCCTTGACGCGGCGGGGGTCAACTTCATCGACACCTACCACCGCGGCGGCCTCTATCCAGTCCCGCTGCCGTTCGTGCCGGGCAGCGAAGGCGCCGGCGTGATCGTCGGCGTCGGCGCCGACGTGGATGCGTTCGCGGTCGGCGATCGGGTGGCGTGGGCCCAGGCGCCGGGGTCCTACGCCGAGCTGGTCCGGGTCCCCGCGGCACTGGCGGTCGCCGTGCCCGACGGTGTCGGCCAGGACGTGGCGGCCGCCGTGATGCTGCAGGGGATGACGGCGCACTATCTGGTTCACGACACCTTTCCGTTGGCCTCCGGCCATCGCTGCCTGATCCACGCCGGCGCCGGCGGCACCGGGCGGCTGATGATCCAGATGGCAAAGGCGACCGGTGCCGAGGTCTTCACCACCGTGGGCTCGGCCGACAAGGAGGAGCTCGCCCGGTCCGCCGGCGCCGACCACGTCATCCGCTACCACGACGCGGACTTCGTCGCCGCCGTCGAGTCGGTTGCTGGGCCGCGAGCCCTCGACGTCGTCTACGACGGCGTCGGCCAGGCGGTGTTCGAGCCCAGCCTCGGCCTTCTTCGCCGACGCGGGATGATGGTCACCTTCGGCAACGCGTCCGGTGCCGTCGAGCCGCTCGCCCCGTTGCGCTTGATGGCGGGGTCGCTGTATCTCACCCGGCCGACGATGGTCGACTACGTGAGCACTCGAGACGAGCTGGAGCGCCGCTCCGGGGACCTCTTCGAGTCGATCGCCGCTGGCCGGCTCGACGTGCGCATCGGTGAGCGGGTGGCACTGGCCGATGCCGCCGAGGCGCACCGGCGGCTCGAAGGCCGGGCCACGACCGGCAAGGTCCTGCTCATCGCCGACTCCTGAGACGCGGTCCCGCCTCGGGTCACCTCAGCCGGCCGCGGGCCGGGCGAAGAGCCGACGGTGCCAGCGGCGTGGCGTGAGCACGATCGCTCGCGGTTCGTCCTCGAACATCCAGCGGGCGAAGTTCCGTCGACCCCAGCCGCCGGCGTGTTGGAGCACGGCGATGGCACCATCGGCACCACGGCGGTGCGCCAGCACCCGGCCCAGCACGGCCGACATCCGATGGTCGGCGACGAGATGGGCGTTCACGGCGGCACGGTAACGGTCGGCGGCACCGGCGGGATCGAGCGCCCCGGCGGCGACCAGCGCCTCGGCCGCCAGCCGCCCCGTCAGCAGGGCCTGACCGATGCCCTCGCCGGTCATGACGTCGGTCGCCATCGCCGCGTCGCCGGTGAACAACACCCGACCGTCGGCCAACGGGGCCCGGTCCACCCGAGCCGGGATCGGCCAGGCCTGCGGTCCGCCCTCCCATGCGGCGTCGGGACCGAGCGCGGCACGCACGTGGGGACGATCGAGCAGACCGTCCCACTGCGCCTTCATCTCCTTGCCGTGGCGCGTCTGGTCGCGCAGCACCCCGAAGCCGACGTTGGCGCGACCGCCGGGGAGCGGGAACGACCACAGGTACCCGGGCAGCACGTCGCGGTCGAACCACACGATGAGCCGCTCGCTGGCGGGACCATCGACGTTGCGAACGTACTGTCGAAAGGCGTGCCACTCGCCCAGATAGCCGGGTGGGGTGAGGCCCAGCGCCTTGCGGACCGGGCTCCACATCCCGTCGGCGGCAATGACATAGCGAGCGGTGATGCCGACCGCTCCATCGTCGGTCGTGAGACGCACCACCACGTGGTCGTCATCGTCATCGAGCGCGTCGAATGCCAGCCCACCGCGCGCCGTGACACCCTCCGCGGCGGCCCGGTCGGCCAGCGCGGCGTCGAGTTGTCGGCGGGGAGCGACCGCGGCGTACGTGCCGGCATCGCGGGGGAGCGGCACCGTCACCTCGCGGCCCGACGGTGCCCGCAACACCGCGCCGTCGACCACGAACCAGTCGGGGACGGCGGTGTGGTCCAAACCGAGCCCGGCCAGCTCGCGCAGCGCCAGGGTGGTCAACCCGTCACCGCAGCACTTGTCGCGGGGGAACACCGCCTTGTCGACCAGCATCACCTCGCGACCGGCGCGCGCCAGGGTGATCGCCGCCGCGGCACCGGCGGGACCGGCGCCGATCACGAGCACGTCGCAGCTGGTGGCGCCGTCGAGCACGCCCCGAGGTTACGGCCGAGCATCGTCGGACCCGAGTGTCCGGTGCCACCCGCGTGTCCGCGAGCATGCGAGACCGGGGTCGCGATGCTCCGGTGACGCGAGACACTCGGGCCGGATGCGAGGGCCGGCAAGTCCGCTGCATATCGTCGCTGGCCATGAGCTTGCTGGACGGCCGTGTGGCCATCGTGACCGGCGCGGGCCGTGGCATCGGCCGCGACCACGCCATTTCTCTCGCCCGCCACGGCGCCAAGGTGGTCGTCAACGATCTCGGTGGCGCCACCGATGGGACCGGGAGCGACCTGTCGCCGGCCGAGACCGTCGTCGAGGAGATCAAGGGGATGGGCGGCGAGGCGATCGCCAACGGCGACAACGTCGCCGACTTCGAGGGCGCCAAGCGGATGGTGCACTCGGCGATCGACACGTTCGGGACGCTCAACATCGTGGTCAACAACGCCGGCATCCTGCGCGACCGGGTGCTCGCCAACATGACCGAGGCCGAATGGGATGCGGTCATCAACGTGCACCTCAAGGGCACCTTCGCGCCGGCGCACCACGCCGTCGCCTACTGGCGCGAGCAGGCCAAGGCCGGCAACCCCGTCAGCGGCCGGATCATCATCACCACCTCGGTCTCGGGCATCTACGGCAACCCGGGACAGACCAACTACGGCGCCGCCAAGGCCGGGATCGCGGCGTTCACCGTGATCGCCGCGCTGGAGGTCGCCCGCTACGGCGTGACCGTCAACGCCGTGGCCCCGGTCGCGCTCACCCGGATGACCGAGGGGCTCGGCCCGGCACCGGAGACCGACGAGGAGAAGGAGGCGCGGGCCCCGCACTGGATCGCGCCGATCGTGACGTGGCTCGCCTCCGAC
>JBKEAH010000194.1:0-4085 GCA_047972065.1 Desertimonas sp.
CGTCCACCGCACAGACCCACACCCCCGACCGGTGAGCCGTCGGCGACCAGGCCTTCGGCGAGCGCCTCGATCTCGGCGATCATCTCGGGGGTCTGGGGCGGATCGTCGTCGTCGAGGGTGAACACCCAATCGTCGTCGTCGGCTTCGCCGAGGACGGTGCGCAGACCCGCCGCGATGCCGCCGGCGGGGCCGATGTTCTCCCCGCTCGGCTGGTACCGGACCTCCGTGTGGGCCAAGCCGTGGGCGTCGACGATCCAACGGGCCGAGCCCGCCGGATCGTTGTCGACGACGAGGAGGTGGTCGAGCGTTCGGGTCTGGCGGGCGAGGGCGGCGAAGTACTCGCGCAGCTGTGGCCCGCGCTGGTGGGTCACCATCACCGCCCACAGCATGAGCGTCATGGCGACCCGCCGGCCGACGCCGCGGCGGCGAGAAACTCGTCGTAGTCGCGGATGTAGTCGTCGGCGTCGTAGCGGTGCGACGCGAACACCACGAGCACCGCATCGGCGGTGTAGTCGAACTGGGTGCCCCAGACCATCGGCGCCAGGTGGACCCCGATCGTCGGTCGGTCCAGCCGGTAGCGAGCCCGGCGCCGGCCATCGTCCACGCCGAGGGTCACCGCCCCGGCGACACACACCAGAAACTGGTGGCAGCGTCGATGGGCGTGTTCGCCGCGCACCTTGGTGTCGGGCACGTTGTACACCGTGAACACCCGAGCCACGGCGAAGGGCAGCACGTCGGAGAGCTCGGCGGCGGCGAGGTCGCCGCGTGGGTCGGTGACGGCGGTGAGCTCGATCACCTCGACCCCGGTGACGTCAGCGTGCATCTCTTCCCCAGCGCTCCACGGCCGCGCACACGGTATCGATCTCGCGTTCGGCCAGCCCGGGGAACAGCGGCAGGCTGACGACGCGACCGCAGGCCCGTTCGGCGACGGGGAGCGATGTCGTCGAGGAATCGCCGGTGAGGCCGGGTTGGCGGTGGTCGGGGGTCGGATAGTGCACACCGGTGCCGATGCCGGCGTCGGCCAGCGCTCGACGCAGGTGATCCCGGCCGTCGCAGGCGCCGACGGCCAGGTGGGCGACCGAACCGGCCCGTCGCTCGGGGAACTCGAGGATCCCGCCCAGCGAGTCGGCGTAGCGTCGCAGGATCGCGGCCCGGCGGGCGGTGGCGTCGTCGAGTCGGCGAAGTCGTCGCCGCAGGATCGCCGCTTGGACCTCGTCCATCCGGCTGTTGCGACCAGCGGGCGTGACGGCGTGGAATCGCTCGTCCCAGCCGTACTGGGCGAGTCGACGGACGCGGGTCGCCAACGTCTCGTCGGTGGTGGCGACGGCACCGGCATCACCGAGCGCGCCGAGGTTCTTGGTCGGATAGAAGCTGAAGGCGGCCAGATCACCGATCGTGCCGACGGGCCGGCCGTCGATGGTCGCCCCGTGCGCCTGGGCGCAGTCCTCGATGACGGCGACGGCGGCGGGGAGCGCGGCCCGGATGGGGGTGAGATCGACGACCGATCCGTACAGGTGGGTGCAGATCACCGCCTTGGTCGTCGCCGTCGTCGCCGCTGCCACCTGCTGGGCGGTGACGAGGAGGGTGGTCGGATCCACGTCGACGAACACGGGGGTGGCGCCGACCAGGCGAGCGGCGACCGATCCGTATCCTCCGGCGTTGGTGGCCACGATGACGTCGTCGCCACGGCCGACGCCGACGGCGCGCAGCGACAGTTCCAGCGCGTCGGTGCCGTTGGCCACCGCCACCACCCACGGCAGACCGCCGTGGGCGCCGAACTCCTGCTCGAAGCCTTCGACCTCCGGACCTCCGACGAACCAGCCGCGCCCGATGACCTCGTCGATCGCGGCGCCGATCTCGGCCTGCTCACCGTCAGCGAAACGAGCCAGGTCGTTGAACGGCACTGACATCGTGGTCATCGGGTGATGCCCGACATCGCCAGCGCCTCCTGGTAGAAGCCGCCGTCACGAGCCAATGCGGCGGGTGTGTCGAACGCTTCGATCCGTCCGTCCTTGACGACCATGATCCGGTCACAGGCCTGGAGGGTCGACAGGCGGTGGGCGATCACGATGATCGTCGCGTCGGTCATCGCCGCGATCGTCTCGCGCACCAGCATCTCCGACCGCACATCGAGCGATGACGTCGGCTCGTCGAGCACCAGCAGCTGCGGTCGACCGGCGAGCGCCCGGGCGATCGAGACGCGCTGTCGCTGACCGCCCGAGAGCCGGCTGCCGCGGCCACCCACCTCGCTCCGGTAGCCGTCGCGCATCGCGCCGATGTCGTCGTGGACGTGGGCGGCGCGCGCCGCCTGCTCGATTCCGGCGGCGTCGATGTCGCGGAAGAACCGGATCGAGTCCTCGAGCGGACCCGAGACCAACAGCGCGTCCTGGGCCACGAGCGCCACCCGGGCCGACCATGACGCCCGGTCGATCTGGGCGAGATCGACGCCGCCGATCGTCACCCGGCCCGCCGTCGGCTCGCGCAGCCCGAGGAGCAGCTGGATCAGCGACGACTTGCCGCTCCCCGATGGCCCGACGACACCGATCGTCTCACCGGGTGCGATCCGGAACGAGACGTCGTCGAGGACCGGGTCCTCGGCGTAGGCGAACGACACCCGATCGAACTCGATGTCACCGACGGTGCCGATCTCGGTCGAGCCGTGCGTGGCCCGCGCCGCGTCGAAGTCGGCGAGGGTGTCGTCGAGCAGTTCGAGGTACGGCAGCGAGGCGTTCATCGTCGCCGATGCCCCCTGCAAACCCTGCCCGTAGCTGAGCGAGCGCAGCATCACGAGCATCACCGCGGCGGCGCTGTCGAGCTCGCCGTCGGCGAGCGTGGCGAACAGCCACAGCCCGGTGAGCACGGCGGCGTAGGCCATGGTGATGTAGGCCGGGGTCAACGCGCCGGCGTACATCGCGGCGCGCCGCCTGATCGCCGCCTCCCGCTCGATCAGCGCGTCGACCCGCTCGCGAAAGCGGTCGCGCACCCCGAAGACCTGCATCTCCATGCCGAGCGACCCGAGCTCGGACACCGACTCGGCGAACTCGATCTGGGCCTGGGCGGCCTGCGCGGAATGGGATCGAACTCGCCGCCGCAACGGTGCGAGCAGCGCACCAAGGGTGACCAGGACCGCGATCACGGCGAGGGCGGCGACCGGGTTGACCACCACCGACACCACCAGCAGCGCGACCAGGTTGAGTCCGGCGCTCGTGCCCATCGCGACCGCCCCGGTGACCCCGGCGGCGGCGCCCGAGAAGCCCGACAGCAGCTCTTGGAGATAGCCCGGTGGCTGGGCGTGCTGGTTGGCCCACGAACTGCGCAGGTATGCGTCGCTGACGCGGTGGCGGACGTCGGTCGAAGTGCCGATCGTGATCGCCGTCGACTCCCGCAGCGCGGCCAGCGCGAGGGCGAGACGGGCAGCCAGGATGGCGATTCCGAGCACCGCCAAGGTCCCCAGCCCCCACTCGCGGTTGCCGATCACGGTCGCCGTCGAGGACCCCTCGGCGATGGCGAGGGCGATCCGCGTCACCAGCACCAGGAACACGGCCTCCAAGGTGCCGCCCACGACCGAGCATCCGGCCAGGAGCACGAGTCGTCGGCGCCGGGCGGCGACCAGCGACCACATCCGGCTCCGGCTCCGACGCCGTTGCTCTCGGCGGGGCGAGCTCACGCGTCGACGGTAACAGCGGCTGGGCCGCGCCGACGCGAGCCGTGACGGCGGCGGGCGCGAGCGAAGACCGGATCGACGTCCCGGTACCGTCGGTGGGTGGTGAAGGCCGAGGGTGCACGTCGCAGGGGCCGCTTGCTCGACCGCTGGGCGCAGCGCGTCCAGCGGTCGATGGCGCTGAACCGCCGGGTGCGACAGGCCCGGCGGTTGTCGACGGACCGGCGGGTGTTCGACGGCGCCACCCTCGTCACCCCGGCGATCGCCGTCGGGCCCGGCCGATTCGTGCTCGACGGCGTCCAACTGGGCTACTGGCCGTCACCCGACGCGCTGACCGGCTGCACCCATCTCGACACCCGCACGGCCGACAGCGCGATCCGGATCGGTCGGGGATCGATCCTCAACAACGCCTGCACCCTGATCG
>JBKEAH010000243.1:0-4082 GCA_047972065.1 Desertimonas sp.
TGTCTCCTCGGGCTGGTCCGACGATGCGGTGTAGGAACCAACATCGTCCCAGCTCAGGAGACCTTTCACGCGGATACGCGAACCACCTCACCCGACCCCCATCGGTGGATCGAGGCTGAGGAGCCGAGCCGGCGAGGCGGGGTGCGCGAGCCGGGGCAGCCACCACTGGACCACGGGACCGATCCCGAGGGCGAAGGCGGCGGTCCCGGCTCGCGCGGTCCTCGGACCGATGGCCATGACACCCCCGCGTCACCATGGCCGCATGTTGCTCTCGACACCACGTTGCGCCGGCTGCGACCGGCCGGGCGCCGAGCTGTGCCGGCCGTGCCGGTTCGCCCTCATCGCCGCCCCGATCACACCGCCACCCGCCGGGGTGATCGTCGGCACCACGTTCACCGGTCGGGTCCGTGACGTGCTGCTGGGCTTCAAGTACGGCAATCGGCGAGCCGTCTCCGGGCATCTTGCCGGCATCGTCGTCAATCGGTTGGTCGCCGCCGGGGTCCGCCCGGATCTGGTGACCTGGGCTCCGACGAGCTCGAAGCGGCGGCAGGTCCGTGGGTTCGATCAGGCCGAGTTGGTCGCCCGTCAGGTGGCCCGTCAGTTCGGGGTGCCATGCCGGCGGTTGCTCGCGCGGGTGGGGGCCGGCGCACCACAGACCGGCCGCGGCCGGGCTCGACGGCTCGACGGCCCGACGTTTCGAGCCCATCCGCGGGCGGTCGCCGGGCACGTGGTCGTCCTCGACGACGTCGTCACGACCGGCGCGACGTTGGCGGCGGCCCGCCGGTGTCTGCGTGACGCCGGCGCCGCCGTCGTCACGGCCGCCGCGGTCGCCGCCACCCCCGCCACGGCAGCGGCCCCGATGATCTCCGAGACGGTACGAGTGGCATGACCAGATGTCGCCGATGCGAGTCGACCCGGTCGTCGAGCGCGTACGGTGTCGCCGTTCGACGCGTGATCCGTAGGAGACCATGACCGATCAACCCCACCGTCCCAGTGGTCCACCACCGCCCCCGGGGGCGACCGGCCCGGGCACCAGCCAACCGCCGACCGGCCCACCGACGGGTCCGCCCGGCGCGCCCTGGGGTCCCGGCGCCGGTGCGTCATGGGGCGGATCATCGACGCCACCACCGCCACCCCCGGGGGCCCCCGGGGGGCCCCCGCCGCCTGGTGACGGCGCCAAACCGGGGCGGAGCACGGCGTTGGTCGCCATCGGGGCGGTGGCGGCCGTGCTGGTCGCCATCGCCGTCGTGGTCTTCGCGGTCACTCGGGACGAATCGGCCGATCCCGACCCGACCGAGGTCTCGAACCCTGACGACACCGCGGTCCTCGACACCAGCGAGACCAGCGGGACCGAGGACACGTCGTCACACTTCACGCTGCCACCGCTGACCCTGCCGTCGGGGGGCACCGTCGATGCGACGATCATCACCGCTCCGCCGCTGACGATCCCCGACACGATCGTGGTCGCCGACAACCCCACCGGGGTCTTCCCGCCGGCCACCGAGACCCCCGACGGTCTCGGCGCCGATGCCCAGCTCGATGAGCTCGCCGGCCGTTGTTACGACGGCGGCCTGATCGCGTGCGATCTGCTCTGGACCCTGTCGCCGCTCGGTTCGGCCTACGAGACCTACGCCGACACCTGCGCGGGGCGTCAGCCGACGTCCACGCAGCGCTTCTGCAGCCAGATGGCGGGGTTCCCGTCGGCGACGGTCGATCTCAGCGAGATCTCCTCCGAGGTGCCCGACTCGTTCGACACCGCGTCGTGCTGGGCCGGTGACATGGCGGCCTGCGATGTGATCGGCGTCTCGGGATCCGAGCCGCTGATCATCGATCTTGGGACCTCATGCGGCGGTCGCCAGGAGGTCGGGCTCGGTGGCTGTGCCGCGTCGTTCCCCGAGTACGCACCGCTCCTCGACCCGACCGTGGTCGCCACCACCGCCACCACGACGACCGTCGCCGGCGGCGCGGTTCCACCGGCGGCCCGTGAGCCCACCGGGCTGGGCGACGACGCCGACCTCAACGCCTTGGCCGAGGACTGTCACGCCGGCACGATGGGCTCGTGCGACGATCTCTATTTCGCGGCGAGCGCGGCGACCGAGTACCGCATCTATGGGGACACCTGCGCCGGGCGTCAGCCCGCGGGCAGCGGGATGCTCTGCACCGTCGCCTTCCCCGGCTGACGCCGGGCCGCCCCGGGGGCTTCCGCGGCGACCGATAGCATCGAAACCCGCATGGGAATCCTCGATCGCATCCTTCGCGCCGGCGAAGGCAAGAAGCTCAAGGCGCTCCAGGGCATGGTGCCCGACGTCAACGCGCTGGAGCCGGAGATGCAGCGGCTCACCGACGAGCAGTTGCAAGCCAAGACCCCCGAGTTCCGCGAACGGCTGGCCAACGGTGCCGATCTCGACGACCTGGCCATCGAGGCCTTCGCTGTGATGCGCGAGGCGGCCGTGCGGGTCATCGGGCAACGCCACTTCGACGTCCAGCTGATGGGCGGTGCCGCGCTCCATTTCGGGTGGGTGGCCGAGATGAAGACCGGCGAGGGCAAGACGCTGGTGTCGACCTTGCCCGCCTATCTCAACGGGCTCGGCGGCAAGGGTGTCCACCTGATCACCGTCAACGACTACCTGGCGCGGTTCCACGCCGAGTGGATGGGTCGCATCCACCGCTTCCTCGGTCTCGAGGTCGGCTTGATCATCCCCGGGTTCAAGACCAGCCCGGCCGAGAAGCGGGCCTCCTACGCCGCCGACATCACCTACGGCACCAACAACGAGTTCGGCTTCGACTACCTGCGCGACAACATGGCCGGCAAGTTGGCCGATAAGACCCAGCGCGGCCATCACTACGCCATCGTCGACGAGGTCGACTCGATCCTCATCGACGAGGCCCGCACCCCGCTGATCATCTCGGGCCGCGTCGCCGACGCCGCCAAGCTGTACTACCGGTTCGCCTCGATCGTGCGCTCGCTGCGGCGCGACGAGGACTACGAGGTCGAAGAGGACAAGCGCGTCGTCGTGCCGCTGGAGGCGGGCATCGAGAAGGTCGAACAGCAGCTCGGGATCGAGAACCTCTACGACGAGGTGCAGCAGAACCTCGTCCACCAGCTCCAGGTGGCGCTCAAGGCCAAGGAGCTGTACCGCCGCGACAAGGACTACATCATCCAGAGCGGCGAGGTGAAGATCGTCGACGAGTTCACCGGCCGCATCCTCGAAGGGCGTCGCTGGAGCGAGGGCATCCACCAGGCGGTGGAAGCCACGGAAGGCGTGAAGATCAAGGAGGAGAACCAGACCCACGCCACGATCACGCTGCAGAACTACTTCCGGAGGTACGACAAGCTCGCCGGGATGACCGGTACGGCGGCCACCGAGGCCGCCGAGCTGATGAACACCTACGAGTTGGGCGTGGTGCCGATCCCGACCAACAAGCCCGTCGCCCGGGCCGACCAGGCCGACCTCATCTACAAGGGCGAGACCGGCAAGTTCGACGCCGTCGTCGAGGACATCGCCGAACGCTACGAGATCGGCCAGCCCGTCCTGGTCGGCACGGTCAGCGTCGAGAAGAGCGAGCTGTTGTCGCGCCAGCTCAACCAGCGGGGCATCCCGCACGAGGTGCTGAACGCCAAGCAGCACACCCGGGAGGCCGAGATCGTGGCCCAGGCGGGGCGGCTGCACAGCGTCACGGTGGCCCCCAACATGGCCGGTCGTGGGGTCGACATCCTGCTGGGCGGCAACCCCGAGGGGCTGGCGCGCGCCGACGTCTTGAAGGAAGGCCACACCGCCGAGGTGATGGTCGACACGTTCGCGCTGCCGGTCGCCGTCGACCAGATGCCCGAGGACTTCCAGGAGGCTCGGGCCAAGGCGATGGCGCGCTACGACGAGCTACGGGCCGAGTACCGCGAGCGGTGCGCCGATGAGGGCGCCAAGGTCCGCGAGGCCGGCGGGCTCTACGTCATCGGCTCGGAACGTCACGAGTCACGGCGCATCGACAACCAGCTGCGGGGCCGCTCGGGCCGTCAGGGCGACCCGGGGGAGAGCCGCTTCTACCTCAGCCTCGACGACGAGCTGATGCGCCTGTTCGCCACC
>JBKEAH010000245.1:0-5031 GCA_047972065.1 Desertimonas sp.
TGTTCCCCAACCTCAGCGCGCTCGACAACGTCGGCTTCGGGTTGCGGGCGCGGGGCCACGGTCGCGCCGCGGCCCGGCGCATCGCCGCCGCGTGGCTGGAGCGCGTCGGGCTGACCGACCATGCCGATCACCTCCCCGCCGCGCTGTCGGGCGGGCAGGCGCAGCGGGTGGCGCTGGCTCGGGCACTGGCCCCCTCGCCGCGCCTGGTGTTGCTGGACGAACCGCTCGCCGCGCTCGATGCCGGCACCCGTCGGTCGGTGCGCGGCGAGCTGCGCGAGCACCTCGCCGACTTCGACGGCGGCTGCGTCCTGGTGACCCACGATCCGGTCGACGCCTACGCGCTGGCCGACCACGTGGTGATCCTCGAGGGTGGTCGCGTCGTGCAGGCCGGCCGATTGCCCGACGTCGCCGCCCACCCGCGGTCGCGCTATGTCGCCGAGCTCGTCGGGGTCAACCTGCTGACCGGTCACGCAAACGGCGGTGTCCTCCGGCTCGATGGCGGCGGCACCCTGGTCACCGCTGACGCCGTCGACGGCCCGACCTTCGCCGTCGTCGCACCGCACTCGATCGCGCTGTACCGGCGCCCGCCCGAGGGCAGCCCCCGCAACGTGTGGCCCGGCGTCATCCACGACATCGATCGACGCGCCGACCGTGTTCGGGTCCAAGTCGGCGGCACGGTGCCGTTGGTCGCCGAGATCACCGCCGGCTCGCTCGAGACGTTGGAGCTTGGTGTCGGCGACCAGGTGTGGGCATCGGTGAAGGCCACCGACGTGACGACCTCACCGGCATGACGACACCACGGCACCGCACCTCGGGCCGGCGCCCAGATCACGAGCGAGCCCGCCGGTAGCATCCGCCCGGATCATGGTGTTGCAATCGCTGGAACGGCGTCTGGAGCGTATCGTCGAGGGCGTGTTCCGTGGGTCGCGCAGCGCCATCCGTCCCATCGAGCTGGGCCGCCGTCTCGTCCGGGCGATGGACGACCAGCGATCGGTCGACGTCAAGGGCCGTCGGGTGGTCCCCAACGACTTCACGATCTCGCTGAGCGAGCGGGACCTCGCATCGTTCGAAGACATCCACGACGTCCTCACCGCCGAACTCGTCGAGGCAGCCCGCGAGTACGCCCGCGAAGAGGGCTACCACTTCATGGGGCCGGTGCGCGTCGACCTGATCTCGGACCCCGACCAACGCGCCGGCCGCTTCGAGGTGCTGGCCCAGCTCCGTCAGGGCAAGGGCGGCGCCGGCGCCGGATCGCTGGTGATGCCATCCGGTCAGCGGATCAGCCTCGGCGACCGGCCGATCGACCTCGGCCGCAGCTCGGAGTGTGCGATCACGCTCAGCGACCAGAACGTCTCCCGCCGGCACGCCGAGGTCCGACCCGGACCGCGTGGCTATGCGGTCGCCGACCTCGGCTCGACCAACGGCACGATGGTCAACGGCACCCGCATCGCCGGGGAACAGTCGCTCGTCGACGGCGACATCGTCAACGTCGGGTCCACCTACATCCGCTTCGAGGCGCAGTAACGCCCGCTCGGCCGTCGCCGAACCCATGGACATCTCCGACCAGGCCCTTGACATCCTCAAGTTCGTCCTCCTGGGACTGCTGTACCTCTTCTTCGCCCGCGTGCTGTGGGCGGTGTGGAGCGAGGTGCGTCGGACCGACACACGTCCGGCCGCTCAGGCGGCGGTCGGCTACACCGGTGAACACGCCGCCACCGTCGCCGCCACCCGACCGAGCCGGCGCAAGCCGGCCAAGGGGCGGGGCGGTACCGTCGCCCGATTGTCCGTCCTCGAACCCAAGGCACGGCGCGGCGCGGTGTTCGCGGTCTCCGGCGATGTCTCGATCGGGCGCGATCCCGCCAGCACGGTCGTCATCGACGATGACACCTTCGTGTCCACTCACCACGCCAAGGTGTACGTCGTGGATGGCCAGGCGATGATCGAGGACCTCGGGTCGACCAACGGCACCTTCCACAACGGCAACCGGCTGCACGGCGCCGCCTTGTTGCACCGCGGCGACCGCATCCAGTTCGGCTACACGGTGTTGGAGGCCCAATGACCGTCGAGCTGCGTTGGGGTGCGGCGACCGATCCGGGCCGCGTCCGTGTCGGCAACGAGGACGACTACCTGGTCGACGGGCGCGCCTACCTCGTCGCCGACGGCATGGGTGGCCATCAGGCCGGCGAGGTGGCCTCGGCGCTCACCGTCGAACTGCTGCGGACACGCCTCGGCCGGCCCGGCGCCACCCTCGACGATGTCGTCGCCGCGGTCACCGAGGCGAACAGCGAGATCTTCCAGGCGGCGGCGGCCAACGCCGACCAGCGCGGGATGGGCACCACGGTCACCGGTCTCGTCTTGCTCGGGGCCCGCGGCGTCTCGGTCACCGACGTCACCGACGACCGCGACGGTGCCGACGACACCGACACCGACGACACCGACGACGACGCCAACGACGCCAACGACGGTGCCGACGACGAGCGTGACCCCGACGATGGCGATGATGACGACGAGCCGAGCTGGGCCCTCGTCAACGTCGGGGACTCGCGGACCTACCTGTACCGCCACGGTCGGCTGCGTCGCATCACCGTCGATCACAGCTACGTCCAGGAGCTCGTGGCGACCGGCCACATCAGCGAGGACGAGGCGCGGACCCATCCACGCCGCAACATCGTCACCCGGGCGCTCGGCGTCGATCCGGTGGTGCGCGTCGACGCCTGGACGATGCCGGTGGTCCGTGGCGATCGATTCCTGATCTGCAGCGACGGCCTCGTCGACGAGGTCGCCGACGATGGCATCACCACCGTGCTCGCCGACGTGGGCGATCCCGAGGCGGCGGCCGAGGCGCTGGTCGAGCTGGCCAACGAGCACGGCGGTCGCGACAACGTCACCGTCATCGTGCTCGACGTGCTCGAGGGTGCCGACCCGCCCGCCGCCGACGAGGAACTCGATCTCGAGCCGGCCTGGGAGGATGCCGACACCGACAGCACCTGGGCGGTCGACGCACCCGACGGGGAGGCGACGGCGTTCGAGGACCTCGCCGCGCTCGTCTCGGAGACCGAGGCCGACGAGCAGGTGCGCATCACCACGCCGACCGACGAGATCCCCGCCGTCGTCGCCCCCTCGGCGACCTCGACCGCCGCCGCCCCGTCGTCGCCGGGTCGGCGGAGGCGACGACGTCTCGGCGGCTTCATCGGGGCGCTCGGCGTGATCGCCGTCGTCGTCCTGGCCTTGGTGATCGCGGCCGCCTGGGCCCGACGCGGGTACTTCGTCGGCTTCGACGACTCGGGCGACGTGGTCATCTACCGGGGACGGGCCGAGGGGTTCTTGTGGTTCGACCCGACGGTCGCCGCCGGCGCCGACCTCGCCCGTGGTGAGCTCGACGACAACTCGATCGAGCTGGTCGAGCGGGAGTCCCGCTTCGACTCCCGACGCGACGCCGAGGAGTTCGTGGCGACCCGGTTGTCGACGACGACCACGACCACCACCACCACGACGACGACCACCACGACCACCACCACCACGACGACGACCACGACGGTCGCCGACACCTCGTCGTGAGCACGGTGGACGGGGCCCGATCCGGGAGCCGCTGACGTGGCCGCGTCGATGGCGCTGGCTCGTCGCCGACGGTCCAACGAGCTGTCGCTCGTCGTCATGGCCGCGGTCATCACCGCGGGCGCCTACACGCTCGCCGCGCTCGGCGAGTACGCCGCCATGCCGGCGCGCATCGTGCCGTTCCTGGCCGTGCTGCTCGGTCTGTTGGTGTTCGCGCACATCGGGGTGCGTCTGTTCGCCCGGGGCGCCGATGCGACCCTGCTGCCGCTCGCGGCGATCCTCCACGGCCTCGGCTACGTGATGATCACCCGTCTCGACGACGAGCTGGCCGGGTTCCAGACAACCTGGAGCATCGTCGCGGTCATCGCGTTCGTCGGGGTGCTGGTGGTCATCCAGCGGGCGACGGACCTCGCCCGCTACCGCTGGTCGCTGCTGGCGGCGGGGCTCGGGCTGCTCCTGCTGCCGATGGTTCCCGGCCTGGGCTACTCGGTCGAAGGTGCCCGGCTGTGGGTCAGCGTCGGTCCGATCAGCTTCCAGCCCGGCGAGTTCGCCAAGATCGCCCTGGCCATCTTCTTCGCCGCCTACCTGGCCGAGCGGCGAGAGCTGCTCGCCACCGGCACCTGGAAGGTCGGTCCGTTACGCCTTCCCGAGCCGCGTCACCTCCTGCCGATCGCGGTGGCGTGGGGCTTCACGGTCCTCGTGATGGTGGGGCTCAACGACCTCGGGTCATCGCTGCTGTTCTTCGCCTTGTTCGTGGTGATGCTGTGGGTGGCGACCGAGCGCACGTCGTATCTCCTGTTGGGCGCCGTGCTGTTCGCCCTCGGCGCCTACATCGCCTACCAGACGGTGTCCAAGGTGAGCACCCGAGTCGAGCGCTGGCTCGACCCGTGGGCCGATCCCCAGGGCTCCGGCTATCAGATCCTCCAAGGGCTCTATGGCCTGACCGACGGCGGGCTGGTCGGGACCGGGCTGGGTCGGGGGAGCCCCGGCACCGTGCCGTTGATCGAGACCGACTTCATCTTCACCGCCGTCGGTGAGGAGCTCGGGCTGTTCGGCGCCACCGCGGTACTGGTGGCCTACCTGTTGCTGATCGGTGCCGGGCTCCGCACCGCGCTGCGAACCGACAACACGTTCGAGAAGCTGCTCGCTACCGGTCTGACCACGATCCTCGGCGTCCAGGCGTTCATCATCATCGGTGGTGTCACCAAGCTCGTGCCGCTGACCGGCATCACGCTGCCCTTCGTCAGCTACGGTGGCTCGTCGTTGGTGTCCAACTACATCGTGTTGGCGCTGCTGATCCGGCTCAGCGACTCCGCCGCCCGCCGCCGCCACGAGCTGCCCGACGATCCAACCCCCCGGGAGCGCTGGCAGGCCTGGCGCCTCCGCCGCCGCACCCGCAAGCACCCCGACCTGGCCACGCCATGATGTTCCCGGTTCGAACAGCGAGCACAGCGAGCGTCCCGGCGACCACCGACG
>JBKEAH010000293.1:0-15989 GCA_047972065.1 Desertimonas sp.
GCGTCGTGAACCGCGGTGCGGGTCGGCGAGGGCGATCACGGCGCCGACGAGCACGAGGCCCAGCCCGAGGGCCAGCTGGCCGGGCAACAGCACGAACACACTCACCACGACCACGATCGACGGCCGAGCACGGCCGATGGCCTAGCCCGGCGGAGGGACGTCGGCGATCGTGCCCGACGCAACGAGACGCTCGATCTCGCCGGACGCATAGCCCAGGCCGGCCATCAGATCGAGGTTGCCTTCGCCCAGCGACGGAGCCGGTGTCGGCGTGACTCGTCGACGCCCGAAGTGGATCGGGAAGCCCGGAAACCGCTGCCGTCCGGCGTCAGGCTGGTCCAGTTCGATCATGAACCCGCGTGCCGCGAGTTGGTCGCTGTCGACGAGATCCCGATTGGTCATCGCCGGACACGCCGGGATCCCCAACCCCTGCAACCGCGCGGCGACGTCGAAGGCGGGGCGCCCGGATGCCCAAGCGGCGATCCGCGCGTCGATCTCGTCCTGCCGGCGGTGACGGTCGCTCACCCCGCAGCCGCCCATCCGGTTGAGCACGGGGTCATCGAGCAACCCAAGCAGGCTCGACCACTGC
Source organism: Desertimonas sp. (assembly GCA_047972065.1). GTDB lineage: Bacteria > Actinomycetota > Acidimicrobiia > Acidimicrobiales > Ilumatobacteraceae > JALZMG01. Next base: position 587 of record JBKEAH010000293.1, read on the forward strand.
TGATCATCAACGATGGTGATGGCCACCCACTCGTCGTCGCCGGCCGCCCGGTAGACCCCCTGCGGGGCGAACTCGAGCGACCGGTTGCCCCGACGCGGTGGCGTGGTCCCCGACACCGATGCGGCGAGGACGTCCTCGCCGCACACGGCGACAAGGGTCTCCAGCTGGGACACGTCGATGTGTACGGCCGACCCACGCAGCGCCCGCTCCCACAACGCGTCGAGGCACGCGAAGGTCCCGTGCAGGCCACCGACGGCGTCGGGCATGGCGACACCGACCTGGAGCGGTCCGCGGTCGCGATACCCGGTCGCCTCGTCGACGCCGCCGTAGGCCTCGAGGATCGGGCCGTAGGAAGCGTGCTCGGCCATCGGGCCGGTCTCGCCGTATCCGGTCAACGACACCGACGACAGCTGCGGATGGCGTTCGCTGAGGGCGGCCGCATCCAGGCCCATCGAACGCGCCCCGCGCGGCGAGTAGTTGCGTACGACGAGATCGGCTGACCGCAGCAGCCGTTCGAGGGCCTCGCCGCCCCCAGGCGACTTGACGTCGATCGCCAGGCTGCGCTTACCGCGGTTCATCTTGTTCCAGATGCCCTGACGGTTCCACGGCCGGTCCCCGGGGTCGGCGTCCGGATAGACCTCGGCGCGTACCTGCGGCGGTGGGAGCTCACCGCGCCGCCAACCTTCCGGCGACGACTGCGTGGCCGCGCCGAGCCCGCGGCTGCCCGGATGTTCGACCTTGATCACCTCGGCGCCGAGGTCGGCCAGGAACCGCCCGGCCAGCGGACCGGCCCAGGCGATCGAGAACTCGACGACACGCGTTCGGGTGAGGTCGACGACGGGCAACGTGCGGGGAACATCGTCGCCGACCTCGGCCAGTACGGCCGCCGTGTCGGCTCCGAGCGCCGGTGCCGGCTTCGGCGGCGCGCCGGCCGGAAGCCGCATCGGCACCGCCAGCATCCGCCCGTCGGGCTCGCCGGCCAGCGGCATCCAGACATCGCGGACGGCGAGCTGCTCGGAGGCGAGCACGTCGAGGTAGTCCTGCACCTCGCTGGCTGGCACCCGTGCGCCTTGGAGCCGGGCCACGGCGTCCTCGGCCGGGTAGCGGGCGGTCCACGCCGACAGCGTGGCGTCGATCTCGTCGGCACGTTCGAACCGCTCTCCCGGCGCGAACAACGACTCATCGATCAGCAGATCGAAGCTCTCGGTGGCGATGCAGAGGTTCTCCCACTGCGCACGGCTCGCCGCCCCAATGCAGATCCAGCCTCCATCGGCGCACTGATAGAGCGACATCGGGTGGAAGGCCTCGCCGAACCGGAGGCCGTACCGACGTTTGACGACCCCGGTGTGGGTGTACATGGTCAGCGACCACTGGTGGGCGGCAGCGCCCGCCTCCATGGCACCGACGTCGACCAGCTGTCCTTCGCCATCGATGCCGCGGTCGATGAGCGCAACCTGAGCACCGACGGCGGCGGTGAGCCCGGCGAGGTAGGACGGCCAGGCACCGCCGCCCTGCACGGGCTCACGGTCGGGCTCGCCGGTCAGGTAGAGGTAGCCACTCGACGCCCAGTCGACCAGCGCGCTCGATCGCCACGTCGACCACGGCCCAGTGAGCCCGAAGCCCGATACCACGACGGTCACCGTCGTCGGGGCAAGCACCGCGATGTCGGCGGCACGGCGGGTGGCGACGTCGGGGTCGCCGTCGGACGTGATGATCACCACGTCAGCCCAGCGCACCAGGCGGCGGTGCGCGTCCGAGCCCTCCTCGATGCGGACCGATCGCTTCCCGGCGTTGAGATACTCGTGCGCCGCACTTCGGCCGGCGCCGCACCAGGGGCCCGCCCGCCGGAGCTCGGTGCCGGCCTCCGGTTCGGCCAGCACGACGTCGGCGCCGGCACTGGCCAGGAGACGAGCGGCGTAGGCCCCGGCGAGGCCCCCGCTCATCTCGAGCACGCGTACACCCTGCATCAGCTCGACACTCCCCTTCGGCTGGCATTCCCCACAGGCCGCCCGGTGAGGGGCCGGCGGGGCGAAGTCTCGGTGATTCATGAGGATGACGTCAAGTTCTCGAGACGACAGAGTTGGAATTGACATCAGAGTCACAAATTGGACATCATCGGCCGTCTGGGCTCGACGCTGGGGTGGTCGGGACCCGTCGGCGCGTCGAACCGCCCCGCGGCAGGAGGTCGTCCATGTACCCGCAGAAGCTGCTGATCGCGAACCGCGGCGAGATCGCGCTCCGCATCGTGCGAACGGCGCGAGCGCTGGGAATCTCGACGGTCGCCGTCCACGCCGCCGACGACGCCGGTCCGCTCCTGGCGCGCTCGGCCGAGGCGTCGGTCACCCTGGCCGGTAGCGGTCCACGCGCCTACCTCGACATCGACGACCTCGTCGGCATCGCGACCGCCGCCGAGTGCGACGCGGTCCACCCCGGCTACGGATTCCTCAGCGAGAACGCCAGCTTCGCCGCCGCCTGCCACAAGGCTGGCCTCACCTTCATCGGACCTCGCCCCGAGGTGATCGAACTGTTCGGGGACAAGGCGCGCGCCCGGGACCTCGCCGAGGCGAGCGGGATCCCGGTGCTCGCCGGGATCTCCCGGTCGGTCACCGTCGACGAGGCTGCCGAGTTCTTCGCCTCGCTCGGTGCGGGCGCGGCGATGATGATCAAGGCGATCGCCGGCGGTGGTGGCCGCGGGATGCGCGTGGTCACCTCGGCCGACGCGGTGGCGGCGGCCTACGACCGCTGCCGCTCGGAGGCGGCCGCCGCCTTCGGCGACGCCGAGGTCTACGTCGAGCGCTACCTCCCCCGCGCCCGCCACGTCGAGGTGCAGGTGGCCGCCGATCGATCCGGCCAGATCGTGACCTTCGGCGAGCGCGAGTGCAGCCTCCAACGCCAGCACCAGAAGCTGATCGAGATCGCACCCTGCCCCGGGCTCGGAGCCGAGCTGCGCGCCCGGCTGTCCGAGGCGGCAATCAGCATCGCCGCCGCCGCCGGCTACGACGGAATCGGCACGTTCGAGTTCCTCATCGACGCCGACGCCACCGCCGGTAGCGGCGGCACCAGCGACCAGGCGTACTTCATGGAGGCCAACGCCCGCATCCAAGTCGAGCACACCGTGACCGAGGAGGTGCTCGGCATCGACCTGGTGCAGATCCAGCTGGCGTTGGCGGCGGGCACATCGCTCGCCGATCTCGGCATCGATGGCTCCGCCCACGAGTTCGACGGGTTCGCCGTCCAGGCCCGAGTCAACGCCGAGACCCTCCTTCAGGATGGTTCGCTGCGCCCGAGCATCGGCACGATCGAGCAGCTGGTCCTGCCGTCGGGCCCCGGCGTCCGTGTCGACACGCACGCCACCACGGGGTTGGACCTGACGGGACGTTTCGACTCTCTCCTCGCCAAGGTCATCGTGCATCATCCGGGAGACGACGTCGCCGCCGCGCTCACCCGGGCCGCCTTCGCGATCGACGAGCTGTACGTCGACGGGTTGGCCACCAACGCCTCGCTGCTGACCGCCCTTCTCCGACATCCTGATGTCCTCACCGGGGCGCACACCACCCGATTCGTCGAGGACCACCTCGACGAGCTTGTGACGACCGGCGTCGACGGTGCCTCCACCGACGACGGCGAGGTGTCGGTGGAGGTGTCGGTGGACCGCGTCGACCCGCTGGCCGTGCTGACGTTCGGCAAATCGGTCGACACGACGAGCGCCGGCAACCGACCGGCCCCCGCGTCGCGGCGCCGACGATCGATGGCCGCACCTCCCGGGAGCGAGCCGATTGGCTCGCCAATGCAGGGCACCGTCGTCGGATTGAGCGCCCGTGACGGCGACGCCGTCGCGGTGGGCCAGGAAGTGCTGATCCTCGAATCGATGAAGATGGAGCACGTCATCGGTGCGACGGTGTCGGGGTACATCCGTGCGCTCGCTGTCGAGGTCGGTGACACCGTGCTCGAAGGCGATCCGCTGGCCTTCGTCGAGCCGGCCGACGTCGACGCGACCGCCGACGAGCAGGTTGGTGAGGTGGACCTCGATCGAGTGCGCGACGATCTCGCCGAGACCTTCGAGCGCCACGCGTTCGGGCTCGACGAGCGCCGCCCCGAGGCCGTCGCCCGCCGACGCAAAACGGGTCAGCGAACAGCGCGCGAGAACGTCGCCCACCTCGTCGACGACGGGACCTTCATTGAGTACGGACCACTGCTGCTGGCGGCGCAAAGGTCTCGACACTCGGTCGAGCACCTGATCGAACGCACGCCCGCCGACGGGCTCGTCGCCGGGGTCGGCACGGTCAACGGCGACCAGTTCCCCGATGCGACCGGCCGCTGCGTGGTGATGTCCTACGACTACACGGTGCTCGCCGGCACCCAGGGGCATCAGAACCACCGCAAGAAGGACCGGCTCTTCGAACTGGCCGAACGCCAACGGCTTCCGGTCGTGCTCTTCGCCGAGGGCGGCGGCGGCCGGCCGGGCGACACCGACGGCCTCGGGTTTGCCGGGCTCGACTGCATGGCCTTCACGCTGTTCGGCAAACTCTCGGGGCTCGTACCGCTCGTCGGCGTGGTCTCGGGGCGCTGCGTCGCCGGCAACGCCGCGCTCCTCGGCTCGTGCGACGTGATCATCGCCACCGAGAACACGAACCTCGGCATGGGCGGCCCGGCGATGGTCGAAGGCGGCGGGCTGGGGGTGTTCCGCCCAGAGGACATCGGCCCGATCGACGTCCAGCGTCACAACGGCGTCGTCGACGTCGTCGTCGACGACGAGGCGGAGGCGGTCGAGGTGGCCAAGCGCTACCTGTCGTACTTCCAGGGTGCGACCACCGATTGGGAGTGCGCCGACCAGCGCGAGCTGCGCGCCGCGATTCCCGAGAACCGGCTGCGCGCCTACGACGTCCGTGGCGTGATCGACACGATGTGCGACACCGACTCGGTCCTCGAGTTGCGGCGCGAGTTCGGCGTCGGGATGATCACGAGCCTCGCCCGGATCGAGGGCCGCCCCGTCGGGGTGATCGCCAACAACCCCATCCACCTCGGTGGGGCCATCGATGCCGACGCCGCCGACAAGGCCGTGCACTTCATGCAGCTGTGCGACGCCTTCGATCTGCCGATCCTGTTCCTGTGCGACACACCGGGCATCATGGTCGGCCCCGATTCCGAGACGGAGGCAAACGTCCGTCACGCCGCACGGATGTTCGTCCAGGGCGCCAACATCACGGTGCCGTTCTTCACGTTCGTGCTGCGCAAGGGCTACGGGCTCGGGGCCCAGGCGATGGCCGGAGGGAGCTTCCACCTCCCGTTGTTCACCCTGGCCTGGCCAACGGGTGAGTTCGGCGGCATGGGGCTCGAAGGCGCCGTCAAGCTCGGCTACCGGCGCGAGCTGGAAGCGATCGATGACGTCGACGAGCGCGCCGCCGAATACGCCCGGCGTGTCGATCAGATGTACCGGGCCGGGAAGGCGATCAACGCGGCGTCGCACTTCGAGATCGACGGCGTGATCGATCCCGCGGAGTCCCGTTCGTGGATCGCGTCGACCCTCGCCGCGAACCCGCCGGTGCGGCGCGAGGGAAAGAAGCGGCCGTGCGTCGACACCTGGTGACCAGCGAGTGAGCGGGTCATGAGCGGCGACCAGCGTCGAGCAGTCCGATTGCTCACCGGTCTGCACGTCGGCGTCGTCACCGACGGTGTCGCGGCCCGCTACGCCGGACGGCTCGCCGCCCAGTTGGGAGCCACCGTGACGAGAACCGACACCGACCGACGGGAGGACTCGGTGTTGGCCCGTTGGTTGGCTGAGGGGACCACGATCGTCGACGACGTCCTGACCACCGCACGACCGGCCGACGTCCTCATCGTCGGGTCGGACCCCGAGACGGTCGACACCTGGACGCGGCGCTGGAGCGAAACCGGGCACCGAGCGACGCTCGTGGTGCTGAACTGGTTCGACCCCGACGGCCCCTACGCCCACCTCCCCGGGCGTGACGACGTCGTCTACGCCCTGTCAGGGATCGCCTACCCGTTTGGGCCACGCGAGGGTCCGCCGATCGTCGCCGATGGACACCTCCCCCAGATCCTGGGCGGTGTCAACGCGCTGCTCGCGGCCCTCGGCGCGGTCGCCGCACCCCCACACACGCGTTCGCGACGGGTTGACGTCAGCGTGCTCGAAGCGATGATCGCCTTGGCGGAACCTCCGGCGTCGGCGTCGCGCGACGGTGGTGGTGCACCGTCACGGCGCCTCGGTATCAACCGGTTCGATCCCTCCTACCCGACGACCAGCTATCGGACCACCGACGGCTGGGTCGGCGTGTCCTGCCTGACCCCGCCGCAATGGGCCGGATTGGCGGAGCTGATCGGTCGTCCCGAGCTCGCCGATGTCGAGCGGTACCTGACGTCACGGGGCCGGCTCGCCTTCGCCGATGAGATCGACGCCCTGATCGCGCCATACGCCGCCCGACGCACGACCGACGAGATCGTCGCCTCCGCGCTGACGCGGCGGCTGCCGATCTGTCCGATGCCACGACCGGATGAGCTGCCCCACCACCCGCATTGGGTGATGCGCCAGAGCTTCGACGCCGTGCCCGGCCGTCCCGATGTGCTCGCCCCCCGGGCGCCCTACATCGTCGGGCCCGCGCCACCGATCGCCCCGGCCGGCGACGGGTCGACCGCGTCCGCCGACGCTCCCCTGGCCGGCGTCCGGGTGGCCGACTTCACGATGGGCTGGGCCGGACCGTACGCCACCCGGCTGCTCGCCGACCTCGGCGCCGACGTGGTCAAGGTCGAGCACGCCAGCCACCCGGACTGGTGGCGGGGCTGGGACGACGAGCGAGACGCCGACCCGCCGCCGACCGAACTGCAGAACCACTTCAACGTGATGAACCGAGGGAAGCGCAGCGCCGGCTTCGATCTCGGCGACCACGACGGGCTGCACGCCGCCCGCCGGCTCATTGCCGGCGCCGACGTCGTGGTCGACAACTTTGCCTCCGGCGTGATGGACCGTCTCGGCCTCGGTCCGGCCGCTCAGCGCGAGCTGAACCCGGGCATCGTCTCGCTCACGATGCCGGCCTTCGGCTCCGACGGTCCGCTCGCCCAGCTCCGCGCGTACGGCACCACCGTCGAACAGTCCTGCGGGCTGCCGTTCGCCAATCGGCCCCCGGGCGGCCCCCCGGCGCTGCACCACGTGGCACTGGGCGATCCGATCGCCGGCATGTTCGGCGCGCTCGCGCTGCTGGCCGGGCTCCACGCCCGCCGCCGCGGGGTACCGGCGCAGGTGGAGCTCACCCAGGTCGAGTGCCTGTTCCAGGTCGCCGCATCGGCGATCGTCGGCGACCAGTCATCACCCGGCCCGACGGCCGTTCGCCGCGACCGCTCGCCGGTGGTACCGGTCGATCGCGGGGCGGACCGGTGGGCGCTGGTGGCCGAGACCGCACGCACCTCGGTCGAGGTGCCGATCCAACGACCCGACGAGCTGGGCCATGACCCTCAGCACGCCGCCACCGCGTTGTGGGGGACGCTCGACCGACGCTATGTCGGATACCACTCCCACGCCCGCCAGCCGTTCCGGTTCGACGGTGAACGACTCCCGTTGCGGACACCGGCACCGCTGCTCGGCGAACACACCGACGCCGTGCTCGGCGAGCTCGACGGCCCGGCCGGCCACGACGTCAGGGCGTGAGGGGTCGGGGCCGGCGAACGCCGCGTAGGGGGAGACGGATCGCCCGCGCCCAGACCAGCGAGAGCCGGTCGGCGGCCTCGGGTGGGGCCGGGACCCCAAGCACGAACCACGTGAAGCTCATCCGCTCAACCATGCTGACCAACGCGGTACCCGTCGCGAACGGGTCGAGCCGCCGGTCGGCGAGACCGGCGGCTTGCAGCTCGACCATCATCCGGTGGTTGGCCGTGACAAAGCGGTCGCGCAGGTCCAAACGGAGCCGGGCAAGATGGGCGTCGACCGTCGCCATCTGCTCCAACACGGCGATGAACCGGGCGTTGTCCCGGTAGAAGTCCACGAACGCTCGGTTGCCGTTGCGGATGCGCACGAACGCCGACGAGCGGCCCCCGCCCCCAGCGTTGCGCATCGCCACGATGAGATCGTCGTGCAGCTGGCGCATCAGCTGGTGGAACACGTCGAGCCGGGAGTCGAAGTAGTTGTAGAAGGTGCCGTGGCTGACCGCGGCGGCCTTCGTGATGTCGGCGACGCGGGCGGCCAGGAAGCCATCGCGTTCGAAGACCCGGCGCGCCGCCACCATCAGTGACTCGCGGGTGACGCGACCCTTCCGCGACGTCAGCGGATCCCGCTCGGGCGGCGGTTCGGCGGCCGGGAGACGTGACGACGCGGCCCACGCCCGCAGCTCATCGGTGCTCCCGCTGGCGACGCCGACCCCACCGGTGTCAAGTCCGAGCGCGTTGGCCCACAGAAGGTCGATGGTCTCCATCATCCGAGGATGGATCTCCTGGCGCTCCTCCAGCACCAACATGACCCACGAGACCCGTTGCACCATCGTCGACAGCGCCGCCGACGCCAGGCCCAGATCGAGGTCGGTCGTGACCTCCCCGGTGTCGCGGAGCCGTTCCAGGGTCCGGCGCAGCCGCGGCACGAAGGCCTCACGCAGGTCGCGGCGCGCGGCGCGCATCGACTCGTCGCCCACAAGGAGCCGTTCGACGATGCGCAGGATCTGGCCGTAGCGGGCGTACACATCGACGTAGCGCCGGTTGGCGAGCGAGAACCGCTCGAACGGGGGCAGGTGTCGATCCTCGTCGTGGCCACGTACGGCGGCAGACAGACGCCCGGTAAACAGATCGAGGACCTCGCCGAGCACCTCGTCCTTGGCGTCGAAGTAGCGGTAGAACGCGGCCGGCGAGAGCCCGGCACGCAACGAGATGTCGGCGACCCGTACCTCGGCGGAGCCAGCCTCGTTGAAGAGATCGAATGCCGCTTCGATGAGTGCTTGTCGTGTCCGCCGACCCTTTCGTGTGCTCGGTTCCTTGACAGCCAAAATCCGTGAGTCCCAGGGTCATCGCCGACCCCGCCAGGTGCCCGACGGGTCGACGGAGTGTAGGCCCGCCTATCGGTTCCGGCCTCTCGACGTCGGGTCGAGCCACACGCGAAGTGCGTCACCGAGCAGGTTGAAGCTGAGCACGGTCAGCATGATCGCCATCCCCGGCACGACCATCTGGAACGGCGCCTTGTGCATGTCGCGATAGGCCCGGCCCAGCATGAACCCCCAGCTCGACTGGGGTGGCTGAACCCCGAGCCCGAGGAAGCTCAGGCTGGCCTCGGCGATCAGCGCCACGGCGAACGACAGTGACGCCTGGACGATGATCGGCTGGATCGCGTTCGGCACGATGTGGCTGAGCACGATCTGGTAGCCGCGAGCCCCGAACGAACGCGCCGCGTCGACGTAGAGCTCCTCTTTGACCGCGAGCACCTGACCTCGCATCAGCCGGGCGAACACCGGTGACAGCACGATCCCGATGGCGATCATCGCGTTGTTCAGACCCGGGCCGAGCGCCGCGGTGACGGCGATGGCAAGGATGATCGCGGGGAACGACAGCATCGTGTCGACGACGCGCATCATGATGTCGTCGACCTTCCCGCCGAGGTAGCCGGTGACGATGCCGATCGGGGTACCGATCCCGACGGCCACCACGACGGCGAGCACCGCGGCCAGCATCGACACCCGGGCGCCCGAGAGCAGCCGGGCGAACACGTCGCGCCCGAGGTCGTCGGTGCCCAGCCAGTGCTCGGCCGAGGGACCGTCGAGCATGTTGAGCACGTCCTGGGTCGCCGGATCATGACGGCTGACCACCTCGGCCAGCAGCATGCCGAGGACCAGCAGTACGAGCCATCCCAGGGCCAACGCCGTCGCCGGACGGCGCCGCACCCAGGACCGGAACCGACGCCAGCGCCCGACCGGCGCCCGTACCGCGACCGACGCGTCGTCATCGGGGGCGGACGGGGTGGGAGCCTCGATCGTGCCGGTCATCTGGCACCTCCTCAGAACGTGACCCGAGGGTCGATCCAGCGGTAGGCGACGTCGACCAGGAAGTTGATGAAGACCACGATCAGCACCATCACGAGGACGACACCCTGGACGACCGGGAAGTCGAGGTTGAAGGTGGCGTCGACGATCATCGAGCCCATCCCGGCGATGCCGAACACCGCCTCGACGACGACGGTGGCACCGAGGAACCGGTTCACGAGCAACCCAAAGGTGGTGATGGCCGGGATGCCGGCGCTACGCAACCCGTGGATCCACAGGATCCGCCGCTCGGACAGCCCTTTGGCCCGATGGGTCCGCACGAAGTCGGAGTGCATGACACCGAGCAGCGCGCTGCGCACCTGGCGGGCCATCTCGGCCGCCCCGACGGCACCGAGCGCGATCGACGGCAGCAGCGCATGTCGGACCGCCTCCACCGGCGACTGGGTCACGCCGACGGACCCCGTGGCGGGCAGCCACCCGAGCTGCAGGCTGAACACGGTCACCAGCACCATCGCCAGCCAGAAGTTCGGAACGGCCACTCCCATCGTCGACAGCCCGGTCAGGAAGGTGTCGCGCTTGGAATGCGGCCGGGCGGCGGCGAGTACGCCGAGCAACACGCCGACCACGGCCGAGATGACCAAGGCCCCCACCACGATGGTCAACGTGGCGGGCAGGCGCCGGGTGATCTGCTCGGTGACCTCGGACCGGTTGATGAGCGAGCGTCCGAGGTCACCGGTGACGGCATCGGACACCCAATGCCAGTACTGGACGAGCAACGGGTCGTTGAGACCGAGCTGCTCGCGGATCTGATTGATGCGCTCGTCGGTCGCGTACTCCCCGGCGATGACCACCGCCGGGTCGCCGGGCACGAGCTGCAGCAGCCCGAACACGACAAATGTGGCGAGGAACAGCGTCGGGATCAGCGTCAGCAGTCGACGGATGACAAATCTCAACATCGGTGACCTCCGGGTGGGGCGGCCCCGGACGGGCCGCCCCACCGTCGTGGAGTGCTCAGTCGGAGAACCCGACGTAGGCGAGCTGCGGTTTGCCGAGCAGGTTGGGCACGTAGTTGACGACCCGGTTGCTCATCACCGCGATGTCGGGCGGGAAGTTGAGCGGTACGTACAGCGCCTCGTCGACCACGACCTGAGTGAGCTCCGCGAACGCCGTGGCACGCTCCTCGAGCCCGTCGACGCTGCGGCTCTCGATCAGCAGCTCCTCCAGACCGGGGGTCTCGACCCCGGCGGTGTTGAAGTAGCCGTCCTTCGAGAACAACAGCGTGTAGGTCAGGGTGGGATCGGGTCGCCCGGTCCACGCGGCCAGGTAGGCGTCGTAGCGCTTCTCGTCGAAGAACTGCGCCGTGGCCTGAGGCACCTCGGTGGTGCGGATGTCCATCTGCATGCCGACCTCGGAGAGCATCGCCTGGATGACCTCGGCCCGCCGGACGTCGATGTCGGTCGTCCAGCCGACGACCTCGAACGTCAGCCCGTCCTCGTAACCGGCCTCGGCGAGCAGTTCACGGGCCCGCTCCGGGTCGTAGGGGTAGGCGTCGTCGAACTGGTCGGAATACGCCCAGTGTCCGGGCGGCAGCGGGGTCATCGCGATCTGCCCCTCGCCCTCGGCGGTGGCCTGCACCAGGGTCGCCCGGTCGATCGCCAGGTTGAACGCCTGGCGGACCCGGACGTCGTCGAACGGTGGCCGACCGAGGTTGACGTAGAACTCGTAGTGGAAGAGCCGGTCGCTGACGCTGGTGGTGAGACTGTCGTTGCCCTCCACCCGGCCGAGGTCCGAGGGCTCGACGTTGAAGATGAAGTCCTGCTGGCCGGCCAAGATGGCGTTCATCGCCGTGTCGTTGTCGACGATGATCGTGAAGTCGATCGTCTCCAACGTCGGGGCCTCACCCCAGTAGTCCTCGTAGCGGTCCATCACCACGCGCTCCCCGATCCGCCACTCGCGGAACACGAATGGGCCGGCGCCGACGGGCGACAGGCTGAAGTCCTCGCCAAGTTCCTCGGCGGCGGTCGGCGACACCATCATCCCGGCGCGGTCGGCGAGGATGAGTGGGAGTGCGGTGTCGGCGTTCTTGAGATTTACCTGCACGGTGAGGTCATCGACGACCTCCACGCTGTCGACGCTCTGCAGGTCACCGGCGATGTTCGAGCCCTCCCAGGTCATCGAGCGCTCGAAGTTGTACTTGACCGCCTCGGCGTCGAACGGGGTGCCGTCGTGGAACGTGACGCCCTCCTGGAGCGTGAGCACGAGCGTCGTCTCGTCGGTGAACTCCCAGCTCGAGGCCAACCCCGGGGCGGGCTCCATCGTGTCGGGGGTGAACCGGATGAGCGTGTCGAACATCGGGTACAAGTAGATGTGGTCGTAGCCGGAGTTGCCCGACGCTGGGTCGAGCGTGGACGGCGGCGTTCCGTGAGCCACCCGCAGGGTGCCGCCCTCGACGGCCTCGGCTCCCGCGACGGCACGGGCCGGGCTCACGGCGGCCGCTGACCCGGTGCTGCCGGCGACGTCACCCCCACCGGCCACCGCGGTGCTCGCGATCGCCGCGGCGACGAGCGCAGTGGCGGTGCGCCACCTGCGTGGGCGGGTACGGGCCCGCGTTGCTCTGGACGTCGGGATCATGGATGCTCCTCATTGGTGTCGACGGGGCGGTCCCCGGTGTGGTTGATCGAGACGGCAGCGGCGGCGCCACGCAGCGGCAGCTCACCAGCGAAGTGACAGGCGACCCAGTGACCGCTCTCCACCTCGCGCCAGGTGGGTTCCTCGGCGGCACAGCGGTCGTCGGCGAAAGGACACCGGGTCCGGAAGCGACAGCCCGACGGCGGGTGCACCGGACTCGGGATGTCGCCTTCCAGCAGGCGCCGTTCCTCCGTCCGCAGACGGCTCGGCAGCGGCTGCGGCTGGGCGGCGAGCAGCGCGTCGCTGTAGGGGTGCACGGGGTGATCGACCACCCGAGCGACGGGGCCCAGCTCCATCAGCCGGCCGAGGTACATCACACCGACGCGGTCGGCGATGTGGGCGACGACGCTGAGGTCGTGGGTGATGAACAACGACGAGAGTCCGAACTCGGCCTGGATGTCGGCGAAGAGGTTGAGGATCTCGGCCTGCAAGGCGACATCGAGCGCCGAGACCGGCTCGTCGCACAGCAGGACGTCGGGTCGAAGGGTGAGCGCTCGGGCGATGCTGACCCGTTGCTTTTGCCCGCCCGACAGCTGGTGGGGGTACCGCTGCGCATGATGGGTGTTCAACCCGACCCGTTCGAGCAGCTGCGTCGATCGCTCCAGCTGCTCGGACTTGGACCCGATCCGCTGGACCCGCATCGGCTCGCGAACACTCTCGAGGATGGTCTTGCGCGGGTCGAGCGAGGCATGCGGATCCTGGAAGATCATCTGCACGTGACGGCGCAGCTCTCGGCGACGGGCCGCCGACAGCTCGTGGAGATCGGCGCCGCGGAACGTGATCCGCCCGGCGGTCGGCTTGAGCAGCTGGAGGATGGCGCGACTGACCGTCGACTTGCCCGACCCCGATTCGCCGATCAACCCCAGCGTCTCACCGGCGAACAGCTCGAAGGACACCCCGTCGACGGCATGCACCTTGTCGTGGCCACGCAGCGGGAAGTGGACCTTGAGGTCCTCGATGTCGAGGACGACGTCTCCCTCGCCGACCTCGGCCAGGTGCAACGTCTCGCTCATCGGACCGCTCCGGGCAGTTCCAGCGCGTTCGCCCGCCAGCACCGGGCGGCGTGATCGGGTGCGCACTCCAGCAACTGCTGGGGATCGACGCACCGCTCGAGCGCATGCTCGCAGCGGGCGCGGTAGCGGCAACCGGTCGGCATCTCGTGCAAGGCCGGCACCCGGCCGGGGATGGCCTGGAGCGCCATCCCTCGGGTTTCGACACGCGGGATCGCCTGGAGCAGTGCGGCGGTGTAGGGATGGCGGGGGAACTCGAGAACCTCGTCGGTGGTCCCGGTCTCGACCTCCTCGCCGGCGTACATCGTGATGACTCGACGGCACGATTCGGCGACGACACCGAGGTCGTGGGTGATCATCAGGATGGCGGTGCCATGCTCCTCGTTCAGCTCGCGCAGCAGTTCGAGGATCTGCGCCTGGATGGTGACGTCGACGGCGGTCGTCGGTTCGTCGGCGATCAACAGGCGGGGTCGGCACACCAGCGCCATGGCGATCATCACCCGCTGGCGCATGCCGCCCGAGAGCTGGTGTGGATACTCATCGACGCGGCGGGCGGGTGACGGGATCCCGACCTGGTCGAGGGCCTCGATCGAGCGCCGACGGGCGGCGCGACGGCTGATGTTCTGGTGGGCCCGCAGGGTCTCGGAGATCTGTGACCCGACCGTGAAGAGTGGGTCGAGCGCCGTCATCGGCTCTTGGAAGATCATCCCGATCTCACGTCCACGGATACCGCGCATCTCGGATTCGGACAGCGCCAGGAGGTCGCGTCCATCCATCACCACCGAGCCGGTGATCCGCGCCGGGGGGCTCTGCAGCAACCGCATGATCGCCAGCGCAGTCACCGACTTCCCGCTGCCGGACTCACCGACCATGCCGACGGTCTCGCCCTCCCCGATCGTGAACGCGACGTCGTGCACGGCTTGCACCTCGCCGGTGGGCGTGTCGAAGTAGACGGCGAGATCCTCAACCGACAGCAACGCTTCGGACCCGGTCGCGACGTTGGCGCCGGCCGTGTCCGCTCGATCTGCCGTATCCGTTCGACGCGCGGTATCTGGCATCGACCGCCTCCTCGGCTCGTCCCCGCATGCCGGACCGTTCCCCAGCTGCCCAGTTCCCCAACGTCGAGCCAGTCCGAGCACCCGACCGACGTCACTTTCCCGGATTCGTGAGTGTGATGTCAAATTCTGCTCCGGTACGCCAGACGCTCCCGTCCGTCGACCAGACCGAGTTCGACGAGATCGTCGCCGGCTACGCCACCGTCGCCGAGCACAGCTTCGACGGCATCGAGCGGCAACGCAGCCACTCCTCGATCGTTCGTGGTTTCCTCTCCCCCCGCCACCCATCGGCGCACCGATGCCTACGGGGCCGCCTCTCCAATCGGGCTCGGATGCTCGTCGACATCGTCACCGCCGTTCGACGGGTCATCGGCAATCGGTTGGCGCTGCCCTACACGATCGAGGCGTCGATGCACGTGCCGCCGGACGACGCGTTGTTCATCCCGTCGGGGCCGTGCGGGGACAGATCGCCGACGCCGACTTCGCCGCCAACCACCGCAAGACCCACATGGCCCTGTCCGACGACGACCACCCTGCGTTGCTGCCCCATCGGGCGAGAAGGCGAGACCCGGGCTCAGCGCGGGCGTCGTGAACCGCGGTGCGGGTCGGCGAGGGCGATCACGGCGCCGACGAGCACGAGGCCCAGCCCGAGGGCCAGCTGGCCGGGCAACAGCACGAACACACT
>JBKEAH010000298.1:0-20184 GCA_047972065.1 Desertimonas sp.
CGGCGCCCCCGCCCGAACCCGCACCGGAGCCGGCGTCCGCACCTCAGCCGGCCGCGGCGGCCGGCAGCGGACTGCTGCTGTCACCGGTCGTGCGGCGGCTGGTCAACGAGCACGGCATCGACCCCACCCAGATCACCGGTTCGGGTCCCGGTGGGCGGATCACTCGTGACGACGTGCTCGATCACATCGATCGCCAGGGCGCCGCCGGGGCGCCGCCGGCCGCTGCGGCTCCACCAGCGGCCCCAACCCCGGCGTCGGTCCCGGCTGCTGCCGCCGTGGCAGCGGCTGCTACTGCGGTCGCGCCGCCGGCGGCCACACCGCCGGCACCGGTGCCAACGGTCGCCGCCGGCGGCCGCGACGAGCCGGTGAAGCTGTCGAAGATCCGCAAGCTCACCGGCGCCCACATGGTGATGAGCAAGGGTGTCAGCCCCCACGCCTTCAGCGTCGTCGAGGTCGACTACGCAAACGTCGACGCCACCCGCGCCGCGGTCAAGGCGGAGTGGAAGGCGAGCGAGGGCTTCAGCCTCACCTACCTGCCCTTCATCAGCCGGGCGACGATCGACGCCCTCGTCGAGTTTCCCCACCTCAACGCCAGCGTCGGCGAGAACGACCTGGTCGTCCACGGCTTCGTCGATCTCGGCATCGCCGTCGACCTCGACTACGAGGGCTTGATCGTGCCGGTCATCCGCAACGCCGACGCCAAGCGGTTGCGGGCGATCGCCCGCGAGATCAACGATCTCGCCGGCCGCGCCCGCACGAAGAAGCTGATGCCCGACGAGATCAGCGGGGGCACGTTCACGATCTCCAACAACGGCTCGGCCGGCTCGGTGCTCACGATGCCGATCATCAACCAGCCGCAGGTGGCGATCCTGTCGACCGATGCGATCACCCGCAAGCCGGTGGTGGTGCCCACCACCGACGGCGGGGAGGGCATCGCCATCCACCCCGTCGGCAACCTGGCGATGGCCTGGGACCACCGCGCCTTCGACGGCGCCTACGCCGCCGGGTTCCTCTCGCGGATCAAGGAGATCCTCGAGACCAAGGACTGGTCGGCCGAGCTGTAACACCTGGGGTCTGACCCCAGGTGTTGCCACAGGTGATAGGCAGGGCATCGATGATGCGTGTTCGTTGGCTCGGCACCGTCCCGTACCGGGAGGCGCTGGCCGTCCAGCAGGCCATGTTCGACCACGGCCGCGAGCAGCACCTCCTGTTGCTCGAACACCCGCACGTGTTCACGTACGGCCCGCGCGCCGATCTGGCCACCAACCTGCGCTGCGACCCGGCGGCGGTCGGTGCCGACTTCGTCGGCATCCGCCGCGGGGGTGACATCACCTATCACGGACCCGGCCAGCTCGTCGGCTACCCGATCCTCACCCTGGCCAACCGGCTGGGTTCGGTCGGCCACGTCCGCAACGTCGAGCAGCTGCTGATCGACACGCTGGCCACCTTCGGCATCTCGGCCGGACGGCTCCGCGAGTACCCGGGCGTGTGGGTCGACGCCGACGGTCCGAACCCACGCAAGATCGCCGCCATCGGGGTGCGGCTCAAGCGGGGCCGCACGATGCACGGTTTCGCCCTCAACGTCGCCACCGACATGGTGTACCTGCGTGAACACATCGTCGCCTGCGGGATCCCCGACCGGCCGGTCACCTCGATGGCCGAGGAAGGCGTGGACGTGACGATGCGCGAGGTCGTCGACGTCGTCGTCGGGCTGGCTGCGGCGCGGTGGGGCGACGGTGTGGCCGAGCGCCAGGATGTCGCCTGGCGGCACCGTCCCGACGACCTGACGCCGTTCTCGCGTGGGGCCGGGCCCGGCGCACCGGTACGTCTGACGGGACGGCTGGCCGCCGCCGGGGTCACGGACGGTCTCAGCATCGAGACCCGCAAACCCGAGTGGCTGCGCCCCAAGGTGCAGCTCGGCCCGGAGGTCATCGAGCTCAAGAAGACCATCCGCGAGCTGGATCTGGTGACGGTCTGCGAGGACGCCGGTTGCCCCAACCTCTCGGAGTGTTGGGCGGACGGCACGGCGACGTTCATGGTGCTCGGTGAGCGCTGTACCCGTGCCTGCGGGTTCTGTCTCGTCGATACCCGCAAGCCCGAGGTGCCGGCCCCCGACGAGGCCGAGCGGGTGGCGGAGGCGATCGATCGCATGGCGCTCGACCACGCCGTGCTCACGATGGTCGCTCGCGACGACCTCGGCGACGGGGGGATGGCTCACGTCGCCGCCTGCGTGGAGGCGATCCGGCGGCGACGGCCGGGGACCAGGGTGGAGACGCTGATCTCCGACGTCCGCGGCGACGAGACGTCGCTCGACGCCCTGTTCGCCGTTCGACCCGATGTGCTCAACCACAACGTCGAGACCGTCCCCCGGTTGCAGCGGGCGGTCCGTCCGTCGGCTGGTTACGCCCGGAGTCTGTCGGTGCTGGCGCGCGCCAAGACGGCCGGCCTGACGACAAAGTCCGGTCTGATCGTCGGCATGGGCGAGACCGACGACGAGGTCGATGCCACGCTGGCCGATCTGGCCGGCATCGGCGTCGACATCGTGACCATCGGTCAGTACCTTCGTCCGACCTCGCATCATCTCCCGGTGGCCCGATGGGTCGAACCGCAGCGGTTCGCGTCGTGGGCGGCGACCGGCGAAGAGTTGGGCATCGGCCACGTCGAGGCGAGCCCGCTCACGCGGTCCAGCTATCACGCCCGTCAGGCCGCAGACGCCGCCACGCCGGTCGCCGTGTCCGTGGGGTCGGCCCGCCGCTGAGCCCGGCGCTGTTCAGGCGGTGGCGAACGCCGTGAGCTCGATCGTCACGTCGGTCGATCGCCAGCGGGCGAGCGGCCCGCCGTCGAGGGCGCAGAACACCGATGCGGTATCGGCGATCGGCACCGTCACACAGGTCGCGGTCTGGCCGGCGATCGTCTCGGTGCTCGCCGTGGTCGGCCCGACCCGGATCCCCGCGTCGCGTCGGAGCCGCGCCGCCGCCGCCGGTCCGTAGAACGTCGGGGAGAGCCCGAACTCGCTGAGCGCTTGGGCGTCGATGCCCGGGCGGCAGGCACCGGCTGTGTCGCAGGTCGAGGTCTGCTCGCCGTCGAACTCGTAGCGGACCTCGGCGATCGTCACGGTCCGGGCCTCGGCCCCGCCGTGGTCCACCGTCGCCGTCGTCTCGGACCCACCCGGTGCCGTGATCCGATACTCGGCGTGGAACCCCGCGGCGGTGTCGGGTTCGAGCCGTTCGACCACGGCATCGACGTTGGGATCGTCGCTGTCGACCGGCGCCGGTCCGAGCGAGGGGCGCTGGCCGGTCTGGCATCCGGTCATGAACGCAACGATGGCCACCCCGGCGAGTGCGCCGGTGGCGCGAGGGGTCCGGCGTCTCACGGGCGCTCAACGTAGCGGCGGCGGCCTCGATCGGTCGGTCTTCGGCGTCGCCGCCGCGGCGGCCGGGTCGGCGACGCCGGGGGTCGGAGGGTCACGCCGATACCCTCCGGCGCCGTGATCCGCGTCGAGGCCGCCACGGTGCTGTTGCAGTGGGCGGTCGGCGGGATGGCCTTCTGCTGGTTCACGACCCGGCGACGCGTTGCCAGCCTGGGCTACGGCTGGCTGCTGCGCGGCATCTACGGGTTGATGGCCCTCGGCGCGTTCGCCTGCGGCCTGGCCTTCGGCGTCGTGCCGCTGCGCGAGGCGTCGTCGCTGGGTGTCGCCATCGCCTGTGCGGCCGTGTTGGCGGTATCGGTCGCCCGGCGGGGAGCCGGGGTGTCGGGCCACCGCGCCGAGCACGACCGGCGCACGGCACGCGTCGCCGCGATGACCGGGATCGACCGCCACGTCGAGGACCCGGCGCTGCCCGACCAGGGCCGGGAGTTCGACCCCACGCTCGACCTGGTCCCGGTGGCGATCGGTGTCGTGGGTCTGATCGCCGCCGCCGTCGACGCCGTGGACGGCGGCGCCGGTGACGTCGCCGTCTCGCTGGTGCGCACCTTCGCCAGTGCCGCCTTCCTGGGTGCGGTCAGCGACGCGATGTTGCTCGGCCACTGGTATCTGACCCAGCCTGGGCTCCCGCGACGGCTGCTCCACGAGTTGGTCGACGCGCTTGGCTGGGTCTGGCCCCTCGAGGTGGTCGCCTTGTTGCTGCCGACGGGGATGATCAGCGTCTGGACGGGTGCGGTCGACGACGGATGGAACGGCACGCTGGGCTGGTTCTGGGGGGCCAGCGCGCTGACCACGATCATCCTGGTCGTCGTCACCAAGGCGGCCCTGCGCGAGCGCGAGTACTCGGCCGTGATGGCCGCCACCGGCCTGCTCTACCTGGCGATCCTCACCGCCTTCGGCACCGATCTGGTCGCCCGCGCCGTCCTCGCCGGATAACCGTCGCCTCGACGGGGTGACGATGTGGCCCCGCTGGGGCAAGATGGCGTCATGGCGCGACCAGTGTGGAGCGGGACGATCAGCTTCGGGCTGGTGGCGATTCCGGTGAAGTTGTTCAACGCCGTGCGCAAGCAGAGCGTCTCGTTCAACCAGCTCGACGAGCGCACGATGAGCCGCATCCGCTATCGCAAGGTCTCCGACGAGACCGGCGAAGCGGTGCCCGACGAGCACATCATCAAGGGCTACGAGGTCGCCAAGGGTCGTTACGTCGTCGTCGACCCCGACGAGCTCGAACCGTTCATCCCCGCCGCCACCCGGACCGTCGACCTCGAGGAGTTCGTCGAGCTCGGCGAGATCGATCCCGTCTACTTCGACTCGGCCTACTACGTCGCCCCCGACACCAACCCCAAGCCGTACGTGCTGCTGGCGCGGGCGATGGAGGAGGCCAACAAGGTCGCCATCGCCCGGTTCGTGATGCGCAACAAGCAGTACACCGCCGCCCTGCGGGCCCAGGATGGACGGCTGGTGATGTCGACCCTCGCCTACGCCGACGAGGTCGTCGTCCCGGCCTCGATCGACGAGCTCGGCGGCCTCGACGACATCGAGGTGTCGGACAAGGAAGTCAAGATGGCCGAGTCCCTCGTCGAGTCGCTGACCGACCACTTCGCCCCCGAGAAGTACCACGACGACTATCGCGAGCAGGTGCTCGATCTGATCGACAAGAAGGCCGCGGGCGAGGAGTTCGAGGTGCCCGAGGTGGCGGCCGAGAAGCCCAAGATCGTCGACCTGATGGCCGCCCTGGAGGCCAGCGTCGAGGCCGCCAAGTCGGCGCGCGCTCGTCATCCCACCGGTGTCGATGCGCCGGCGTCAAAGCAGCCGGCCTGACCGGTCCCGGTTCCGCGTCTGCTTGGAACACGCTGTGGCGAAGCCCACCTCCGGCGTCACCACCGAGGTCGACGGACGCGTCATCACGCTGTCCAACCTCGACAAGGCGCTCTACCCATCGGGCTTCACCAAGGCGCAGGTGATCGACTACCACGTCCGGGTCGCCGATGCCTACGTCGCTCACCTGCGCGGCCGCGCCGTGACCTTCAAGCGGTTTCCCGACGGAACGGCACACCCCGGGTTCTTCGAGAAGCGCTGCCCGCGACACCGGCCCGAATGGGTCGGTGTCGCGCTCGGACCCGGTGACCGTCGCGGTGGCATCGAGTACTGCTGTGTCGAGAGCCGGGCCGCGCTGGTCTGGGCGGGCAACATGGCCGCCCTCGAGATCCATGCCCCGATGGCGTTGGCCGTCGACCTCGACTGCCCACGCTCGGTGGTGTTCGACCTCGACCCGGGCCCCGGGACGACGGTCGTCGAGTGCTGTCAGGTGGCGCTCGAGGTGCGCGAGGTGCTCGACGCGGTGGGGTTGGCGGGGTGGTGCAAGACCTCGGGCAGCAAGGGGTTGCAGCTCTACGTGCCACTCAACCTCCCCGGTGTGCGTCACGAGGACGCGTCCCGGTTCGCGCTCGCCTGTGGCCAGGTGCTGGAACGCCGCCGGCCCGCGCGGGTCACCACCGTGATGGCCAAGGCGGCGCGGCCGGGCAAGGTCTTCGTCGACTGGAGTCAGAACTCGTTCCACAAGACGACGATCGCCCCCTACTCGCTGCGTGCCCGGCCCGAGCCCACGGTGTCCACGCCGGTCGGATGGGACGAGGTCGAGGCCTGCGCGGCGAGCGATCTGGAACTCCGCTTCGACGCCGCCGAGGTCATCGCTCGGGTGGTCGAGCGGGGCGATCTGTTCGCCCCCGTGCTGACGACCGAGCAGGTCCTGCCGGGTTGACGCCGCCGACGCGGGTTCGGCGGCCATCATGGGCGTGTGCCCCCCGCCTGGTCCCGA
This sequence comes from Desertimonas sp., assembly GCA_047972065.1. Classification (GTDB taxonomy): domain Bacteria; phylum Actinomycetota; class Acidimicrobiia; order Acidimicrobiales; family Ilumatobacteraceae; genus JALZMG01. The sequence goes on from JBKEAH010000298.1 coordinate 6,243, forward strand.
CGCGCCCGTGCGACCGCGCTCGGTGTCGTGGTGGTCGCCGGGGTCGGCGTGGCTTCGTGCACCAGCGAACGCTCGGCGCCGGTCCCGACGCGGCCGACCCCGCCGGTGACGGTGACCACCACCCCGGGCGGCACGCTGCCCAGCACGGGTGGCACCGTGGCGGCGGGATCCGTACCGGGCACACCGTCGACACCGGTCGGTCCGACGGCCACGATGGCGTCGCCGTCCTCGGAGCAGTGGGCCCGCTTCGATGCCGAGCTCACCCGGGAGCTCATCGGCCGGGGGGACTACAGCGCCTCGGTGGCGGTCCGCCGCGACGGCGTGCTGCTCCACGCCGCGGCCTACGGCGTCCGGGTGCCGATCGTTCCGGCCGTCACCCCGCCGGCGGATCCGGCGCTCACGACGACCACCGTGGCGCCGAGCACCACGACGTCGACATCGACGTCGACGACCTCGACCACGACATCGACATCGACATCGACATCGACATCGACCACCACCTTGCCGCCCGTGGTGACGGCCGAACATCGCCAGGCCTTCCCGACCAGCACGACGATCCCCTCGACCACCACCACCACCACAACAACAACGACAACCACCACCACGGTCCCGACGACGACCACCACCATCCCACCGACCACGATCCCGGCGCCCGGTACGGAACCGACCGAGACCACGGATCGGTTCCGAGTCGCCAGCATCTCGAAGGTCGTCACGGCGGCGGTCGTGATGCAACTGGTCGAATCCGGCGCACTCACCCTCGACGACGCCGTCGGGGCGCGGCTGGCGGCCTTCGTCGGCACCGAGATGGGTGACCCCGCCATCGCCGCCATCACCGTGCGTCACCTCCTGTCGCACACCTCCGGGTTCGGGACATACCGATCGACGTTCTTCGGCGGCGATGCCGGCTCGTGTGCGGACGCGGCGCGGATCGGGATGACCCACGGGCTCGAGCAACCACCCGGTCACACGTACCACTACTCCAACATGAACTACTGCCTGCTCGGTCTGCTGGTCGAAGACGTCGTCGGCCAGCCCTACGAGACGGTGGCGCAGGACCGGCTCCTGGGGCCGCTCGGGATCGAGGACATGCGCATGGTCGGCACGTTCGACCCGGACCCCTCCGAGGTGGAGCACCCCTCGACGTCGGGACGGGTCTACATGGAGGCACTCGGTGCGGCCGGTTCGTGGGTCGCCACCGCCACCGATGTCGTGACGATCGCCGATTCGTTGGAGGGCTCGCGGCCCGGGTGGCACCCGTTGTCGGCCGACTCGATGGCGATGATGCGGGTGCCGGCCCCGACGGTCACGCCCCCGGCCCCCGGGCGCGACCGCTGGTACGGCCTCGGCGAGATCGTGTTCGCCGACGGCTCGTGGGGTCACACCGGCACCGTCGAGAACACCCACGCGATGTTCCTGGTGCGGCCCGACGGGGTCACCTGGGCCCTGCTGATCAGCGGTGACCACCCCGGCGAGAGCGATGACATCGCCCGGGTCTTCGACGCCGCGCTGGCCGAGGCGGGGATCGTCCTGTCGGGCTGAGCCCCGGCCGCCGGGGACCGTCTCGCCGCGGGGCGGTCGGTCAGAACGTGCCGGCCAGTCCCTTGCCCAGCACGTTCAGGCCGAGCACCGTGAACAGGATGGTCATGATGATCGCGTTGTTCTGGACCAGCCACGGCCGTAGCGCCTCCAGCGCCGGGCGGGCTCGGTCGCCGGCGATGTTGACCGCGGCGGTCGGCACGATGATCGAGACCGAGGCGATCAGCACGTAGACGGCGAGCACGATCGCTTGCTGACCGCCGGGGAGATCGGCGGTGGCGATCGAGGTCCCGGCGGCGATGCCGAGACCGAGGTTCTTCGGGTTGAGGGTGCCGAGCAGGAAGCCGATGCCCACACAGCGTCCGGGTGTCGAGCCATCGAGCGAAGCCATCCAGTGCGGGAGCGTGGGCTCCTCACCGGGTCGGGGGCGCTGCTGCCACTGTTTCCAGGCCAGGATGAGGAAGACGGCGCCGATCAGCAGCTGGAGGAGGCCACCGGAGTCAGCGGCGCCATCCTGGCGTGACGTCGGGTCGATCAGGATGACGATCGTCTCGAGCGCGACCAACCCGAGCACCCAGCCGAGGCTGAAGGCGAGGCTGTTGGTCCGGCCGTTCCTCGACAGCAGCACGAGGATCAGCGCGATGATCGGCAGCGGGCTGATGGCGACACCGATGGCGATGCCGAGGATGTCGCCGATGGTGGTTCCCATGGCTCAGCTCCCTTCGTGGGCGGTGGTGACGATCGACGCGCCGTCGGTGCCGGGCGTGTCGGTGCCGGGCGTGTCGGGACGGACGCCGCGCAGTTCGCCCAACACCTGGCGGCCGATCTCCCAGGTCGGCGCGGCCAGCACGAGGCCGGGCAGACCGGCGACCAGTCCGCCGGCCAGCGTCACCAGCAGCACGACGATCGGGTGCATCCGCAGGCTTGAGCCGATCAGCTTTGGTTCGAGCAGGTTCTCCAGCACGAGGTTGACGAACAACACGACGACCAGCGCCGCGATGCCCATCGACAGCCCGCCGTCGGAGATGCCCATCAGCACCGCGAACGCGCCGCCGACGAACGCCCCGAGATAGGGGATGTACGCGCCGATGACGTTGACGACGCCGACCGCGCCCGCCAGCGGCACGTCGAGCACGGCCAAGCCGATGGCCACCGCGATCCCCTGGATCAGCGCCAGCAGGCTTCGGCCACGGAAGTAGGCGCGCATGCTGGTGGCGGCGCCGACCATCAATCGCTGCGTGCGCTGCTTGTGGTTCGGGCCGACGTGGTTCACCAGGTTTGTCGTGATCTGCTCGCCATCCTTGAGCAGGTAGTACAGCAGGACGACGCCCAGCACGATGCCCGCCGCGACGCTGGCGACGGTGTCGAGCAGCGAGGTCACCCCGCGCGAGATGCCGAACAAGGCCGACGTGTCACCGTCGTCGAGCGAGTTGAAGAGGTCCGTCACCTGGGATTGCGCCCACGTGCCGTCGGCCAGATCCAGCAGCTCCTGTTCGGCCTCGGCCAGCCTCTGACCCAGCTCGTCGGCCTGGTCGATCAGGCCGAACACGACGACGATCACCGCCCCGGCGATCACCAGGGCCAACAGGATCACGGCACCGACCGCGGCGAGGGCACGCGGGATGCGTCGCGCCGTCATCCATCGGACCAACGGCGTCAACACCACCGCCAGATAGCCGCTGAGCACCAGCGGGGTGACGATCGAGCGGAACGTGGCGATCAGGACCATGCCGACGGCGACCGCCGCGACGATGCCGACGAACGCCCAGCCGAGCCGGCCAGCGCGGAGCAGTCCACTCATGCTGATCGCCTTCCTCGTCGAACCGGCGGCGCGCACGCTACTACGCGATCCCACGGCAGGGCGGCGCCGAGACGACATGGCGACCCGTCGCGCGCCCCTGGCGTCGTCGCCGTACGGTGTGGCCATGGCCCGCCCCTGGTTCGCTCTGGCCAAGGGTGTGCGTGTCCACAACCCGCTGCACGGCGTGCGGCGGGCCGATCTGCGCAAGGACTCCGTCGCCGGTCTGGTCCTCGGTGTCGAGAGCGTCCCCGACGGGCTGGCGAGCGGGCTGCTCGCTGGGGTCAACCCGGTGTCGGGCTTGTACGGATACCTCTACGGCATGGTCGGGGCAGCCTGCTTCACCAGCTCGACGTTCATGGCCGTCCAGGCGACGGGAGCGATGGCGATCATCGTCGACGACGTCGGATTGGACACCCACGACGATCCGGCCCGGTCGTTGTTCACGTTGTCGATCGTCACCGGTCTCGTGATGATCTTCGCCGGGCTGCTGGGGTTCGGCCGTCTGCTGCGCTTCGTGCCCAAGGCGGTGATGACCGGGTTCATCACCGCCGTCGGCGTCAACATCGCGTTGGGGCAGCTCGACACGTTCACCGGATACACCTCCCACGGGGCCAACCGGCTGAGCCGGGCGCTCGACCTGGGGTTGCACGTCTGGCGGATCGAGGCGGCCACGCTGGCCGTCGGCGTGATCACGATCGTGCTGATCGTCGTGTTGCGGCGGACCCGCATCGGAGCGATGGGGCTGGTGGTCGCCGTCGCCGCCGGGTCGGCGATCGCGGCGATCATCAACGCCACCTTCGGCGATGTCGCCACCGTCGCCGACGTCGCCGACGTACCCAACGGGCTGCCCTTCATCAAGCTGCCGCTGTTCGGGGAGATGTTCGACTTCCTCGTGCCGGCGACGTCGTTGGTGTTCGTCGGGCTGGTGCAAGGCGCCGGCGTGTCGGCATCGATCCCGAACCCCGACGGGACCTTCGGCGACGCCTCGGGTGACTTCGTCGGCCAGGGCATGGGCAACGTGGCATCCGGTCTGTTCCAGGGCATGCCCGTGGGCGGGTCGATGTCAGCCAGCTCGCTGCTGGTCCAAGCCGGGGCCCGTTCGCGGATGGCGCTGCTGTTCGCCGGTGCGCTGATGGCGGTCGTGGTGCTCGTCTTCGGGGGCGTCGTCAGCGACGTGGCGATGCCCTCGCTGGCCGCCCTGTTGATCTTCGTCGGGGTCAGCAGCATCCAGCCCGGCCAGGTCATCGGGGTGGCCAAGACCGGCAACGTCCCGTTCACCGTGATGGTGATCACGCTGGCCCTGACGATGGTGATCCCGCTCCAGTTCGCCGTCCTCGTCGGTGTCGGCATCGCGATGATCCTGCACGTCTTGCGCGAGTCCGGGGATGTGACGATGCGCCGGATCGTCCTCGACGACGACGGCCGCTTGCGCGAGACGGCGCCACCGGGCGAGCTCCCCGCCGGTGAGGTCGTGGTCCTGCAGATGTACGGCAGCGTCTTCTTCGCCAACATCGCCTCGTTCGAGAAACGGCTCCCGGAGATCACCGATGCCTCGCGCCACAGCGTGGTGATCGTCCGGGCCCGGGGGGCCGACGACTTCGGCGCCACGCTGATCGAGGCGCTCGACCGTTATCGCGCCGCGGCCCAGGCGGTGGGGAGCAAGCTGGTGATCGTCACCGACAACCCCCGGATCCGACGTCAGCTGGAGGTGACGGGGACGCTGGCTGCGCTCGGCGACGCCAACCTGTACAACGCGACCGAATGGTTGGGTGAGACGACGCGCCGTGCCCACGCCGACGCGCTCGCCTGGATCGACGACCAGGCTGGTGACGATGGCTGAGGGTGACGAACCGACCGGCGAGTCGGCTCGTCAGTTGACCTGGCGCGCCTGGCCCTCCCAGAAGGGCGCCCGCAACTTGAACTTCTGCAGCTTGCCGGTCGCCGTGCGGTCGAGGGCGGCGCGGAACTCGACCTTCTTCGGGCACTTGTAGCCGGCGAGTTTGGTCTTGGTGAACGCGATCACCTCGTCCTCGCTCAACGTGCTGTCGGGCGTCTTGACCACCAGCGCCGTGACCAGCTCACCCCAGCGGTCGTCGGGGATGCCGATGACCGCCACCTCGGTCACGTCGGGGTGCTGGAAGATGGCGTCTTCGACCTCGATCGACGACACGTTCTCGCCCCCGCTGATGATCACGTCCTTCTTGCGGTCCGAGATGAGCACGTAGTTGTCCTCGTCGATCGAGCCGCCGTCGCCGGTGTGGAACCAGCCGTCGACGATCGCCGCCGCGGTCTGATCGGGCTGGTCCCAGTAGCCCTCCATCACCACGTTGCTGCGGGCGCACACCTCGCCCTGGGCGTCGACCATCATCTGGCAGCCGATGGCGGGCGCGCCGGCCCGGTTGAGCTTGGTCGCCCGGTCGGCCGACGACAGCGCGTCGAACTCGGCGCGGGGGCGGTTGATGGTCAACAACGGTGACGTCTCGGTGAGACCGTAGATCTGGTTGAACTCCCAACCCAGCTCGGTCTCGACCCGTTCGATCGTGCGGGTGGGTGGCGGTGCGCCGGCGACGACGATGCGCACCGTGCCGCGTCCCGGGATCTCCCCGTCCCAGCCCGCAGCGGCGTCGAGGACCATGTTGACGACCGCCGGTGCGCCGCACATCAGGGTGACCCCGTGGCGCTCGACCCGGCGCAGGATCTCGGTCCCGTCGACCTTGCGCAGCACGATGTGCTGGCCACCCATGCCGGTGACCGCGTACAGCATCCCCCAGCCGTTGCAGTGGAACTGGGGGAGCGTGTGGAGGTACACATCGCGGTCGGTCACGCCCATGTGCCAGCCGAACGTCGACGCGTTGAGCCAGATGTTGCGGTGCGTCAGTTGCACACCCTTGGGGCGGGCGGTCGTGCCCGAGGTGTAGTTGATCGTCGCGGTGGCGTCCTCGTCGGCGTCCCAGGGCACGGGTTCGACCCCGAAGCGCATCAGCCCTTCGTCGGACTCGTCGCCGATGATCCAGCGGTGCTCGCACTCCACGTCGGCCATCGCGTCGGCCAGCTCGGGGTCGATCATCAGCACCCGGGCCCCGCTGTGGGCGATGATGTAGCGCACCTCCTCGGCGACGAGGCGGAAGTTGATCGGCACCAGGATCCGCCCCGAACCGGACACGCCGAACAGCGCGGTGATCAGCCGGGAGGCGTTGTGGCTGACCATCGCCACCCGCTCGCCGACGCCGATGCCGAGGGCGTCGAGCCCGGCGGCCATCGCCCGCGCCCGCTGGGCGACCTGGGCGTAGGTCAGCTCGCCCCACGAGGGTGCCGGCTGGTCGGGTTCATCGACGATGCCGACGCGATCGGGGTAGATCAGCTCGGCTCGGTTCAGGAAATCGTTGACGGCGAGGGGGACGCGCATCGCTGCACCTCAGGGTTTCGTTGGGGCGGTCAGGGGCCAGGGTCGGTGACGCTCGACGGCGAGCGCGAGGTCGAGGAGGAGCGGTTCGGCGTGGTGCCGCCCGATGACCTGGAGGCCGATCGGCAGTCCGTCGATCGAGCCGGCCGGGATCGAGATCGCCGGGTTGCCGTGGAGGTTGGCGGGAAAGGTCAGCCGGCCGTTGTTGCCGGCCCCACCCTCGACCCCACCGAACACGCTTGGCAATGGTCCGTCGGCGTCGAAGGCGACATCGGGGTTGGAGGCGGTGATGACGAGGTCGACGCCGTCGACGGGATCGAAGATCTGCGCCATCGCCTCGTTGACCTCCATGCGACGCCGTTCGATCAGGGCGCGTCCGGCGCTGTCGTAGTTGCCCACGGTGTGGCGCATCGCCGCTCGCATCTCGGGGGTCAGGTCGTCGGCGCAGCCGGGCCAGCGGTCACCGAGGGTGGCTTCGATCTCGATGCCGCCCGACAGCGACCACGCCCGGCCCATCCGCGGGAGCGCGGTGTCGACGTCGTCGCGACGGGTCAGGCCGGCCTCGGCGATCAGCGCCGTCGCCGCCTCCTCGATCAGCTCCCACATCATCGGCGATACCACGGCGCCGCCCCAGCCGGCGACGACGGCGACGCACATCGACCGCAGGGCATCGCCGTAGGTTCCAAGCCGGGCCTCGTAGCCCGTGACGCGGGGCAGGCTGAGCGGATCCCGCGGGTCGTGCCCGTTGGCGACGTCGAACCATCGGGCGGTGTCGCGCACCGAGCGCGACATGCAACCGAGCGTCACCGTGAGGTTGCCGTACCGCATCTGCGGTGACAGCGGGATGCGTCCATAGGTCGCCTTGAGCCCGACGAGCCCGCAGAAGCCCGCCGGGATGCGGATCGAACCGCCGCCGTCCCCGCCGGTGGCGAGGGTCAGCAGGCCACCGGCCACGGCCGCCGCCGAGCCGCCCGAGGAGCCACCCGGGGTGCGATCGAAGGCCCACGGGTTGTGGGTCGTGCCGTGGAGCACGGTGCGCGTGAGGTTGACGCCGCCGAACTCCGATGCGGTCGTCTGACCCACCGGTACGGCGCCGCCGTCGTCGCGGATCCGCTGCACCATGGTCGATGTCGTCGTGGCGATCCGATCGGCGAGCGCGACCGACGCCGCGGTGTCGGGCCAGCCGGCCACGGCGTCGAGCTCCTTGATGCCGATCGGCACACCACCGAAGGGCCGGGTGACGTCGGCGACCTGCGCCGCCGCCCGCGCCCCCTCACGATCGAGGTGGGCGAACGCATTGAGCGAGCTGGCGTCGATCGCCGCGAACACCGCCTCGAGCTCGTCGAGCGGCGTGTGGTCACCGCTGCGGAACGCCTCGACCAGCGAGCACGCGTCTCCGGGCCACGGTCGATCCCCCATGTCGACGTGACGGTAGTCCGACGGTTCGTGCCCGGCGAACCCTCGGGCGCGCGAAGGTGTCGGCGTGGACACTCGTTCATTCCTCGGCCTCGACTCGACCCACAACCGGTTCCGGTGGAAGTTGCCGGTCAGCGCCGGGATCTGCACCCCCGGCAACTTCATGTACGGCGGCGCGGGGCTGGGGGCGTCGATCGCCGCGCTCGAAGGAACCAGCGGACGCAAGACGATCTGGGCGACGGCCCAGTACCTCACCTACGCCCGGCCCGGCGAGGTGCTTGACATCGATGTGACGTTGGTGGTCGAAGGCCACCAGATGACTCAGGCCCGCGCCGTGTGCCACGTCGAGGACCGTGAGATCCTCACCGTCAACGCCGCGCTCGGCACCCGGCCGTTCGACGCCCGGGGCCAGTTCGAGACGATGCCCGATGTGCCCCGTCCCGAGGAGTGTGCACGGCGGGTGCATCGACGCGACACCAGCGGGTACATCTCGGACCGCATGGACGAGCGGCTGATCGGGGGGCGTGATCTCGATCAGCTCGATGGCACGCTCGGGGACGGGCGAACGCTGATGTGGGGGCGCATCCCCGAGGTGATCAGCGGTGTCGACGGCGCCGCGCTCGGGGTCTTGGGCGATTTCGTGCCGTTCGCGGTGGGTCAGGCGCTCGGCATCGCCGGGGGTGGCAACAGCCTCGACAACACATTGCGGATCGTCGAGCTCGTGCCGACCGAGTGGGTGCTGCTGGAGATCCGCGTGCACGCCGCCGAGCGGGGATTCGGGCATGGGCTGGTCAACATGTTCGCCGAGGACGGAACCTTGCTGGCCGTCGCCAGCCAGAGCTGCATCGTGCGCTACTGGAAGGACTGAGGAGCCGCGCCGAGTCGTCAGCGCCGCGGCTCGGACCGGGTGTCGTCGGTGGCGGTGGGCTAGACACGCCGGCATGACGCTGCCGATCCGACCGGGCATGACCGTGCCGTTGCCAGGCCCGCTGCACACGCATCGGGACAAGCTCGGTGAGCTGGCCGACCTGGGTTACACCGACATCTGGTCGGCGGAGGCTGACGGTGCCGACGGGTTCACGCCGCTGGCGCTGGCGGCGGCGTGGGAGCCGCGGCTGCGGCTGGGCACGGCGATCATCCCCGCCTACACCCGGGCCCCGGCGTGCTTTGCGCAATCGGTGGCGTCGATGGCTGACGCCGCGCCGGGTCGCTTTGCGATCGGGATCGGGTCGTCGAGCAACGTGATCGTCGAGCGCTGGAACGGGGTGCCGTTCGAGGCGCCCTACCGCAAGGTGCGCGACGTCGTGCGCTTCTTGCGTGACGCGCTCGGCGGCGAGAAGGTCGCCAAGACCTACGACACCTTCGAGGTGCAGGGCTTCCGGCTGGGGATCCGGCCCGAGCAGCCCCCACCCATCCTGATCGCGGCGCTGCGCGAGGGCATGCTGAAGCTGGCCGGGCGTGAGGGCGACGGGGTGATCATCAACTGGCTCGCCCCCGAGGACGTGACGAAGGTGGTCGGTGTCGTGAGCGATGCGGCCGAGGGAGCCGAGCGCGAGGTGGTGGCGCGCATCTTCTGTTGCCCGAGCGAGAACGCCGAGGTGGTCCGCGAGGCGGCGAAGTTCGCCATCGCCGCCTACCTCAACGTGCCGGTGTACGCCGAGTTCCACCGTTGGCTGGGACGGGGCGACGTCCTCCAGCCGATGTGGGAGGCCTGGCAGGGCGGTGACCGCAAGGCGGCGCTGGCGGCGATCCCGGACTCCCTGGTCGACGAGTTGATCGTCCACGGGAGCCCGGCCCATTGTCGTGAGCGGATCCAGGCCTACTTCGACAACGGGGTCACGACCAGCTCGCTGGCGATCATGCCGCTGGACCGTGACCTCGACCACTGGGAGGCGGTCAGGGCGCTCGCGCCGAGCGCGGCCTGATCAGGCCGCGCGTCGGGGAGCGACCGGCGACCGACGTGGCGCTTGCCGGCGTCGGGGAGCCGGCGCCGACGCCAGCCGACGCTGGTGCGCCTGGTCGAGCTGGTTGCGGATCTGGGAGATGTGAGCGAGGCCACGGCGCCGTGTCGCCTCGTCGAGGCGGAACTGCACCGGCACCTCCGCCGTACCGGGCAGCGTCAGCTGCTCGGGGCGTTCGGTGGTGGGGTTCGTCATGATCACCATCATCGACCGGGGGTGTCACATCGCTGTTCCACCTGGTCACGGCAGAGATCTTGGTGTGTCGGGCGAGGTTGGGGAGGTCGGCGGCGATCGCCTAGTCGAGCCCCTTGACCCGGCGCCCCAGGGCGCGTTCCATCTCCCGCTTGGAGTCGCGCTCGGCGATCGCCTGGCGCTTGTCGCCCTTCTGGCGGCCACGGGCCAGGGCGAGTTCGACCTTGGCCCGGCCGTCCTTGAAGTACAGCCGGAGCGGGACCAGCGCCAGTCGCTCCTGGCGGAGACGGTCGGCGAGCCGATCGATCTCGGCGCGGTGCACCAGCAGCTTGCGACGACGATCGGGGTCGTGGCCGCCGACGCCGCTGGCGAACTGGTACGGGGCGATGTGGACGCCTTCGAGCCACAGCTCGTCACCGGCGAGCCGGGCGAACGCATCGGCGAGTTGCACCTGGCCGAGCCGCAGACTCTTGACCTCGCTGCCCTGGAGCACGATGCCGGCTTCGAGTGTGTCGAGGACGTCGAAGTCGTGGCGCGCCCGCCGGTTGTCGGCGATGCGCTGGTTGGCGCCGTCGGGTCGCTTGTTGGCAGCCATGGGCCGGTCGAGGCTAGCGGCGGGGCCCTCGCTAGATTCCGAATCGTGCTGGAGGTGCCACAGCCGATCGTCGACGAGATCGTCGCTTATGCGATCGAGTGCTACCCCTACGAGGCCTGTGGGCTGTTGGCCGGGCCCGCCGGTGGTGGGCGGGTGCATCGCTTCCACCGCTGCCGCAACGCCGCCGGCTCGGCCCGCGTGTACACCGTGGATCCACTCGACCACCTGCGGGCCGAGCGCGAGGCGGAGACGGTCGGCGACGAGATCGTCGGCGTCCTCCACAGCCACACCCACTCGGCCGCGTATCCCAGCCCGACCGATGTTCGCCAGGCGCCCGACCGGACCTGGCACTACGCGATCGTCAGCCTCCGCGACGACACGTCGCCCGATCTCCGCAGCTTCCGCATCGATGGCGACACGGTGACCGAGGAACCGGTCGTGGTGGAGTCCCCACCGGTCTGATGAGATCGTCCACACGCGAGCGAGTGCGCGCCGTGTGGTCCCGCGCCGTCGGCGTCTCCGCCGAGGATCTGGTCGGCGGCGGCTGCTGGGTCGTCACTCGACCCGAAGCGGCCGGGTTGGTGGTCGGCCGCCTCGACGACGCCCTCGTCGTCGTGTGCCCGACCGGGCTGCGCGCCGATGTCGACGCGATCGTCGAGCGCGACGGCACCGACGCCTTGATGCAACCCGAGGTCTGGCTGGCGGCGTGGCCCGAGCGAGCCGTGACGCTCAGCGGACCGACCGTGCACTGCTATCGCGACGATGTCGTCGGCCTCGGTCGTCCCGACCACCGCGTCCAGGTGGCCCCGCCCGGATTTCGGCGAGCGCTGGATCGGCTGGAGCGCACCGTGGCCCCCGAGGAGTGGCGCGAGGCCGGGTTCGACGACCCGGGCCTGGTGTTCACCCTGCATGACGACCATCGGTTGGTTGCCGCGGCCCACCTGTCGGTGTGGGACGGGCATCTCACCGACATGGGCTTCATCACCGGGCCGCGGGTGCGGGGTCGCGGCTACGGCACCGTGGTGGCCGTGGCCGCCGCACACGAGGCGATCAGCCGTCACGGTGTCGCCCGCTGGCGGACGCGTGCCAGCAACCTGGCCTCGCTGGCGGTGTCGCGCCGGCTGGGCTTCGAACCGATGGGGACCAACCTGCGGATCCGATTCGACGACGACACCGCGGCCGCTCGCGGGTAGAATTCCGACTACTCGAATCGGCTTTGTCGGATTCCGGCAGCCACCCGGGTGATCGATCGGACGAGCGAGGAGCCATCATCACGATGCCGACCACGGCCACCAACGAACGGGTGCATCCCGACGTGCTCGCGTTGATCGGTGAGACGCCGCTGGTGGACGTGTCGGTCCTGTCCCCGAATCCCGACGTGCGCATCCTCGCCAAGCTGGAGAGCCAGAACCCGTTCGGCTCGGTCAAGGACCGCATCGCCAAGCAGATGATCGAGGCCGCCGAGCGCGACGGGGTGCTGCGGCCCGGCCAGCGCATCGTCGAGCCGTCGTCGGGCAACACGGGCATCGCCCTGGCCGCCATCGCCGGTCGCAAGGGCTATCCGATCACGATCCTGCTCCCCGAGAACGTGTCCGTGGAGCGCCGTCAGATGCTCGAGGTGTTCGGTGCCGACATCATTCTGACGCCCGGTGCCGAGGGCTCCAACGGCGCCGTGCGCCGAGCCGAACAGCTGGCGATCGAGCATCCTGACTGGTGCTTGCTGTACCAGTACGGCAACGACGCCAACCCGCGCGCGCACTACGAGGGGACCGGCCCGGAGATCTGGCGCGACTGCCCCGAGATCACCCACTTCGTGGCCGGGCTCGGGACCAGCGGCACGCTGATGGGTACCGGGACCTATCTCAAGGAGCAGAACCCCGACATCCAGATCGTGGCCGTCGAGCCGCCGGTCGGGGAGCGGGTCGAGGGCCTGCGCAACCTCGATGACGGCTACATCCCGCCGGTCTTCGAACGTTGGAACGGACCCGGTCTCCTCGACCGCAAGCGGGTCGTGCGACCCCGCGAGTCGATCGAGTGGACCCGCCGTCTGGTCGGCGAGTGCGGTGTGTTCGCCGGGTTGTCGGCCGGCGCGGCGCTGGCCGGTGCGGCCAAGGTGGCCGCCTCGATCGATCGCGGCACCATCGTGTTCGTCGTATCCGACGGCGGGTGGAAGTACCTCTCGACGGGTGCCTACACCGCCGACCTGGACCAGGCCGAGCTGGCTGCCGAGCAGGTCATCTACTTCTGAGCGGTGGTGGGCCTGCCGCGTCCGCGCGGTCGCCACTGTCTACTCTGACCACCCATGACGGATCGGGGCGCGTTCGACCAGGGTGACGAGCCCGACCCGTCGCTCGGGCGTCCCGAGGACCCCGGCTTCGACCCCGACGATCTGTGGGCGCCGGTCCCGGGCGAACCCGGTCTCCCCGGCGCACCACCGCCCCCGGTTCCGCCGAGCGATCCGACCCGGGTGATGCCCGCCTCGTCGACCCCCGCCGGGTGGGACGAGCCGGAGCCGACCCGGGTGATGCCAACCGGCGTCGGGCCGGCCGTCGAGAGCTACACCGGTGGTCCGGCCTCGCCGGCGGGCCCGGGGGGCTACGACCCGGGCGGGCCCTACGGCGGGGGACCAACCGGTCCCGACGGACCCGACTACGGCGAACCCGACGATCCTGGTCCCTGGTGGCAGCAGTCGGGCCCGATCTCGGCGCTGCTCGCCGCTGGCGTCGCCGTGTTGTTGATCGTGTTGGCGATCTGGATCTTCGGTCGGGACGACGGCGGCGAGGACGAGTTGAGCGGCATCTCGACCTCCTCGACCTCCTCGACCACCACGACGTCGTTGATCCCGATCACCGCGGCGCTGCCCTCCTACGACCAACCCGAGCCCCCGGCGCCGCTCACCGCGCCGGCGCCACCGGCCACGACGGTTGCGACGACGACGACGTTGCCGCCGACGACGGTTGCGACGACGACGACGTTGCCGCCGACGACGGTTGCGACGACGACGACGTTGCCGCCGACGACGGTTGCGACGACGA
>JBKEAH010000022.1:0-12372 GCA_047972065.1 Desertimonas sp.
CGCCCACCGGTGCGCTCGAGCTCGTTGAGCAGCGTCGTCATCAACCGAGCGCCCGAACAGCCCAGCGGGTGCCCGAGCGCGATGGCACCGCCGTTGGGGTTGACCCGCTCCATGTCGGGATGGAACTCCTGTTCCCACGCCAACACGACCGAGGCGAAGGCCTCGTTGATCTCGATCAGGTCCAGCTGCTCGATCGACATGCCGGAGCGCTCAAGCAGCTTGGCCGTGGCCGGGATCGGCGCCGTCAGCATCAGGCGAGGGTCGTCGCCGGCGAGCGCGAAGTCGACGAAGCGGGCACGCGGGGTCAGCCCGAGCGCGGCCGCCTTGTCCTCGCTCATGATCAGCATCGCCGAGGCGCCATCGGTGATCTGCGACGAGTTGCCGGCGGTGACGCGACCACCCTCCTCCTCCGGGCGGAACGACGGCTTGAGCTTGGCCAGGCTCTCCATCGTCGTCTCCCGCAAGCCCTCGTCGGTGGTCATGATCGCCCCGTCGGCGCCGAGCACCGGCAGGATCTCGCGCTCGAAACGCCCTTCGGCCGTCGCCCGGGCCGCGCGATGCTGGCTCTGCACACCGAAGCGGTCGAGATCATCTCGGGTGAGGTTCCATTTGTCGGCGATCAGTTCGGCGGAGATGCCTTGGGGAACCAGCCCCCCTTGGTCGGCGTAGCGAGCCCCGACCTTCGGACCGAACGGGTAGCCGAACTTGCCATCGGCCATCGATGCGCCCATCGGCACGCGAGTCATCACCTCGACCCCCGACGCCACCACCACGTCGTAGGCACCGGCGATCACCCCCTGAGCGGCAAAGTGGGCGGCCTGCTGGCTGGAGCCGCATTGCCGGTCGACGGTGGTGCCGGGCACCGAGTCGGGCCAACCGGCGGCCAGCACGGCGTTGCGGGCGATGTTCACCCCCTGCTCGCCGACCTGCATCACGCAGCCCATCACGACGTCGTCCACCAGACCGGGGTCGACCCCGGTGCGCTCGACGAGGGCGTTGAGCGTCTCGGCGGCCAGGTCGACGGGATGCCAGTCCTTGAGCTTGCCGTTGCGCTTCCCGAGCGGGGTGCGGATGGCGTCGACGATCACGGCCGTGGTCATGGGAACTCCTCGAACGACCCCTCCGGCGAACCCGGCGGAGTGAGACGGGGATTCTCGCGAATCGCTCCAGCTGCGCTCCAAACCAAGCTCCCCCCTTCCCCCGGACGGGGGAGGCGTCACCCGACCTCGCCGTGGGGATCGACCAGGCCGACCACCCGTCGCAGTTCACCGACGTCGTCATCGGCGAGCCGCGACGACACCAACCGGTCGATCGCCCGCCGATAGGTGACGTTCATCGCCCGCCACAGGGCCCGGCCGCGTGGGGTCAGCTCCAACACCACCGCCCGATGATCGGTACGCTTCGCCGGCCGCGTCCGCGCCACCCAACCCTCCTCCTCGAGCCGGTCGATGCGCCGGCTCAGGCTCGACGGCGACAGACGAAGCCCGTCGGCCAGATCACCCGGGCGCGAACGACCGCCGCTGCGCTGGAGCGCGGCAAGCACGTCGAAGGAGGCCAGCGGAACCTGCCACTCGCCGACCAGCTCGGCGTCGACGCGCCGCTCGATCGCGGCGGCCACCGATTGCAGGGTCCGCCAGGCCTCGACGCGCGACGCGTCCAACCGTGGCACTCAGGACCCCGGGCGCGGGAGCGGGACGGTCTGGGTCGCCGCCAAGGCGAGCGCGTCGGGCCACGCGGCGCCCTCGCTGAGCAGGCGCTGGTAGGCCATCAGCGCCTTCGGGGCATTCACCCCGATCGCCCCGCGCAAGCGGTCACCACGACGGACCAGGGCGACGAAGGCGGGCTCCGATGTGTCGCCGACGGCGACCACCACCTCGTCGCCGTCGGACGCCGGTCGCCCGAGCACCTGGATGCGGTGGCGCCCCTGATCGCTCCACACAAACGGGACCGGAGCGAACGGCGTGCCAGCACCGCCCTGGGCGTGGGCGAGGAGGTTCTTGGCCGCCGCGGCGCCCTGGTCGGCGGCGTTGGTCCAGTGCTCGATCCGCAGCTCCTCCCCGCTGCCGCCGTGCCGCCAGCGGGCGATGTCCCCGGCGACGTACACCCCCGGGGCCGCCCGGAGCGTCTCGTCGGCGACCACCCCATCGCGCAGCTCCAACCCGCTGGTGTCGAGCCAGTCGGTAACCGGGTCGACCCCGACGCCGACCAACACGGCGTCGGCAGGCACCCGCTCGCCCCCGACCAACGTGACGCCGGTGGGGTCGACGGTCTCGACCCGCACCTCGCAGCGCAGATCGATGCCCCGCTCGATCAGCGGCCGCGACGCCGCCCAGCCCAGCTCGGCCCCCACGCCGCGAACCAACGGCGCCCCCAAACCCTCCAAGACGGTGACACCCACGTCGCGGGCGACGGCGGTGGCGGCGACCTCCAGCCCGATGAACCCGGCGCCGACGATCACCAGTCGCGAACCCTCGACCAACTCGTCACGCAGACCCACGGCGTCGTCGAGCGTCCGCAGGACGTGCACCCCGGGAGGCTGCCCGCTGAGCCGTCGTGGTCGCGAGCCGGTGGCGACGATCACGGCGTCGCCGTCGAGGACCGTCCCATCGGCCAGCGTCACCGCTCGCCGCTCGGCGTCGAGGGCGGTCGCCGCGACACCGAGGTGGAGGTCGAGGCCGAGTTCGTCGAAGCGGTCGGGTTGGCGGAGCGCGATCCGCTCGGGCTCCCACTCCCCCGCCAGCACCTTTTTGGACAGCGGTGGACGGTCGTAGGGCCGGTGCGTCTCGGCACCAACCAGGGAGACGGTCCCGCCAAACCCGTCACCGCGCAACGCCTCGCAGGCCCGCAGCCCGGCCAACGATGCACCGACCACCACGACGTGGCGCAGATCGCTCATCCCGACATTGCAGCATCTCGGCTCACCACGCGACGACCAACGTCGCGGGCCGGGCTGCCTATCGTGCCGTCGTGGCCGACGTTCCCCACCCGTACCTCGGCGGCTCGCCGACCCCCGACTCGATCAACTCGATGGTGCTGTCGGAGTTCGCCGCCAGCGGCAACCAGTGCACCGAGATCGGCCAAGGCTTCGCCGTGGCCCGGCGGGTCGTGTCACCCGACGATCTACGACCCGGCGGGTACGTCTCTGGGCCGACACAGTTCGCGCTGGCCGACGCCGCCCTGTGGTACCTCGTGTTCGGGGCGATCGGCCGGGTGGAACCGATGGCGCTGACCTCCGAGTTGTCGATTCGCTATCTGCGACCGGCGATCGGCGAGACGATGTGGGCGCGCGCCGAGCTCGACGCCGCCGGGCGCCGCAATGTCGTCGGCACCGTTCGCATCTGGCTCGACGATCGCGACGACAAGGTCACCGCCGTCGCCCAGGGCACCTACGTTCTGCCCCACATGGCGACCTGACACCGACCCCGGTCCGTCACCGCGACGGCACGGGCTCAGGTGCAGGCCGGCTGCGACCGTTCCGACAGGTCGCCGTCGGCGGCTACCGCCAACACCTCGAAGCAGATCCGCTCCGGCACGTCGATCTCGAGGGTGAACTCGGCCACCAGCTCGCCGGCCGTCACGTCGATCGGGTCGAGGATCTCAGTCATCGGGTCGACGGTGTAGTGGTCGACGTCGACCCCCTCGGGCGGACCATTCCACGACACCCGAATCGTTCGGTCGGTGACCACCGCGGTCACCCCCGTCGGTGCCGGTGGGCGAATCGACGGGGCCTCCGGGATCGAGGCGTCGAGCGTGGTCGCCGGGCGGTCGGGCGAATCGCCGCCGTCGGCGAACAACAGCAGCGCGCCGGCGATTGCCGACAGGCTCACCACCCCGGCGATCGTGCCGAACACGATCCGGCGGGTCGTCGGGGCGACCTCCCCCGGACCGCCCGGGCGCCCCGACGAATCCTCGCTCGACCCCTCGGCCCCCGGGCGGGGCCGCCCGACGGTGACCGTGTGGGTGTCGTGGTCGCCGGGTTCGTCGGTGAAGCGCATCTGGACGACGGGGGCCACCCCCGGGCCGAGCGATGCCGCCTCGTCGACCGGTGACGACGGCGGCGGGGCCGGCGGTACCCCGGCCTCGGGCGGTGTGGCGGCGGCCGGCGACGGCCACGCCGGGCCGGCGCCCGGGCGGACGACGGGACCCCCCGGGCTGGCGACCGGCAGGGTGGTGACCGGCAACCCCATCTCGGCTTGCACCCGTTGCAGCTCGCGCCCGAACGCGGCGGCGGTGAGCGGACGATCCGACGGCTCCTTGGCCATCGTTGCGACAAGCAGGTCGGCGAGCGATCTCGGCACGTCGGCGCGCGACGAGCGCGGTGGGGCCTCGAGCATGATCCGCCGTGCCAGCTCGCCCACCGTTTGGCGACGGTCCGGACCGCCGGTGAAGGGCCGAACCCCTTCGAGCAGGGTGTAGAGGGTGGCCGCCAACGAGTAGACGTCCGACGTCGCCGTGGCCACCGCACCCTCGAGCACCTCCGGGGGTGCGTAGTGCACCGTCAGGCCACCGCTGCCCGAGATGGACCGCTCGTCGTCGAGGGTCGAGATGCCGAAGTCACCCAACGCCGGTTCACCGAACTCGGAGATGAACAGGTTCTGCGGCTTGATATCACGGTGCAACAACCCGCGATCGTGGGCCGTCTGCAACGCCCCTGCGATCTTGACCCCGGCATCGAGCACGGTGCCGACGCCGAGCTGTCCCTCACGGCGCTGGCGGTCGATCATCGTGCCGCCGCTGTACAGCTCCATCACGATGCACGGCTGGTCGGTCGAGGTGAAAGCGCTGTTGAAGACGGTGACGATGTGGGGGTGCTGCGAGACGAGGCCCATCGCTCGGCACTCCCGCTCGAAGCTGCGCTGCTCCCGCTCGTCGGCCAGTCCGAAGGTCAAGACCTTGATCGCCACCCGCCGGTTGAAGTCCCGCTGACGCGCGCTGTACACGTGGCTGAAGCCACCGCGGCCGATCGGCTCGAGATGGTCGTAGCCGTCGATCTGCACGAACGTCGCCTGGTCGGCGCGGCGGCTGCGGTCGGGGCGACGGGGCACGGCAGTGAGAATCGAAGCGTCGGGTGTGTCGCCCGGGCGTCGGGGAGCGGTCCCCATGTCTTGCACCGCGGGCTTCACTACCCTACGGGTGATCGACCTGCTCGATGGCTGAGCGGGTTGTGCAACCGATTCGGCGGAGACGACGTCTGACCGTCCGTGCACCTCGCACCAGCAGCGATCGACGGGCGACGAACGGCGTCGTCATGAGGAGCAGACGATGACGCAACGAACGCGCCGCGGGTTGGCCGGCACTGTGCTGGTCGTCGCCGCGCTCGTCATCGCCGCCGTGGTGGTCACCGCGTTGCGGGCCGAAGGGCGCGAGCACACCGAGACGCGCACCAACGATGGTGGCGCCTGGTTGCTCAAGCGCGACCTCGGCTACGTCGGGCACGTCAATCGGGCGGCCAACGAGGTGGAGTCCAAGGTCGCCGTCGCCGCCTCCGGTGCCGACTTCGAGACCGATCAGGCCACCGACATCGTGTTGGTCCACGATCGCAGCAGCGGGTCGGCGATCGTCGTCGACAACGCCAACGCCCGACGGGGCACCACCATCGCCGGTCTGACCGGCGACATCGTGGTGGATGCCGTGGATCGGGGCGTCTTCGTCGTCGACCGCGCCACGTTGCGGGTCTGGAAGTTCAGCGCCGACGAGTTCCGGAGCCTCACGAGCCTCGATGGCGAGGAGCCGCTGATCACCGGTGAGGGACCGGGCGAGATGGCGAGCTTCGACGACGGCCACGCCGTGATCGCCGACGCCGCGGCCGGCAAGGTGATCTTCCTGCGGCCCGACGGTTCCACCGAGCGCAGCCCCGACGTGTCGATGAGCGATGGGATCTCGGCCATCACGGCACTAGGCCCCGACGTCGCCGTCGTCGTCGACCGAGACGGCGACCTGACGATGGTGACGCCCGGCGAGGTGCGCGAACTGCCGGCGGTGCGTGACGCGCAGGGCACCCAACTGCTCGTCCGGCTCCAGCAGCCGGGGCCGGCCGCCGACCACGTGATCGCCGTGACCACCGGCGGGGGGATCGTCCGCATCCCCTTCGGGGGTGGTGACCCCGAGCCGCTCGCCGACTTCGGCGCCAACGCCGACCCGGTGCGGCCGCTGGTGGTCGGCGGGTGCGTGTTCGCCGTCGTCCAGGAGCGACCGAACTACCAACAGATCTGCGTTGGGGAACCGGTCGGCGACGGTGTCGTGCCGCTCGGCAACAGCGCCCGCGCCGACCTTCGGTTGCGCCTGGTCAACGGCTGGGTCTGGATCAACGACGTCGAGTCCGGCGAGTCGTGGGTGACCGAACCCAAGCAGCCGCTCCAACCGGTCGAGGACTGGGACCCCATCCTCACGGCCACCGCCGACGACCCCGCCGAGCGCAACGACGGGGAGGTCACCGACAACACCCAAGTCATCGTCGACCCCGACGAGACCGAGGCGACCGTGATCGACGGCGACCGCCAGACCGACGGCCCGAACCTCGACCCGGTGGCCCGTGACGACGAGGCCGAGACCCAGCTCGAGCGTCCGACGGTGGTCGCCGTGTTGGCCAACGACAGCGACCCCAACGGCGACGTGCTGATCGTCACCGGGGTGCAACCGGCCGGTGGTGCGGCCCGGATCGAGGTGATCCCCGGTGGCGGCGCGGTACAGGTGACACCGGAGGCCGGCTTCGTCGGGGACGTGACCTTCGGCTACACGATCTCCGACGGGCGTGGTGGGTCGGCGGCCGCCAACGTCGTGGTGCACGTGACCCCCGCCGACCAGGCCAGCAACCGGCCGCCGGTCACCGTGCGTGACGTGGCCTCGATCCGGCGGGGCCAACCGGTGTACTTCGACGTCCTGGCCAACGACGACGACCCCGACGGCGACGCGCTGGTCCTGCAGTCCGTCGAGCTGACCGATCCGGAGACGTCGGCCGGCACGATCAGCATGTCGGCCAGCGGCACCGTCACCTTCACCCCCGATCCGAACACCAGCCGCGACAGCATCGAGCTGACCTACGTCGTCGCCGACGATGCCGGCGCCACCGCCGAGGGAACCGTCACGGTCGACGTGCGGCTGGAGGACGCCAACAACGAGCCCGACGCCCGCAACGACTTCACCACGACGGTCGTCAACCGCGCCGCCCGGCTCGACCTGATCGACAACGACACCGACGCCGACAACGACCCGCTCTACCTGGCCGGCCAACCGGAGGTGATCGAGCCACCAGGCCTCGGCGTGGGCGCGCTCGACCTGTCGGTCACGCCCGATGGCGAGCTGTTCTTCAACCCGACCGAGCCCGGCTCCTACGTCCTGTCCTACGCCGTCACCGACGGCTTCGAGAGCGACACGGCACAGGTTCGCATCGAGGTCGGCGAAGCGGTCGAGAACCGCCCACCGGTCGCCGTGCGCGACGACGTGGTCATCCCCGCCGGCGCCACCCGACTGGTCGAGGTGCTGGACAACGACGGTGATCCCGACAACGACGTGGTCTCGATCGTCGACGTGCGCGGCGACGACCACCTGAGGATCGAAGAGGCCGACGGCGCCGGCTTCATGGTCACCGTCGCGACCGAAGCACCGAACCGCGTCACCTTCGCCTACGCCATCTCCGACGGCGCCAGCGAGCCGGTGTGGACCAGCGTCGTCGTCGCCGTGATCGACGCCGCGACCCTCGACGAGGCCCCGGTCGCCCGTGACGACACCGCCGAGGCCCGGGCCGGTGGGCGCATCTCGGTGCCGATCCTCGACAACGATAGCGACCCCGAGCTGGGAGTGTTGGAGGTCACCTCGGTCAGTGCCGCCGAGGGGGTCGACGCGGCGATCGGTCTCAACGGCCAGACCGTCGAACTGACGATCGCCGACACCGTCACCACCACCACCCGGGTCGGCTACACGATCCGCGACACCTCGGGAAATCAGGCCAGCGCGGTGATCTCGGTCGCCATCGTCCCGCCCGAGCAGGTCAACCGACCGCCCATCGCCCGCACCGACACCGACCGTACCCGGGCCGGTGTCCCCGTGATCATCGACATCGTCGCCAACGACTCCGACCTCGACGGCGACATGATCGCGGCGGAGGGCATCACCGGCCAGCCCGGGTACGGCACGGCGGAGATCATCGACGGTCAGCTGGTCTACACCCCGGCCGAGACGTTCTCGGGCACCGACCGGGTGTCGTACGCGTTGGTCGATGCGTTCGGCGGCCGGGCCGTCGGTGAGGTGCTGATCGGCGTCCTCGGGCGCGACGGGGCGAACCGGAACCCGTTCGCCGCCGACGACCGCGTCGAGGTGATCGCCGGTTCGGCGACGATCCGGCTCGACGCCCTGGCCAACGACTCCGATCCCGACCACGACCAGCTGTTGGTGACCCGGGTCGGCGACGCGACGACCGGCGAGATCACGGTGGCGGCCGACGCCGGCTCGCTCGAGTACACACCGCCGACCGAAGGCAACGCCGACGGCACCCCGATCGAGGTGACGGTGCCCTACGCGATCGCCGACGGTCGTGGCGGCGTCGACGACGCGACGGTCCAGATCACCGTGCTGACCGCCGACGAGCCGTTGGCCCCCATCGCCGCCGACGATCTCCTCGGTCCCCTCAGCCCAGGACAACGGGTCGAGATCGACCTGCTCGTCAACGACGTCGATCCCGATGGGATTCCCGAAGGCCTCGAGGTGACCTGGGACGACGCGGCGATGACGCCCGCTGATGAACACGGTGTCGTCACGGTGACCGCCGGGACGGCCTCGGCCCGCCACCAGTACACGATCACCGATGCCGACGGCTTGAGCTCGACGGCGACGCTGTCGGTGTTGGTGGTGGACAACCAGGCGCCGGTGGTGACGATGGCCGAGGCCGAGGTGGAGGCCGGGGGCACCGTCGAGCTCGACGTGGCCGAGCTCGCCGGGGTGGTCGACCCCGATGGCGATCCGCTGTCGTTCGCCTGCTGTGACGACCGCGTCGGCGGGACCACCGACGTCGCGACCACCGGGGCCAGCGGACTCGTCGTCCGCTTCACGCCCGACGCCGGGTTCGTCGGGCGAGCGTCGTTCTCCTACGAGGTCGACGACGGCGAAGCCGGCCACACCACCTCGGGGGTCGTGACGATCACGGTGACGGCGGCGACCAACACCGTCCCGGTCGTCACCGACGGGTCCTTCGAGGTCGTCGCCGGGACGGCGACCCCGGTCGATCTGACCGGGCTGGTGACCGACCCCGACCCCGATGACACCGCCACGTTCACGATCGGCGAGACGGTGGGCCCGGTCGAGGTCGCGCTCCAGGACGGTCGCGTGGCCGTCGTCACCACCGCCATCGACCAGAGCGGGCAGGCCGGCTCGTTCCAGTTCACCGTCACCGATAACGCCGGCGACTCGGCGACGGGGACGGTCAACCTGGCCGTTCAGCCCTCGGACCAGCCGGCACCGGAGGCCATCGGCGACCAGGGCCGCACCCGTCAGGGCGAGGCCGTCACCATCGCCGTGCTCGACAACGACGTCGACCATCTCGGCCAGGGCCTCGCCGTGTCCGCCGTCGGGGTGACCTCGGCGGGGGTGGTCACGACCGACGGCCGCCTCGTCACGTTCACCCCGAACGCCGAGTTCTTCGGGACGGCGACGTTCAACTACACCGCGCAAGACGCCCGCCGCAGCGTCGAGCGTCAGGCCGATGGTCAGGTGTCGGTCGTGGTGGTCGGGCGTCCGACGCCGCCCGGGACGCCGTCGGCCACCGCCGACAACGGCACGGCGGTCGTCACCTGGGCCCCCTCGGACGGCAACGGTGCCGGTGTCACCGGCTACGAGGTGTCGGGCGGCGGCCAGACGGTCGCCACCGACGGGGCGACCACGGCGTCGTTCTCGAACCTTCCCAACGGGGTACCGGTCACGTTCACGGTCGTCGCCATCAACGAGGCCGGTCGCAGCGATCCCAGCGCACCATCGGCACCGGTGACCCCCGACGTCGTGCCCGGACGCCCGGCGGCACCGACGGTGCGATTCGCCGACTCGGCGCTGATCGTGACGTGGTCGGCCCCGGCCAACGACGGCAGCCCGATCGAGGGCTACAACCTGATGATCGGCGGCTCGGCCACCGGTGTCCAAGCCACCGGGTCCGGGACCTCGTATCGCTGGGAAGGACTCGCCAACGGGTCCGAGTACACCTTCCAGGTGCAGGCCCGCAACGCCCGCGGCGTCGGCGAGTGGAGCACACCGTCGTCACCCGAGCACCCATTGACGACCCCGAGCGCCCCGACCAGCGTGGTCGGTGCCAGCGGTGACCGCTACATCGACGTCACCTTCGTCCCCGGCGCCGACGGAGGCGAGTCGCCGTCGGCCTACGAGGTGCGGATGGTGAGTAGTGGCGCCGTGGTGACCACCCAGACGACCACCCGACGGTGGTCCGACCTGCCCAACGGGGAGGCGCAGTCCTTCGAGGTGCGCGCCGTCAACCGAGCCGGGACGGGCCCGTGGTCGGCGGCGTCGGCGCCGGTGGTGCCGTGCGGCGTCCCCGGTGCGCCGGCCAACGTGGCCGCGACCCGTGGCGATGGCCGCGCCACCGTCACCTGGGGCGCGGCGGCCAGCAACGGCTGCGCCATCACCAGCTACGTGGTCGTGTCGAGCGGCGGCACCGCGACGTCGGTGAACGGTGGTCAGCTCAGCGCCACCGTCGGCGGTCTGACCAACGGCACCAGCTACACGTTCACGGTCACTGCGATCAACGAGAAGGGCGAGACGATCAGCGCCGCCAGCAACGCGGTGGTGCCGGCCGGTCCGCCGTGCGCTCCGAGCAACCTCCAAGCCCGTCCCGACATCAAGGCCATCGATGCCACCTGGAGCGCCGGTTGCGACAACGGAGCGGCGATCACCGACTATCAGATGTCGATCAACGGCGGCGGTTGGCAATCGGTCGGCGCCGATCTGGCCCACCGTGCCACCGGACTGGCCGATTCGACCGACTACTCGCTGCGGGTACGCGCCGTCAACGACGTCGGCGCCGGCCCGGTGTCCAACACCGCCTCGGCGCGCACCCCCGGACCACCCGACACCCCCGGGTGCTTCTCGACCAGCTCGGGCAACGGGCGGGTCGAGGCGTCGTGGTGTCGTCCGAACGACAACGGCGATGCCATCAACCACTTCCAGGTGGAGCGTTCACCGGGCGGCACGCAAAACGTCACCGGTACGTCGATCTCCTACACCAACGTGAGCAACGGAACCGCATACCAGGTCCGGGTCCGGGCCTGTAACGACGTGGGATGTAGCAGCTGGACCGGATGGCGCACCGAGACCCCTCGCGCACCGGTCAGCGTCACCATCTCCAAGGGTGCCAGCGCCGTCGGCGAGGACAATTGCACCCACAGCTCGTGCCGCTGGATCAACGTGCAGGCCACCGGTCTGACCCCCGGAGCGACGTACTCGATCTCCTGCGCTTCCCAAGACGGCGGGTTCTGGGACACCCCCTCGAGGCATCGGGTCGACGGCTCTGGCCGCCTCACCGCCAACGGTGTCTGCTACTACGGCTACCCCGGCCGGCAGGTCTGGGTCACGGTTGCCTCGCATCGATCCAACGTCATCGTCTGGTGACACGTCCACCCAAACCGTGAGAGGTCAACCCTTCATGCCCACCGCCACCGACCAACACGCCGAGTGGTTCAGCCACTGGTTCAACGCCCTCATCGACAACGTCGGTCTGGTCATCAAGGGCAAGCGCGACCAGGTCGCGCTAGCGCTGGTGTGCGTCTTCGCCGAGGGGCACCTGCTGCTCGACGACGTCCCCGGGACGGGCAAGACGTCGCTGGCCAAGTCGATCGCCCATTCGATCACGGGCTCGTGGAACCGGGTGCAGTTCACCCCCGACCTCCTCCCCTCGGACGTCACCGGCGGCGTGGTCTACAACCAGTCGCAGGGGTCGTTCGACTTCCGTCGTGGCGCGGTGTTCGCCAACGTCGTGCTCGGCGACGAGATCAACCGGGCCTCCCCCAAGACTCAGGCGGCACTGTTGGAGGTGATGGAGGAGCGACACGTCACCGTCGACGGCTCCACCTACGACGTGCCACGACCGTTCGTGGTGATCGCCACCCAGAACCCCGTCGAGCAGGAGGGCACCTACCGGCTGCCCGAGGCCCAGCTCGACCGGTTCCTGATGCGCACCAGCCTCGGCTACCCGAGCCATGACTTCGAGGTCGACGTGCTGCGCAACCTGGCCACCGGGGCGCGACCGGAGTCGCTGCAACCGGTGATGAGCACCGTCGAGGTGGCCCGGATGATCGACGTCGCCGAGTCGGTCCACGTCGAGGACTCGATCCGTAGCTACGTGGTTCGTCTCGTCGCCGCCACCCGGGCGATGCCCGA
>JBKEAH010000104.1:0-3919 GCA_047972065.1 Desertimonas sp.
CCCCCGGGTTCCTCGACCGCTTCGTCAACCACTTCGACTTCCTGCAGGGCCAGTGGGACAAGGAGCGCGACGTCGCCCCGACCCAGGACGAGGCGCTGGTCGAGATCTACAAGCGGGCCCGGCCGGGCGAGCCGCCGACGGTCGAGTCGGCGCGCGCCTATTTCCGCAACGCCTTCTTCGAGAGCCGGCGCTACGACCTCAGCCGGGTCGGTCGGTACAAGCTCAACCGCAAGCTCGGTACCGAGGTCGCCAAGCTCGGCGAGCTGTTCGGGCTCACCGGCGAGCAGCTCGACCTGCCCGCCGAGGACCAGAACGTCCTCAGCCGGTGTGAGGTGCTGGCCTCGATCACCTACATGCTCCACCTGGTCAAGCAGGAGCCGGGCTACCGCCTCGACGACCAGGATCACTTCGCCAACCGGCGCATCCGCTCGGTCGGCGAGCTGATCCAGAACCAGGTCCGCATCGGTCTGTCCCGTATGGAGCGGGTCGTGCGCGAGCGCATGACCACCCAGGACGTCGAGGCGATCACGCCCCAGACACTGATCAACATTCGCCCGGTCGTGGCGGCGATCAAGGAGTTCTTCGGGACGTCGCAGCTCAGCCAGTTCATGGACCAGGTCAACCCGCTGTCGGGCCTCACCCACCGTCGCCGCCTGTCGGCGCTCGGTCCCGGTGGTCTTTCCCGCGAGCGGGCCGGGTTCGAGGTCCGCGACGTCCACTTCAGCCACTACGGCCGGATGTGCCCGATCGAGACCCCAGAGGGGCCCAACATCGGCCTGATCGGCGGCCTGTCGACGTTCGCTCGGGTCAACGAGTTCGGCTTCATCGAGTCGCCGTACCGCAAGGTGGTGGACGGCAAGGTCACTGAAGAGATCGTCTACATGGCCGCCGACGAGGAGGAGAACTACGTCGTCGCCCAGGCCAACGCGCCGCTCGACGAGACCGGCCGCTTCGTCAACGACCGCGTGCTCGTGCGCCGGTCGCCGCAGGCGGCCAGCCTCGACGACCTCCGCAAGATGCTGGAGGCGGAGAGCTTCTTCGGCGCCACCACCGACATCGGCTACGTGCCGCCGTCGGACGTCGACTACATGGACGTCAGCCCGAAGCAGATCGTGTCGGTCGGCACGGCGCTGATCCCGTTCCTCGAGCACGACGACGCCAACCGGGCGCTGATGGGCGCCAACATGCAGAAGCAGGCCGTGCCGCTGCTGCGGGCGGAGGCTCCCTACATCGGTACCGGCATCGAAGACCGCGCCGCCCGCGACGCCGGCGATCTGGTCCAGGCCGTGGGCAAGGGTGAGGTCCTCGAGGTCACCGGTGACTCGATCACCGTGCAGTACGACGACCAGGGTCGCAAGGTCTACCGGCTGGCCAAGTTCCGCCGATCGAACCAGGACACCTGCATCAACCAGCGGCCGCGCGTCAACGAAGGCGACCGGGTCACCAAGGGCACCGTCCTGGCCGATGGCCCCTCCACCGACCACGGCGAGCTGGCGCTGGGCAAGAATCTGCTGGTCGCGCTGATGCCGTGGGAGGGCTACAACTTCGAGGACGCGATCATCCTCTCGGAGCGGCTCGTCAAGGACGACGTGCTGACGTCGATCCACATCCACGAGCATGAGGTCGACGCCCGTGACACCAAGCTCGGCCCCGAGGAGATCAGCCGGGACATCCCCAACCTCTCCGACGACATCCTCGCCGACCTCGACGACCGCGGGATCATCCGCATCGGCGCCGAGGTCGGGCCGGGTGACGTCCTGGTCGGCAAGGTCACCCCGAAGGGCGAGACCGAGCTGACCCCCGAGGAGCGCCTGCTGCGCGCCATCTTCGGTGAGAAGGCCCGCGAGGTGCGTGACACCAGCCTGAAGGTGCCCCACGGTGAGAACGGCAAGGTCATCGATGTCAAGGTGTTCAACCGTGACGATGGCGACGAACTGCCGCCGGGTGTCAACCAGCTGGTGCGGGTCTATGTCGCCCAGAAGCGCAAGATCTCCGTCGGCGACAAGCTGGCGGGCCGTCACGGCAACAAGGGCGTCATCTCCAAGATCCTTCCGGTCGAGGACATGCCCTACACGGCCGATGGCACCCCGGTCGACATCATCTTGAACCCGCTCGGCGTGCCGAGCCGGATGAACGTCGGCCAGGTGCTCGAAGCGCACCTCGGCTACTGCGCCCGGTGGGGCTGGGTCGACCCGCGCTCGAACGAGCAGGTCGGTCAGGCACCGATTCGAGGGACCGAGTCCAAGACCCGTCCCAGCACCACGCCGTCGACGTTCATCGCCACGCCGGTGTTCGATGGTGCCCACTGGGACGAGGCCGAGGACGCCGGCAAGCACCCGACGATCCAGGCGATCCTCCAGAACCTCAACCCGGAGTCGGTCGACGGCGACCGCCTGATCGGGGAGAACGGCAAGACGCAGCTGTTCAATGGTCGCACCGGCGAGCCCTACGACAACCCGATCACCGTCGGGTTCATGTACATCCTCAAGCTGGCCCACCTGGTGGACGACAAGATCCACGCCCGCTCGACGGGTCCGTACTCGATGATCACCCAGCAGCCGCTCGGCGGTAAGGCCCAGTTCGGCGGCCAGCGCTTCGGTGAGATGGAGGTGTGGGCGCTCGAGGCGTACGGCTCGGCGTACTGCCTGCAAGAGCTGCTGACGATCAAGTCCGACGACGTGTTGGGCCGGGTCAAGGTGTACGAGGCGATCGTCAAGGGCGACAACATCCCCGAGCCCGGGGTGCCCGAGAGCTTCAAGGTCCTGATGAAGGAGATGCAGGCGCTCTGCATCAACGTCGAGGTCCTGGCCGACGACGGCTCCGAGATCGAGATGCGTGAGCTGGACGAGGACGTGTTCCGGGCCGCCGAGGAACTGGGGATCGACATCTCCCGTCCCGAGCGCGGCGCCGACGACGACGACCGCCCCACCCGCACCCGCGCCTACTGACGACCCCATCGAGGGTTCAAGCGCAGACGAGGGTTGAGCGCACCGCAGCGGTGCGCTCAACCCTCGTTGCGCGTCGCCGTGGAACCTGAGTGGCCTCCCGGTAGCGTGGAGTCCCTGCGCCCGGGGGGACTCGGGCGCCATCCGAAGAACCGTGTGACGCCCCACACTGCGACCGTGACGAGCCCTCTGACCAGGGGGGAACGCGACGGCTGAGAAGCAGAGGCCGTGACACTCCGGAGCGAAGTTGGAAGCCGGTGACGGGACCCGGGCAGGGTCCGGGACACCGCCCTACCTCTGAGGTGAACGTTGCTCGACGTCAACATGTTCGACCAGCTCAAGATCGGGCTGGCCACCGCCGATCAGATCACGACGTGGTCCCACGGCGAGGTGAAGAAGCCCGAGACGATCAACTACCGCACGCTGCGTCCCGAAAAGGACGGGCTGTTCTGCGAGAAGATCTTCGGGCCGACCCGCGACTGGGAGTGCTACTGCGGCAAATACAAGCGGGTCCGCTTCAAGGGCATCATCTGCGAGCGCTGTGGCGTCGAGGTGACCCGCTCCAAGGTGCGTCGTGACCGCATGGGCCACATCCAACTCGAGGCGCCCGTGGTGCACATCTGGTACCTGCGCGGCACCCGGTCGTGGCTGGCGTACCTGCTGGCCGGCATCGAGCCGAAGGAAGAGCTGAAGGCCAAGCAGCTGGAGAAGGTCATCTACTTCGCCGCCAACCTGGTCACCTGGGTCGATGACGACAAGCGTCACGAGGACCTCCAGAGCCTGGAGGCCGAGTACCTCGAAGAGCGCGACGTCATCGAGAAGGAGAAGGAGCTGGCGATCGATCGCCGCTTCAAGGAGCTCGAGGAGGAGGCCGAGCGCGCCGAGGCCGAGGGTGGCGACACCAAGAAGCTGCGTCGCGACGCCGACAAGGACGTCGAGGCCCTGCGCGAGCGCTACGACGTCGAGCTCGACCT
>JBKEAH010000161.1:0-1663 GCA_047972065.1 Desertimonas sp.
CTGGTGCGGGTCACCGAGGCCGATCGCGACCCGACCCACTTGCTCGAAGGGTTGGCCACCGCCCTCTCGGTGCCGACGGCTGGTGTGACCCTCGACCTCGTCGTCGAGGCGATGTGGTCGCGCGCCATCATCGGTCGTGGTGATCCTCGACGACGCCCATTGTCTCGGTGACGCAGCCGACGCGTGGAGCCTCCTTGCCGAGATACTCGAGAGGTTACCGGCGAACGGCGGTCTGGTCATCAGCGGGCGGACCAAGCCCAGGCTTGCGGTGGCGAGGCTGCTCAGCGAGGATGCGGCGATGGCCATCACCGAGAACGACATGGCCTTCGACGACGAGGAGTTGGCCGAGATGGTGGCACGGCGAGCCATCGCACCGGCAGCCGCGGTCGACCTTCCCCGATGGCCCGCGCTGGTTGGACGAGGAGCACCATGGCGTACAGCGACTCATCCTCGGTCGTGCCTCCGAAGATCCGCACGTCTCGTCCTGGTCGGCCGCAGTCGAAGATCCGTTCGCTGCCGACATAGGTGTTGTCGTTCTAGTCGCGGTTCTCCAGCATCACGCAGCCAGCGGCTTCGAGGGTGGCCTGGGCCTCGAGCGCGCGACCGGTGTAACCTCCGTCTCGGAATCCGCCCTCGCCGCGCACCACGAGAACACCCGGCGTCGCGAGCTCACCGAAACCGGGGAGGTCCGATGACGCGGCCAGGGCGTCGCGGCCTTCTTGGCTGCCATCGTCGACCTCGTCCCAGTCAGTGGGCACGGAGACGGCAATCGTTCCGCTCGCGTTGGTGATCGGCACTCCCGCG
This sequence comes from Desertimonas sp., assembly GCA_047972065.1. Lineage (GTDB taxonomy): Bacteria > Actinomycetota > Acidimicrobiia > Acidimicrobiales > Ilumatobacteraceae > JALZMG01. The sequence goes on from JBKEAH010000161.1 coordinate 805, forward strand.
ACCGCCTCCTCCGCCGGGTCGTCCGGTTCGATGGCCTCACCGGCCGCGCTTGCGGCGATGGATGTTACCTCCCGCGCCTCGCCGATCAGGATGCCCTCGTCGGCGCCACACGCCTGTAGGAGGAATTCGTTCAACGAATCCCGCGTCGCAGCGAATCCCGTCCAGGCGTCGACCAGCGCCTCGGGATCCGACAGCTCCTCGAGGCGACGGTCGTCATAGCCGATCTCTTCGAACGCCGGAATCAGTACCGCCAACTGGTCGCGTGCCGCGGTCGGTTCCCTGGCGAACTCATCCGACGGTGCCGTTTCGATCGTCACCGGCACCAGCGCGCCGAGTGCGGCGAAGAGTTGTTGAGCGGTGCCCAGTTGTCCATCGTCGATGAAGTCGAGTCCCTTCGCCGCTAGGCAGAACGACCGGCTCGCCTCGCAGAACGGCACCAACTCGACGGGCATCTCGCGAGGGCCGGTGTCGGTCTCAACGATGGCCAGTTCGCCAGATGCCCAGTCCGGAAGGTCTGGATCCGCGATGGTGGTCTCGACCGGCGTCGTGTCAACCGGTTCCGTCTCGTCCGAAACCGTCTCGTCCGAAACCGTGTCGTCCGGCGGGTCTGGTGGTTCGGTTGTGGTGGGGGTGGCGGCGGTCGTTGTGGGATTGGTCGTGTCGACGGCGTCGATCGAAGCTGAGTCGCCGCCGCACGCGCCGAGTAGGCCCACCGTGGCGGCCACCGCAAAGATGGTTCGGGGGAGTCTGATCACCTCGCAACCATCCCAGGAGGGCGTTAACAGCGCATCAACCGCGACCCGTCTACGGCTGACGGATGCGCGTCACCAGGTCGTGTGCGGCGGCCACCATCTTGTCG
>JBKEAH010000207.1:0-4721 GCA_047972065.1 Desertimonas sp.
CAGCGCGAGCTGGGCTTGGCGATGCTGTTCGTCACCCACAACCTCCCGCTGGTCGCATCGTTGGCCCAGCGGGTGGCGGTGATGTCGGAAGGGACGATCGTCGAGCTCGGCCCGACCGCGCGGGTGATGGTGGACCCCCAGCGGGCCTACACCCGACGGCTGCTGGCCGACACCCCGTCGATCGGTCGACACGGCGCCGGCGGCTGAGCCCACGCTGGCCCGCCGGAGGCGGTCAGGCGGTGGTGTCGATGAAGTCGACCACGATGTCGGTCCAACGCGGCCACAGCCCCGGCGGGTAGTCGTGGCCCATCCCCTCGATCAGCTCGAGACGGGCGCCCGGTATCAGCTCGGCGAGGCGGTGGGCGGCGCTCGGGGTGATCAGCGTGTCGGCCAGGCCGTGCATGACGAGCGTGGGCACCTTCAGGTCGGGCAGGTCGGGGGCGGAGGGGCGGCTCCCCCGGGCGGCCGCGATCTGGCGCGGCGGACCGGCCGGGTTGTAGGCCCGGTCGTAGGCCCGTTCGGCCTCGAAGCGCCAACGGGCCTCGTCGGCCCACGCCGGGCTGCCCCACACCCGCATGCCGGCGATCCATTCCTGGACGTAGCCCTCCCGGTCGGTCGCCGGCGGCTGCATGATCTGTGCCTGCGCTTCCGGGGTGGGGGCCCCGTACTCGGGTTTGCCGCTGGCCGACATCACCGAGATCAGCCGCAACACCCGCTCGGGGTGGTGGATGGCGACCCGCTGGGCGATCATCCCGCCCATCGACACCCCGTGGATCGTGGCCCGCTCGATGCCGACCGCGTCGAGCACCGCGACGGCGTCGCCGGCCATGTCGACGGCGGTGTAGGCCGGGTCGTCCCAGTCGGCGCGCACCCCGTCGAGCCACGTCGACCGGCCGACATCGCGGTTGTCGAAGCGCATCATGAAGAGCCCGCGCTCGACGAACATCCGGAGCCATTCGACGTCGTAGTTGATGCACTGCGAGCCGAGCCCGTTGATCAGCAGGATCGGCGGGTCGGTCGGGTCGCCGAAGGTCTCGTAGTACAGCTCGATGTCGCCGTTGGACGTGGTGGGCACGGGCCCCAACCTAGGGAGCCCGTCGCGCTCGTCCCAACGACCGGCGCCCGTCAGGTGGACCGGCGGTCCCAGAGGCCACGCACGTAAGCGGCCTGGCCGATGTGCTGGGTGGCATCGTTGACGACGCTGACCAGCCGCACCGACGTGGTGACCGGCGGCGTCCACCGGGTGTCGACGACGGCGTCGTAGTCGGTGTCGCCAAGGCCGTCGATGATCGCCACCGTCGCCTCGTGGACGGCGCCGTGATATCCCGCCAGCAGATGTGCCGGTGACCGCACCTGGGCGACCTCGGCGCTGGTGTGGCCGTAGCCGATCGCGTCGTCATCGAACGCCAGGCCAAACCGGCGGGCCCAGCCGCCGGCCGTCCAGACCTGATCGGCTCCGTCGTGGCCGAGCGCCGCGGCGACACCGGCCAGGTGGTCGTCTTGCACCCGTGTCAGGTGCCAGATCAACCAGGCGATCGGGTTGGCGGCCGCATCAGGCCGCCACGTCAGCGCCGGCTGGTCGAGACCCTCGAGCACCTCGGGCACCTGCTCGCGCACCCGATCGAACGCATCCACCAACACCGTCGCCACCGTTGTACGAACCATCCCACCATCGAATCAGGCTCGGCCCCCGGCTCAACCCGGCGGATCAGACCCGCTGGCCCGCGTCAACCAGCGGCTTGACACGCCCGGTCGATCCCGATGTACTCGTCGACATCGTCGTATCCAGCAGCTTCGGCTACCGAGACCTGCACCCCTGGCTCACGTGTTGAACAACGCGTCGCTCATGGCGTTCGCGCTCGCCATGGCCGTCGCCGGTGGGCGCGAGTGAGCGGGCACGCACCACGCGCCGCCGCGGTGGTCGTCGTCGGCAGCGCCAACGTCGACCTCGTGTACCGCGTGCGAGAACTGCCCCAGCCGGGCGAGACGGTGATGGCCATCTCGTCGGCTCGTCACCCCGGGGGCAAGGGCAACAACCAGGCCATCGCAGCGGCGCGAACGGGCGTGTCGACCGCCTTCGTCGCGGCCGTGGGAGCCGACGAGGGTGGCGACCTCCTGTCATCGGTGTTGGCCGACGCCGGCGTGGACGCCCACCTGCGCCGGGTCGCCATGCCCACCGGCACCGCGCTGATCACCGTCGATGACCACGGCGAGAACTCGATCGTGGTCGACTCCGGCGCAAACGGCGAACTGACCGAGCTCACCGCGGCCGAGCGGTCGATCATCGCCGCGGCGCGGATCTTGCTGGTGCAGCTCGAGTTGCCGATGGCGACCGTTGTCGAGGCGGCCGCCGCCGCCCGCGCGGCCGGGGTTCTCGTCGCGGTGAACGCGGCCCCGTTCCGGCCGCTCCCCGACTCGCTGGTCCGGTTCATCGACATGCTGATCGTCAACGAGGGCGAGGCCCGGGCCGCCGGGCCGGCCGTCACCGATCGTGTGCCGACGCTGGTCGTCACACGTGGCCGTCGCGGTGCCGAGGTGCGCCTGAGCGACGGGAAGACTGCGTCGCTGCCGGCTCCGGCCGTGAACGCGGTGGACACCACCGGGGCCGGCGACACGTTCTGCGGTGCGTTCGTGGCCGCGCTCGCCGAGGGCCAGCCGCTTCCCGACGCCGGCCGCCTCGCGGTCACCGCGGCCTCGCTGTCGGTACGGCGCCCGGGTGCGGTGCCCTCGATCCCTCAGCGGGCCGAGATCGACGCCGCCCTCGCCACCGGCGCCACCGCCACCCCCACCGCCATCACGACCACGGCCGGGTTGCCTCCCGGCTGAGCGGCGCCGTCGCGGCACCGACATGCGAACGACGTGCGTCCCGAGGCAATCCGCCAGGCCTCGGAACGCACGTCCGCACTGAGAGGGAGGCCCAGTACGTTCGCTCCGCCGATGTCACTCCCTCGATCATGGGCAAAGCCGCCGTCCGCCCGAACCGGCCGACCCATGATCGAGAGAGCACCCCACCACCGATCGAGATCGTTGGTGGGTGTTGCGCCCGCCTACCGGCGAACACATACGTGCAATCGAGCCGGGGAGCGAAAAGGGTACGGGCCCGAGAGAGATTTTCTCAGGGGTCGACCGGACCCCACCAGATGCACCAGTGGCCCCACTGAAAATCGCACGGGGGCGGGCACCATCCGCCGCACGGGTCCGGCAGCGTCGTCGTCGTCACGGGGCTCGTCACGGGCGTCGTCGTGACCGGCGTCGTCGTGACCGGCGTCGTCGTCGTCGTGACCGGGGCCGACGTGGTGGTGGTGCCCGGGGTCGTCGTGGTGGTGGTGGTCGAGGTGCCCGGGACCGTCGTCACCGGCGGAGTCGTCGGTGACACGGTCGTCGGTGACACGGTCGTCGGTGGCACGGTCGTCGGCGTCGGCGGACGCGTCGTGCCCGGGTTCGTCGTCGGCGGCCGCGTCGTCGGCGGACGCGTCGTCGTCGGCGGCCGCGTCGTCGGCGCCGGGGTTGTCGTCACCGACGGGCTCGGCGCCGACGGCGGAACCACCGCCGGAACCGTCGTCGGCGCCGTGGTCGACGTCGTCGTGCTGGTCGTCGAGGTACTGCTGGTCGTCGTCGTGGCGGTGGTCGAGGTCGTGCTGGTCGATGACGTGCTGCTGTCGTCGGACGATCCGCTGGCAGCCGCCGAGTCGGACCGCCCGGCGTCACCCGCCGACGCATTCTCGCCCTGGCCGCCATCGCCACCGACCTCCGTGGTCACGGTCACGACCGTCTCGGGTTGACCCGGTCGCGACAACGCCACGCTGCCGACGATCGCGGCCAACGTCATCACCGCGGCGGCGACGGCGATCACCAGGCCGACCGCCGGCAGCGAGCCGCCGCCCGATCCGCCGCCGCTCCCCCCAGATCCACCGGATCCACCGGCACCACCCGGTGGTGGGGCCGGCGGGGGTGTCGAGCCGACGAAGGCCGACAACGCCGCACCGACCGCGGGAGCCGGGGTCGAGGCGAGACCCTCCCGGATCTGGTCGACCACCGGCCCGAGCGACGCCGACGCCGGTCCACTCCCGGTGGACAACAACGTTTCGACGTCGTCGGGGGTCGGCAATTGCTCGGTCATGTCTCGTCTGCAATCGTTCGATCGGCCAAATCCGATACGGGCGGTCTCAACTGCCGACGCAGGCTCGCCAGCGCTCGGTGCTGGATCGACTTGACCGCTCCCAGCGGCCGATCGGTGATCTCGGCGACCTGGGCGAGGGACAGATCGGCGATGATCCGCAGCAACACCACCTCGCGCTGCTCGTCGGTCAGCAGATCGAGCATCGCCACGGTCTCGTCACCCAGGTGGGCCATCGCGTCAACCTCGACATCGCCACCGGAAGCATCGGGGAGCTCCGCCGCACCGGCGGTGGGAGTACGAACCGCAGCCCGGATCGCGTCGGTCGCCTTGTAGCGGGCGATCGTGAAGAGCCACGAACGAAAGGCCGAAGCGTCGCCCTCGAACGTGTCGAAGTTCCGGAAGACGCCGAGAAACACCTCGTTGACGACATCGTCAACGTCACGCACGCCGCGACCACGGACGAAGCCGGCCACCTTGCCGGCCAACGCGTGATAGATCGCCGTGAACGCGTCGGAGTCCCCGGCGCGCGCCGCGTCGAGGTGGCCTGCGATCTGTTGATCTACCGCGTCGCCGTTCCGGTCCACTCGGTGTCCCGCCTACC
>JBKEAH010000238.1:0-1685 GCA_047972065.1 Desertimonas sp.
GGGTGGGAATGGCCATGAACCCTCCTTCAGGGTCTTGATCGGTTCGCCCGCTGCTGCGGGTCACAGGTCAGGTACGGCCGGCGACCTGCAGGTCACGCGCCGGGTCGCAGGAGGCGTTCGACGTGGGCGCGGTCCTCGCGCAGCTGGGTGGCGTCGGCACGCTTCGGCCACGCGCTCGTCGGTGTCGGACTCGGGTACGTTCAGCTCGGGCAGCCGGCCACGACACTCAGCGGCGGTGAGGCACAGCGGGTGAAGCTTGCCACCGAACTGCAGCGCCGCACCCGCGGCCGCAACATTTACATTCTCGACGAACCCACCACCGGCCTGCACTTCGACGACGTCCGCCGGCTCCTGGACGTGATCGAGCAGCTCGTGGAACAAGGCAACACCGTCGTGGTCATCGAACACAACCTCGACGTCATCAAACGCGCCGACTGGATCATCGACCTCGGGCCCGAAGGCGGCGACGCCGGCGGCACCCTGGTCGCCACCGGCACCCCCGAACACCTCGCCACGGTCGAGGAGTCGTGGACCGGCCGCTACCTCGCCCCCCTGCTCGGCAGCGCCGTCGGGCCCCTAACTCCTCGGCGCACGCCTCGTGAAGCTTTCTCCCAGATAGGACATGCCAGTGACCCTCGCCGAGCGTGATCGACCCGGGCCGGCACCGATCGGCACACCCACAGACCGGGTGTTGCGGCGGGTGTTCCGGGCAGCGGCGGTAGTGGAGGCGTTCACCTGGGCGGGCCTGCTGGTGTCGATGCTTGTGAAGTATCCTCTCGCCGGCAGCCCGATCGGTGTGACGGTGTTCGGGTGGTTGCACGGAACGATGTGGGTCGTGTTCGTGATCGTCTGCGTCACAGTCGGGATCTGGTTCCAATGGGAGTGGTGGGTGGTGCTGCTCGGGCTCGCCGCGTCCGTCGTCCCGCTGCTCACCCTGGTACTCGACATCTGGATCGAACGCAGCGGACGCGTCGCGGTCCGCAACCGCACCCACCGCCGACGCACACCGTGACCGAAGCGCCCAGGATACGGGAGACAACAAACCACCCAGGCAGCACCGTGATGCTCCAGGGGCGGAGCCGCACTCGACCGAGGCCGGAGTCGCTGCCCCGTCACGATCGCTCGCCAGAAATCCTCGCCGCGCTGCTCGCCGCAATCGTCACCGGGATGAGGACCCTGGCGACAGCATCGAATAGATGCTGAGCCGATTACCATCCGGGTCGACGAAGTCAAACTAGTCCACAGCGTTCTCGATACGCTCGACGGGGCCGACGGAGATGCCCAGTGCTGCCAGGCGTTCACGTTCACGTGAGGCATCAGCGACCCCCAGCCGCACCACGACCTCCGCGCCTGAGCGCGCCGAGGACTCCGCCCCCAGCTGCAGCCACGCCGGGCCGACTCTGAACTCCACCACCCCGTCAGCCGGCGTGGCATCCGGAACCGAGAGCTCAAACGCGCCTTGATACCAGAGAATCGAGGGAGCCAAGTCGCTCACCGCCATCCCGACCGTCACGCTCGAAACGTCCACCGAACCATTGTCGAGCACGTCGAACCGCGACTGAGAAGACACGCCCTGATATGTGTGTGGGTTTGTCAAGAGGCAGGGGTGAGCGGACGCCGTGCCCGTCGGCTTCGGCGTCCGCTCGTTCCGGTCGTGTCTGGTGGTGGCGCGCGTGTCGTGTTCG
>JBKEAH010000241.1:0-1675 GCA_047972065.1 Desertimonas sp.
TCTCGTAGAGCACCTGCTTGGTGAGGTGCGGGGTGAAGACGAACTCGTAGTCGCCGCGCTCGTGTCGCAAGCGGCTGTAGTCCTCGATGATCTTGCGCACGATGGCGCCCTTGGGGTGCCACACCGCGAGCCCACCGCCGAGCTCGCTGGGAAAGCTCAACAGGTCGAGCTCGTTGGCCAGCTTGCGGTGATCCCGCTTCTCGGCCTCGGCGAGCTGCTCGAGGTGCGCGGCGAGCGCGGCCGCGGACTCCCATGCGGTGCCGTAGATGCGTTGCAGCATCGGCCCCTTCTCGTTGCCCCGCCAGTACGCACCGGCCACCTTCTGCAGGGTGAAGTGGCCGAGACGACCGGTCGAGGGCACGTGGGGGCCCTTGCACAGGTCGACGAACTCGTCGGTGTTGCGGTACACGCTGACCGCACCGCCGGCGTCGACCTCACCGCTGTCCAGCTCATCGGCGCCGCCGCCACCGGCGGTGGCCACCCGTTCGATGATCTCGACCTTGTAGGGCTGGTCGGCGAAGACGCCGAGGGCCTCGCCGGCGGTGAGCTCGGCGCGAACGAAAGGTTGGTCGGCGGCGATGATCTCGCGCATCCGCGCCTCGATGGCGGCCAGGTCGTCGTCACTGAAGGTCGCGCCACCGGGCAGCTCGAAGTCGTAGTAGAAGCCGTTGTCGATCGCCGGACCGATCGAGAACTTGGCGCCCGGGAACAGCTGCGTCACCGCCTGGGCCATCACGTGGGCGGTCGAGTGGCGCAGCACGTGACGCCCGGCGTCGCTGTTGTCGGTGATGATCGAGATCGTGGCGCCGTCCTCGAGCGCACGTCCCAGATCGACCTCGTCGCCGTCGGCGGTGGCCGCCACCGCAGCCTTGGCCAGCCGCTTGCCGATCGAGGCCGCCACGTCGCCCGCCGTCGTGCCGGCGGGATACTCGCGCGCCGAACCGTCGGGAAGGGAGATCGTGATCTGGCTCATCGCCAGCAAAGTCTAAGAGCGAGGGATTCGGGGTCGGATGCCGATTGCGTCAGCTGGGGGCACCGGCGCCGACCAGCTCGCGTTCGGGGGCCGGCTCGGCGGCGACGTCGGCGATGTGGGCGGGCACCGCGGTGGTGCGGTCCTCCACCGGGGTCTCGTCCTTCTGGTTGGCGTACCGGTTGCGATACTCCTGCCCGGTCAGCTCGCGGATCTCGAACATCACCTCGTCGATCATCGATCGACAGGCGAGGTGTGGCTCGGAGCGACCGACGTAGCGTTCCGGCTTGACCGGGCGACCGATCGTGATCGAGCACGAGCGGAACGGCTTGGGCGCCTTGGCATCGGGCGGCTGGATGAGATCGGTGCCGACGATGCCCACCGGGTAGATCGGCGCTCCGGTCTCCATCGCCAGTCGCGCCGCCCCGGTGCGACCCTTGTAGAGGTAGCCGTCGCGGCTGCGGGTGCCTTCGGGGAAGATGCCGAACAGCTCGCCGCGCTCGAGCACCCCGGCGGCCGCCTCGAGCGCGGCGTTGGACTTCGCCCCGCCGGAACGATCGATCGGGATCATCCCGAGGGCGGGAAAGATGAACTTCGTCTTCCACGAGTCCATGTACTCCGCCTTGCCGACGAAGCTGATGTTGCGCGGCAAGGTCATCATCAGGAACATCGAATCGAGGAACGAGATGTGGTTCGGGCACAGGA
>JBKEAH010000312.1:0-25630 GCA_047972065.1 Desertimonas sp.
CGCCGCCGATCGACCACACTGGCCGGCGATGGGTCTGTTCATCGTGCGCCGTCTCGGGCTGTTGCTCGTCGCCGTGCTGGTGACCAGCGTCCTGGTGTTCTTGTTGCTGCGCCTGCTGCCCGGGGACCTCGCCCGCATCATCGGTGGCACCACGGCGTCGCCCGCTCGAGTCGAGGCCCTCCGTGAGGAACTGGGACTCAACCGGCCGCTGTGGAACCAGTACACCGAGTGGATGGGCGGCATCCTGCAGGGCGACTTCGGGCAGTCGGCACAGAACCAGGCCAGCGTGACCGACGAACTCGGTCAGAAGTTGACCGTGACCGGGCCGCTCGTGTTGTTCTCGACCGTGCTGTCGGTCGTCGTCGCCGTGCCGCTGGGGATCTTCGCCGCCGCCCGAAACCGCAGCGCCGACGGCGTCGCGGTATCTGCCATCGGCCAGCTCGGCATCGCGCTCCCCACCTTCTGGGTCGGCCTGATGTTGGCCACCATCGTCGGTGCCCGCTGGGGCTGGTTGCCGGCCCAGGGGTTCCCCCGTGACGGCTGGTCGGACCCGTGGGAGGCAATCAAGCGCCTCACCCTGCCGACCATCACCTTGGCGCTGTCGCAGGGCGCGGTGCTGTTGCGGTTCGTCCGCTCGGCCACCCTCGACGTCCTCCACCAGGACTACATCCGCACCGCCCGAGCCAAGGGCCTCACCCGCAATCAGGCGCTGTGGCGGCACGGTCTGCGCAACGCCGCCCTGCCGATCATCTCGATCCTCGGCGTGCAGATCGCCAGCCTCATCGCCGGTGTCGTCGTGATCGAGCGGGTGTTCAGCCTGCCCGGGGTCGGCCAGATGCTCGTGCGCGACATCGGCGCTCGCGACCTCGACAAGGTCCAGGGGACGGTGCTGCTGATCGCCGTGATCGTGTTGGTGATCGGCTTCCTGATCGACCTGCTGCACCAACTGGTCGACCCCCGCCTGAGGACCCGCAAGTGAGCCGCCTGCGCCGCTCGCTGCGGATCGTCACCCGCACCTGGACCGGGCGCCTCGGGCTGGTGCTGTCATCGATCATCGTCATCGCCGCGCTCGTGTCGCTCGTGTGGACGCCCTACGACCCGACCAAGATCGTTCCCACCGACAAGTGGCTGCCGGTGTCGTGGGACCACTGGTTCGGCACCGATGGCGGCGGCAAGGACCTGTTCTCACAGGTGCTGGTCGGGGCGCGCACCACGCTCGCGGTCGCCGTGCTCACCGTCATCATCTCGGCGGTGATCGGTGTCGTGCTCGGTGTCGCGAGCGGGATCGCCCCGCACTACGTCGGCGAGGCCGTCTCCCACTTGATCGACATCGTGATCTCGTTGCCGACCCTGATCCTGGCGCTCGTGCTGGTCGCGGCGCTGGAAGGGTCGGTGTGGACGATCTCGCTGGCGTTGGGGATCGGGTCGGGTGTCGTGCTGGCGCGGATCGTCAAAGGCGAGGTGGCGCGCGTGCTGACCGAGGACTACGTCCTGGCCGCCAGCGCCGCCGGGTCTTCGACGCTGCGCACCGTGATCCGCCACGTCCTGCCCAACATCGCCCCGGTGATCATCGTCCAGCTCAGCCTGATCGCCGCCCTCGCCGTGCTGGCCGAGGCCGCCCTCAGCTATCTCGGCCTGACCCCGGTGTCGACCCCCTCGTGGGGTCGGATGCTCGAACAGCTCCAGGAGACGGCGTCGGTGCACCCGTGGGCGATCGTCTTCCCCGGGCTTGCCGTCGTCGCCGCCACCCTCGGCTTCAACCTGCTCGGTGACGGCATCCGCGACGCCGTCGACCCGCGGTTGCGTGGCCGCGTCGCACTGCCGACCCTCGATCTGAGCGGTGCGGTCACCGCTGCCGCCGAGGCCAACCGATGACGCTGCTGGAGGTCACCGACCTGAGCGTCGACTTCGGCGCCGGCCCCGTGGTCGATCACGTGTCGTTCACCCTCGATGCCGGCGAGCGGCTCGGAATCATCGGTGAGTCCGGGTCGGGCAAGTCCTTGACGGTGCTGGCGATCGCCGGGCTCGCCCCCGACAGCGCAACCATCACCGGCAGCGTGCGCTGGGAAGGTCGCGAACTGCTCGGCCGCTCGGACCGGGAGCTGTCCAAGCTGCGCGGCGACGACATGACGATGGTCTTCCAGAACCCGCTCAACTCGCTCAACCCGGTGATGAGAGTCGGGCGGCAGATCGCCGAGCCGCTGCGTCTGCACCGGCGGATGAGCCGGTCGGCGGCCGCCCGCGAGGCGATCCGCCTGTGCGAGCAGGTCGATCTGCCCGATCCGGACAACACCGTCCGGGCCTTTCCCCACCAGCTGTCGGGCGGGCAGCGTCAGCGGGTCGGCATCGCCATCGCCCTGGCGTGTCAGCCGGCGCTGCTGATGGCCGACGAACCGACCACCGCCCTCGACGTGACCGTCCAGTCCGGTGTGCTGGCGTTGCTCCGCGACCTGATCAGCGAGCGCAACACGGCGCTGATCTTCATCACCCATGACGTGGCGCTGGTGTCGGGCGTGACCGAGCGGCTGATGGTGATGCGGCGAGGCGAGGTCGTCGAGTCGGGGCCGACCGAACGGGTCGTCACCGCTCCCGACCACGACTACACCAGGGCCCTGATCGCCGCCGCCCGCGCCACCGCCCTCGACAGCCAGGAGCGAGCCGGATGAGCGGTGACGCACCGATCCTGACCGCTCGCGGCGTGTCGCGGGACTTCCCGCTCCCCCGCCAGTCGCTGTTCGCGCCCCGCCCGATCCGTCATGCCCTGCGCGGCGTCGACCTCGATCTCATCGCCGGCGCCAGCCTGGGCATCGTCGGTGAGTCCGGATCGGGCAAGTCGACGCTGGTGCGCATCCTGCTCGGGCTCGATCGGCCCACGTCCGGGGCGGTGACCTTCCTCGGACGGGAGGTGACGCCGGGACCGCCGCGCACGTTGCGCTGGCTGCGCCGGGAGATGCAGATCATCCTCCAGGATCCAGCGAGCTCGCTGGATCCGCGCCAGCGGGTCGAGGAGATCATCGCCGAGCCCCTGGTGTGCCTCGACGTCGAGGAGGACCACGCCGCCCGAATCGACGAGGTCCTCGTCGCCGTCGGTCTCGAGCCGGGGATGCGCGAGCGATACCCTCACGAGTTCTCGGGTGGCCAGCAACAACGCATCGCCATCGCCCGCGCCATCGCCCCCCGACCCTCGGTGCTGGTCGGCGACGAGCCGGTCAGCGCGCTCGACGTGTCGGTGCGCACCCAGATCCTCGATCTGCTCGCCGACCTCGCGGCGCGCCACCAGATGGCGTTGATCCTCGTCAGCCACGACCTCGGCGTCGTGCGGTACCTGTGCGACGACGTCCTCGTGCTCCACGACGGCACCGTGGTCGAGCACGGCCGTTCCACCGACGTGCTCGACCACCCGAGCGACGACTACACCAAGCGGCTCGTCGCGGCGGTGCCCCGATTGCCTCATTGACCAGCGCGACCCCCGCGTCTGGCTCTACCCTGGGCCGTTGGTACAACGGGCGACTGGGCACGACGTGGAACGAACCGGATTGGACATACTGCTGGACGTGGATGGGGTGATCTACCCGTTCCCGGAGCTGTTCACGCCATGGCTGGCGGCCCGTCTCGAGCGCGATCTCGAGCTCGACACGTCGAACTGGGAGTTCTACGAGCAGTGGGGGCTCGACAACGCCGAGTTCGTCGACCATCTCGTCGCCGCCGTCGACGAACATTCGTTGTGGTGGACCGGCGACCCCTACCCCGACGTCGTCGCCAGCTTCGACCGGCTCCACCAGGCCGGGCACCGCATCCACCTGGTGACGGCGCGTGACGTCGTCGGCGTCGAGTCCGGCCTGGCCGCCACCCAGCACTGGCTCGACAGCAACGGGCTGGTCGTCGCCACGGTCAACCTGGCCCAGGACAAACCGCTGGTGCTCGCCGAGCTGGCGCTCGACCCCTCCGGCTGTGTCGCCGTCGACGACGGCCCGCACCACGTCGAGGCCTGGGAGCAGGCCGGGGTCTACGGCATCGTGATGGATCGTTGGGGTTCCTACGCCGGCGGTCACCGCAAGGCGACCGATCTCACCAGCGTGGTCGAGCACCTCGCCACCCTCCCCGCCGCCAGCTGACCGACGGCAGCCCGACGAGGATCACGAGCCGGTTCGCTGGCGGGTGGCACTGGGGAAGCGGGCGAGGTAGCTGTCGAGACCCCCGGCCGACGTGGCGGCCAGCACGGCGTGGACGATGGCGCGAGCGACGCAGTCGGCGCCGGCCGCGAACAACAGACCGAGCTGACCGACCCGGGTGTGCTCGGGGCGGATGACCCCGCCGTCATGGCGGACATCGGGCACCTCGACGGCGCCGGTCGCCAGCGAGAACACGACGTCGCCGTCGGTGTACATGTGGATCGGCGAGACCGACCGAGCCATGCCGTCGTGGCCGGCCATCGCCAGCCGCTGGCACTCGGCGTTGTCGAGCCTGGCGTCGGTGGCCAGCACGGCGAGGGTGGTGTTGAGCGCCGGTCGGGTCGGCGGTGCGTCGCGGAACGACCTCGCCTCGGCGGCCCGTGGCCGGCGGAGGTGGTCGAACTCACCCTCGAGGCCGTATCGAGCGCCCCACAGCTCACCGGTGCGGGGATCGACCGGGCTCCCGCCGGGGTTGGCGGCGACGAGCGCGGCGACGGTGATGCCGTTGTCGAGGACGGCGCTGGCCGTGCCCATGCCACCCTTCAACCCGCCGGCGTGTGCCCCCGTCCCCGCCCCGACGCCGCCCTGCTTGACCACCCCGCCGCGCGCCACGTTGGCGGCTCGGTAGCCGAAGGTGGCGTCGGGGCGGGCGTCGAACCGGCCGCCGAGACCGAGATCGAACAGCACGGCGGCGGGAACGATCGGCACGATCGCTTCGGGATGCGAGCCGATTGGCAGGCCCCGACCCCGCTCGGCCAGCCAGTCGACGACCCCGGTGGCGGCGGCCAGCCCATAGGCGCTGCCACCGCTGAGACAGATGGCGTCGACCCGCTGGACCATGTTCTCGGGGTGCAGCAACTCGGTCTCGCGGGTGCCCGGGCCGCCGCCGCGGACGTCGACACCGCCGACGGTGTCGACCGGCGGGATCACCACGGTCGTACCGGTCAGCCAGCCGCGACCCGTCCGCTGATGATGACCGACCTTGATGCCGTCGACGTCGGTGATGGCGTTGCGCGGGCCGGGCCGGACGGCGGGCGTGATCACGCCACGCCCGCGTTGAGGAAGCGGTGCGCGGCCTCGACGTAGACGTCGGCGTGCGAGACCAGGTCGTCGACCTCGACGTACTCGTCGACCTGGTGGGCGATCCACTTGCCTCCCGGCCCGTAGACCACGGTGGGCACACCTCCCCGGCTGGTCAACACCGTCCCATCGGTTGCGCCGGGCACGCCGCCCAGGCGTGGCGGGTTCGCACCGAAGGCCTGATGGGCGTCCCAGATGGCCCGGACCAACGGGCCGTCCTCGGGGGTCGCAACCGGCGGCCGATCGTCGATCACCTCGACGACGGACGCGATCCCGTGGTCACCGCTGACCGTGGCGACCAGCGCGTCGATCTCGGCGACCAGCGCCGGGTGGTCGACCGACGGGATGGTGCGGACGTCGATCCACATCGACGCCGCCGCCGGGATCACGTTCATCTGCGGCGGGTCACCGGCGCGCAGCACCGTCGGCGTCACCCAGGTCAGCCCGAGGTGCGGATGTTCGCCGTGCAACGCCTGCAACCGAACCTCCAGGTCGGCCAGCACCCCGATCGACGCGCCGACGGCACGGTTGGGGTTACGGCCCTGGAACGGCATCGCGCCGTGGGCCATCTTGCCGGTGAAGTCGATCCGCAACCGCAGGGCGCCCTTGGCGACGTGGCAGATCTCGCCGGCCTCGGGCTCACAGCAGATCGCCCCGTCGATGCCCGCCGCCCGACCGCGCGCCACGAAGTCCTTGGCGCCGATCATCATCCCCTCCTCGTCGACCAGCGCACCGAGCACGATCCGCCCGGGGAAACCGCCGCGCCGACACAGCGCATCGGCGGCGAACAGCATCGCCGCAACCCCCGACTTCATGTCGGCCGACCCACGGCCCCAGATCCGCCCGTCGGCCAGCTCGGCGCCAAAGGGCTCGTGGTTCCACTCCGACCGGTCGCCCTCGGTGACGACGTCGGTGTGCCCTTCGAACATCAGGGTCGGGCCGGGCGAGCCGCCGTCGATCGTCGCGATGACGTTGGGCCGGCCGGGTTCGACGATGTCGATCTCCGGCTCCCAGCCAAACGATCGCATCTGTTCGACGACGAGTTCGGCGGCCGGCTCCTCGTTCAACCCCCGCGCCGGGTCGTACACACTCGGCACCCGCACCAACGCCCGCGTGAACTCGACCAGCGCGTCCCGATCGATGCCCATGAGCGCCGACACTACGAGAGCGTACGGTGGCACCGGTGAGCGAGCAGCGAGACCTCTTTCGTCTGGACGGCCGACGGGCCCTCGTCGTGGGGGCCGGCAGCGGCATCGGCGCGGCCGCCGCGGCGGGTCTGGCCGGCTATGGCGCCACCGTCGTGTGCGCCGACGCCAACGGCGACGCGGCGGCAACGACGGCCGCGTCGATCGAGTCGTCGGGTGGCGTCGCCGAGGCGCTGACCCTCGACCTGCTCGACGGTGACGCCGTGCGGTCGGCCGTGGCCGCCGGCGAGACGCCCGATGTGCTGGTGACGACCCCGGCGGTCAACGTGCGCAAACGGATCGTCGACTACACCGACGCCGATCTCGACCGGGTGGTCGATCTCAACGTCAAGGCGGTGTTCCGGCTCTGCCGGGAGGTCGGCCGACGGATGGCCGAGCGGGGTTCGGGCTCGATGATCGGGTTCTCGTCGATCCGTTCGCAGACCACCGAGCCGGGCCAGGGCGCGTACGCGGCGACCAAGGCGGCGACGATCATGCTGTTCAAGACGCTCGCCGTGGAACTCGGACCATCGGGGGTGCGGGCCAACACGATCGCCCCGGGTGTCGTCGAGACCCCACTGACGGCGCCGATCAAGGCCGACGACGCGTGGTATCAGGCGTACGCCGACAAGACGATCCTGGGTCGCTGGGCCCGGCCCGACGAGCTGACCGGGGCCGTGGTGTACCTGGCGTCGGATGCGTCGAGCTACGTCACCGGCACGACGATCTTCGTCGACGGCGGCTGGACCGCCGCCGACGGCCGCTACCAACCCAACCTGTGAGCACCGATCAGGCGGGACGGACACCGCCGAGGATCTACCGACGCGACGGTGCCGCCGAGCGAGCGGCCGGGTCGGGGGCCGCCCAGGCCGAGCCTCGGGCCCGGTCGCCACGACCGCCCCGCGCCGCGAGCGTGATCAGTCCGAAGCACACCAGCCAGGCGAGCCCGACGACGACGCTGAAGCCGACGATCAACGCACCCCGGTTCAGCGGCCGGCCATCCGCTGTCGTCGGGTCGACCAACGCGCCCACCACGGTGACCGCACTCAGGGCGACGACGATGTAGAACGCCCACGCGATCACGGTGGTCGACAGCCGACGCCTCGGCGCCAGCAACAGTGCCGTCCGCCACCACACCGGCGGGATGGACGTCGCTCGCTGATCGGGTGCGCCCTGCTCGATCGCCCGGCGTTCATCGGACAGCGCCACACATGCTTCGCCGTAGGCATCTTCCAGTTCCGCCCGCGCTCGACCGAAGACATCCCGGAGACCGTCGTCGTCGACCGGCAGACTGCGATACGCCGTCAGCCAGGACGCTACGAACGAGGTGCGGCTGCGGGCCAGCTCGAGCTGGCGGTGGGCACGCAGGCGAGCGTCGCGCCGCTCGTACCACGACGTGACCGCGCCGAGCCCGGCCACCGCCAGCGCGGCGAGAACGGGGACGGCGTGCTCCAGAAGTTCGTTCACGTTCACGTTGACCCCCTCCGGCGACGATGCCATCGGCGCGCTGGCTCGGATCGACACCGTTCCTGTTTGTCGAGCGATGACGCGTTGCCGCTGATACGCGAGATCCTTCGCGCCGGGCCCGGCGGCCGGCACGGTGGCGGACCGTCGGCAGCTCAGTAGAAGGGCAGGTAGCGCTCCAGCTCCCAGGTCGACACGGCGTCGGGGTCCCAGGTCTCGCCGGCGTCCTCGAACGCCGCGATCTCCGCCCGACGCAACGCGACATAGGCACCGGTCAGGTCCGGGCCCATCGCCTCGGCCAACAGCGCGTCGTGCTCGATGGCGGCGACCGCCTCGGGCAGGGTGTGGGGGGTGTGCCGGTCGGTGTTGGGCGCTGCGTCGCCGTCGCCGAACTGCGGGTCGCCACAGTCGATCCCATCGACGACGCCGAGCAGCGCCGCGTTCAGCGTCGCCGCCGCCGCGAGGTAGGGGCTGGCGGTGCCGCAGGGCAGCCGGTTCTCGATGCGCGTCGCCGGGCCCCGCTCGGCCGGGACGCGGTAGGTGCTGATGCGGTTGTCGAGACCCCAGTTGGCCCAGTACCCCGCGATCAGCCCGGGACGCAACCGTTTGAAGCTGTTGTGAAGCGGCGCCCCGAAGGCGGCGACCGCCTCGTGGTGGGCGATCAACCCGCCGATCGACTGCCGGGCGATGGCGCTCAGACCGTCGGGGCGGGACGGGTCGTCGAACGCGTTGGCGCCGCCGTGCACCGGTCTGATCGACACGTTGACGTGGAGCCCCGAGCCGACCGACATCGTGGCGGGCCGACCCAGGTAGGTGGCCCGGTAGCCACGCCGGGCGGCCACCTCGCGGGTCATCTCCTTGACCATCACCGCCTCGTCCGCCGCCGTGAGCGCCGGGCCGTAGGCCAGGTTGACCTCCAGCTGCCCCGGTGAGAACTCGGTGAGGACGCCCTCCAACCCCACCCCCATCTGCTCGACGAGGTCGAAGTACTCCAGGGCGAGACCGGTCTGATCGCCGCCGAGCCCGACGCCGTAGACCCGATGCCCCTCGGAGGTCACCGGCGTCCAGGCACCGGCCGCGTCCTGCTGCAGGAGGTAGAGCTCGAGCTCGAAGCCGAGGTACGGGTCGTAGCCGATCGCCCGCCAGCCCTCGACCGCCCGGGCGAGCGCGCCGCGGGGACACAACGCCAGCGGTTCGTCATCGGCCCCGAGCAACTCGCAGATGACCACGTCGGTGTCGGGGTCCCACCCGGTGCGCCGGGTCTCGGGAAGCGCGACGGCACTGAGGTCGGGGTAGCCGACATCGGCGGCATACCCCGGCACCGGCAGGATGTCGCCCTGCGGCGTCATCGACAGCGTCGTGACGGCGTGGTGGGTGTGGCTGCCGAGCCTTCCGGCGGGGATGTAGCGACCGTGGGTCAGCCCGTTGAGATCGCTCCACATCGTGCGAATGCGGCGCGAGCTCATGAGGCGTCGTCGCCGGTGACTCGTCGGGCGTCCTCGACGAGGTTGATCTCGTAGAGCACCTCGGCCAGCGCGTCGGCCGCCGAGATGGCGCTGAAGCGCTGCGGGTGCTCGGCGTCGATGCAGCTCGCCAACGGATCGAGCACCGTCCACGGGCGGGGATGGCAGAACTGCACCACGCTGTAACGCTCGCCGTCGTCACCGGGGTCGGCGACCACCCGATGCCAGCCGATCGGGATCCGCCCGTTGGTCAGGCGCTCGAGCATGATCCCGGTGTTGATGATCGCCTGACCGTCCGGGGCGACGGCATCGACCCACGCGCCGTCGACCCGCACCTGCAACCCGGGCGCGGTGGCCCGCGGGAGCGCCGTGATCAGGTTGATGTCCCCGTGTGCCGCCGCCCAGACGTACCCAGGCGGCGAGCCGTCGACGGCGGCGGTGGTGGTGGCGGCGGTGGCATCAGGCACCTTGGACATCGGCGGGTAGCGGATGGCGCGGGTCAGCGTGGGTCCGTCGGTGACCATCTCGTCGAAGAACGTCTCATGACAGCCGATGCCCTCGGCGATCACCCGCAGGAAGCGGCGTTGAAGGTCGGCGATCGTGTCGTGGAACTCGTAGAGCACCTTGGTGATGCCGGGCACGGCCTCCTCCGGGATCACCTGATCGGGGTAGGCCGTGGGGTAGGACCGCTTCAAGGGGTGACCGGCGGGGATCGGCGTCGACCAGTTGAGCATCTCCTTCCAGTCCGGGAGATCGCTCGACGCCGCCGTCTCGACGAGCAGACCGGTGTAGCCGGTCTGGCCGTTGGCTCCGGGCGCGACATACCGCTGCTTGACGCCGGGCTCCGCGGTGAAGAACTGCTGCAACAACCCGTACGCCGTATCGAGCAGATCGACGGGCAGATCATGGTGGGTGTACACGAACCCGGTCTCGAGACTCCGCCGCACACCGTCGACGACGGCTCGACGTTGATTCGTCGAACCGCGCTCGAACGCCAGCAGATCGACGTCGAGGATCTCGCTCACGGCCCTACCGAAACGATGATCCGCTCGAAGCGCTCGCTCATGCGACGCGACGTTAGCGAGTGGCGGTCGGTGCCCCGTCCGAGGTGAACAGCGCCGGGGAACCGCCGGTGTGAAGGAACACGACCTCATCGCCGGGTCCCCAACGTCCGGTGGCGGCGTTGCCGAGGACCCCGGCAAACCCCTTCCCGCTGTAGGTGCGATCGAGCACCCAACCACCGTGCAGTGCCGCCCACCGGATCGCCTCGTCGCCCGGCACGCTCGGGACGCCGTACTCCTCACCCAACCATCTGGTATCGATCTCGACGTCGTCGGGCGCCACCAGGTCGGGGTCGGCCCCGAGACGCGTCACGACCTCGGCCGCCAGCGCGTGTACGTCGGGGGACCCGGCGTTGACCCCCTTGGCCACCCCGATCGCCAAGACCTCGGGCCCGTCCTCGACGCCCTCGGCGCGCAGCAGCGCCCGCCCGGCGACCAGCCCGGCATGGGTCCCGCCACTCGACGAGGTCGTCACGACGGCCCGCGGGCCCACCTTTCGCCGGGCGCACTGGTCGGCGAGCTCGAGATAGGCCAGCGCGTACCCGAGCGCGCCCGTCGCCGTGCTGCCGCCGATCGGGATCGAACGTGGCGCGGCCCCCTCGGCGTCGAGCTCGTCGACCAGCGCCTCACGGGCGATCTCGAGCTCACCCCAGTGATGGGCGGCGGTCCCGGTGAAGTGGAGCTGGGCGCCGAAGAGCTGCGCCAGCAGCTGATTGCCTTGCAGGTGCTGGGGCCGGTCGCCCGACAGCACGAGGTGGACCTCCAAGCCGAGCACGGCACCGGCGGCGGCGGTCATCCGACAGTGGTTGGACTGCCCGGCGCCGACGGTGACCAGCGAGCGGGCACCGTGCTGGAGCGCTTCGGCGCACAGGAACTCGAGCTTGCGGGCCTTGTTCCCACCGGCGCCGAGCCCGGTCAGATCGTCACGCTTGACCCACAGCCGGGCCCCGCCGGGAAGGCCGCAGCCCCGCTCCAACGGCGTCGGCAAGGTGGCCAGTCGCGATCGCGGGATCTGCTCGAAGCGCCGTCGGATCTCCGCAACCTGCTCACGCACCACGGGGCGATGGTAGGAGGCGAAGGTGCGACGACAACGGCACGCACGGGCTCTGGTAGCCATGACGGGCGTGAGTGAGGCGGGTCGCACCGACTGGAACCCGATCCTGCGGGCCGAGTTCGCCAAGCCGTACTGGCCCGAGCTGCAAGCCTTCGTCGCCGGCGAGCGCCAGCACCACACGGTGTACCCGCCGGCGGAGGACGTCTTCCACGCCCTCCGCCTGACCCCGTTCGCCGAGACCCGTGTCGTGATCCTGGGCCAGGACCCCTACCACGGGCCACGCCAGGCGCACGGGCTGTGCTTCTCGGTGCAGCGGGGAGTCAGGGTCCCACCGTCGCTGGTCAACATCCACCGCGAGCTCCACGATGACGTGGGGGTCGCGATCCCCGACCACGGCAACCTGGAGGCGTGGTCGGTGCAGGGTGTCCTGCTGCTCAACACGACCCTGACGGTGCGCGCCGGCCAGGCTGGCAGCCACCAGGGCCACGGTTGGGAGACGTTCACCGACGAGGTGATCCGAGCGGTGTCGGCGAAGGCTCACCCGGTCGTGTTCGTGCTGTGGGGAAGCCACGCCCGCCGCAAGCAGGCGCTGATCGACACCGCTCGCCACACGATCATCGAGTCCGCTCACCCCTCGCCGCTGTCGGCCCACAACGGGTTCTTCGGGTCGCGCCCGTTCAGCCGCACCAACGCCGCGCTGCGGGCGGGCGCTCTCGACGAGATCGACTGGCGGCTCTGACCGGGACCTCCAGCCCTGGTCAGCACCGAACCGACCGGCGACAATCGATCGGTGACCTCATCGCCTGGCTCGCCGGCCGCCGCTTCCAACAGCGCCCCACGACGTCGCTCGCGCTCGCGTCCGGCAGCACCGACCACCGGGGCCAGCCCGACCACCGGGGCCAGCCCGACCACCGCCACCGGACCCGATCCCGACGTCGTGGCCGACCATGTGTTCGCCGCCGAGGAACTCGGCGTGATCGACGACGAACGGGGGCTCGACGGTGACACGACCGCCGTCCTGGCCGACGGGACACCGGTCGTGCGGGCCTGGCGTCAGGGCTATCCGTACACCAAGAAGCTCGGCGTGCGCGAGTACGAGTCGACCAAGCGCCTGCTCCAGATCGAGTTGCTCAAGCTGCAGGCGTGGGTCAAGGACACGGGCACGAAGGTGCTGGTGATCTGCGAGGGTCGAGATGCCGCCGGCAAGGGCGGGGCCATCAAGCGCTTCACCGAGCACCTCAACCCCCGCGGGGCGCGGGTGGTGGCGCTGGAGAAGCCCTCCGAGCGCGAGCAGACGCAGTGGTACTTCCAGCGTTACGTGCCGCACCTACCCAGCGGTGGCGAGATCGTGTTCATGGACCGCTCCTGGTACAACCGGGCCGGGGTCGAGCGGGTGATGGGCTACTGCACGCCGACGCAGTACTTGGAGTTCATGCGGGCCTGCCCCGAGTTCGAGCGGATGCTGGTCAACAGTGGCATCCACCTGTTCAAGCTGTGGTTCTCGGTGGGTCGCGCCGAACAACTGCGGCGATTCCGCAATCGCCAGATCGACCCGGTGCGCCAGTGGAAGCTCAGCCCCACCGACATGGCGAGCCTCGACAAGTGGGATGCCTACACCGAAGCCAAGGAGTCGATGTTCTTCTACACCGACACCGGCGACGCCCCGTGGACCGTGATCAAGTCCAACGACAAGAAGCGGGCCCGCCTCGAAGCGATGCGGGTGGTGTTGGCCGGGCTGGCCTACGCCAACAAGGACCTCGCCACGGTGCGCGCTCCCGACCCGCTGATCACCGGTCCGGCGGCGATGATCCTCGACGAAGGCGAGCGGCGCGACTTCCCCCAGCTTCGCGCCGACCCCTGACCGCCATCGGCCACCAGCGTCTCACCGTCAGGTTTCACGGTCAGTCGGCGTCGAGGAGGCCGACCACCTGGTGGTCGCGGCTGGAGCGCCCGACCGACACGGTGTGGTGGCCGGGTGGCACCGTCCAGCCGCCGTCGAGCCAACTGGCAAACACCCGGGACGGCAGGTCGAGACGGACCCGCTCGCGGGCGCCGGGTTCGAGGTCGACCCGAGCGAAGGCGGCGAGGCGGCGAAGCGGTCCTTCGTCGTCGCCCTCGGGCGGCGCGACGTAGACCTGCACGACCTCTCCGCCGGCCCGATCCCCGGTGTTGGTGACCTCGACGGTGACCCCGCCGCCCTCACTCGCCGACCCGTCGAGCCCGACCGGCACGATGTCGAAGGAGGTGTAGCCAAGACCGTGACCAAACGCGAACAGCGGCTCGATGCCGTGGCGGTCATACCACCGGTACCCGATGTGCAACCGTTCGCCGTAGGGCTCCTTGCCGTCATCACCCGGGTAGTGATCGAAGGCCGGGGTGTCCTCCAGCCGCCGCGGGAACGTCATCGCCAGCCGTCCGCCCGGCTCGGCCACGCCGGTGATCACGTCGGCCAGCGCCTCGCCGAGGGATTGGCCGGGAAACCAGATCTGGAGCACCGCCGTCACCTCGTCAAGCCATGGCATCGTGATCGGTGACCCGGTGTTGACCACGACCATCGTGCGTCGATTGGCGGCGGCCACGGCGCTGATCAACGCGTCTTGATCACCCGGCAGGGCCAAGGTCGTGCGGTCCTCGCCCTCGGTCTCCCAGTCGTCGTCGGTACCGACGATGACCACCGCGACGTCGGCGCGAGCCGCCGCGGCCGCCGCCCGTGCGATCTCGTCGCCCGCCGACACCGGGCCCGCGCCGACGACCAGACCGCGGGTCAGACCGTCGTCGACGGCGCCCAGCTCGACCACCAACTCATAGCTGCGGCCTTCCTCCACGGCGACGGTGCCGCGCACCTCGGGGCTCCCCATGCCAAAGAAGGCGCCGCCGGTGCGGGCGTCGGGCACCTCGACCACGGTGGCACCGTCGAGGCGCAGCGCGACCGGACCGATGGCCCGGACACCGAACTCCCAGTCCCCCGTCGACGAGGGCGTGAAGGACCCACTGATGCGCGCCGCGAAACGGACCGCGTCGACCCCCTCGGCCGGGGGCTGGTCCCAGAACCACGCCAGCCGCGACGCCGACGCCGACACGGTGGAGCCATCGGGGTTGACGTACTGAACCGCGAACTCGCCACGCAGCGAGGGCAGGTACCTGGCGATGCTGCCACCCGGTTCGAGCTCGACCTCGAAGCCCCGCTGGCGCAGCGCATCGAGCGGGCCGACGGCGCGGGTGGGCGTCACGCGAGCGCTGCCGCCGCCCTGCGGTCGGCCGAAGCGGGCGTAGGGGCCGATCAAGGCCAGCCGGGGCGGTGGCGCGGCGGCGCCGGTGGCCGGCGCGACCGGTGAAGCGATCGGCAGCATGGCGTCGTCGTTCTTCAACAGCACCATCGCCCGGGTGGCGGCCCGCCGCATCACGTCCACGGTCTCGGCGTCATCGGCGGTGACCTCGACGTCGCCGTGGGTCCCCGCGCCGGTCCAGCGGGCTAAGGCGAGGACCCGCTCGACGGCGCGATCGAGCATCGTGACATCGACGTCGCCCGATGCCACCGCCGCCAGCAGCCGGTCACCGCGTTGGCGGGGTGGGCCGGGCATCTCGACGTCGCAGCCCGCACTCAGCGCGGCGACCGTCGAGTGCATCCCGAACCAGTCGCTGATGACGGCGCCGTCGAAGCCCCATTCGCCGCGCAGCACATCGGTGAGCAGCCACTCGTGCTCGGAGCAATAGGTGCCGTTGAGACGGTTGTAGGCGCTCATCACCGAGCGGACGTTGGCGCGGGTCACGGCGGCCTCGAAGGGTGCGAGGTACAGCTCGCGCAGCGTGCGTTGGTCGACCTCCGAGCTGATCGTCATCCGCTCGTGCTCGGTCTCGTTGGCCACGAAGTGCTTGATGCAACAGGCGACCCCCTCGTGTTGGACGCCGGTGACATAGGCGACGGCGTACTCGGACGCCAGCAGTGGGTCCTCGCTCGGGAACTCGAAGTTGCGCCCGCTGATCGGTGTGCGGTGGAGGTTGACGGTCGGGGCGAGCAGCACGTCGGCGTTCTTCGAGCGGGCTTCGCGGCCGAGGGCCTTCCCGACCTCGTTGATCAACCGCACATCCCAGGTCGCACCGAGGGCCGAGCCACACGGGAACGACGCCGAGGCCGGGCCTCGCCAGCTCGTGCCGCGGGCACCAGCCGGGCCGTCGGACATGCGGATCGCCGGTACGGGCGGGTCGTCGAAGCCGGGGGTGTGCCAGGTGTCGACGCCGGCCAGCAACGCCACCTTCTGCTCGACGCTGAGATCGGCGGGCGTCGTCGGCGTCGTCATGAGCCGACGGTACACACCGTCGACCGGCATGAACGCCGGCCAGCACTAGCGTCGGCGGGATGCCCATCGTGGAAGGGGTCGATGTCAGCCCCGATCACCTGATCGCGGGTGAGCGGGTCGCGTCGGCCACCAGGTTCGAGGACCGCTCCCCGCTCGACTGGTCGTGGCATCTCGCCGACATCGCCCGCGGCGATGCCGCCACGGCCGAGGCCGCGGTGGCGGCGGCCTCGGCCGCCTTCGGCCAGTGGTCGGCGCTCGGGCCGGCGGGGAGAGCGCCGTTGCTGCACCGCCTCGCCGACCTGATCGAGGAGCGCACCGAGGACATCGCGATCGTCGAGACGGTCGACATGGGCATGCTGCACGAGTCGATGCGCCACCGCCTGGTCGCCAGGGGCGCTCTGAACTTCCGCACCTATGCCGACCTCGCCGCCGGCTACGAGGAGCGACGGTGGTCGTCCAAGGGCACCGCCAACACGGTGATCCGGATGCCGGCGGGTCCGGCGGTGGTGATCACGCCGTGGAACGCCCCGTTCATGCTGTCGACATGGAAGCTGGCGCCGGCCCTCGCCGCGGGAAACCCCGTCATCTTGAAGCCGGCCGAGTGGTCGCCGTTGTCGTGCTCGATCCTCGCCGACCTGACGGTCGAAGCGGGGTTCCCGCCGGGCGTGTTCAACCTGGTCCAAGGGGTCGGTGAGGAGGTCGGCCCACCGCTGGTGGGTGACCGCCGGGTCAGGCGGATCACCTTCACCGGCTCACCGGAGACGGCCCGGACGATCGGGCATCTGGCCGCCGACAACATCGTGCCGTTCACCGCCGAGCTCGGCGGCAAGGGGCCGCTGATCGTGTTCGCCGACGCCGACATCGATGCCGCCGCCGCCAAGGCCGCCGGCCAGTACGACGACTCGGGTCAGGTGTGCCTGGCCGGCACCCGGCTGCTGGTCGAGGACTCCGTCCGCGAGGTGTTTCTCGAGGCGTTCCGGAGCCGGGTGGCCACCCATGTGCTCGGCGACAGCCGCGATCCGGCCACCACGATCGCCCCGATGATCCACCCCGACCACGTCGCCCGTGTCCTCGGGTTCGTGCGGCGGGCTCGGGCGGCCGGTGACACCGTCGTGTTCGGCGGCGAGCGGGTCGGCGACAGCCTGCACGTCGAACCGACGCTGATCGAGCCGCGGTCCAACCGCAGCGAGGTGGTGCAGCACGAGGTGTTCGGCCCGGTGCTGACGTTCCAGACCTTTGCCGACGAGGCCGAGGCGATCACCCTTGCCAACTCGACCTCCTATGGCCTGTCGGGGATCGTCTACACGTCGTCGCAGGCGCGCGCCGAGCGCGTCGGGCGAGCCGTACGCGCCGGGATCGTGTGGGTCAACACCTTCCTGGTGCGCGATCTCACCGCCCCGTTCGGCGGGATCGGCATCTCCGGCATCGGCCGTGAGGGCGGCGACTACGCGCTCGACTTCCACAGCGACCTCAAGACGCTCCAGATCGCCGACGGCACCACCCACTGACCGCCGTCTCCCATCCGAGTGTTGGGGCGCGAGCGAGTGTTGGACGTCGGGACGTCCCATCACCCAACACTCGGTTGCCGGTGTGACACCCCGCGCCGACGATGGTGGGCCCCGACTCCCCCGAACCCGTCCTCTCCCGAGGGGATGTCATGGATCAACTACCAGAGATCGCCGAGGCGTGGATCCGCGAGCGCCATGGAGTCGTCACGACCGCCGAGCTGGCACGGTTCGGTGTCCGACGAAGCGCGCTCGGGCGCTTCGAGCGTGTGGGACTACTTCGCCGTGTCGAGCGCGGCGTCTTCGTGCTCGCCGGTTCACCCGCCACCCTGGCCCAGCGCTGTGCCGTGCAGTGTCGGGCGCACCCGCGTGGCTTCATCACCGGCCCGACCGCCGGTGCGTTGGCCGGGCTGCGCCGGATGCCCACTGCGACGGCCGTACACGTCGCGGTACGACACGGCCGTCACCTACCCGCGGTGGACGGTGTTCGGTATCGCCAGACGACGGCGCTGATCCAGGCCGACCGGCGACATCGGCCCGATGGGCTCGTCACGGCGTCGTGGGCCCGTCTCGCCTTCGATCTCGCCGCCGACCTCCGCCTCAACGATCACCGATCCGTCGTCCACCAACTCCTCGACCGAGGCCTGGTTACGACGCCGCAACTGCGCGCCATCGCAGGGCGCCTGTGCCACCCGGCGCGGCGCGGCAGCACGACCTTCGCTCGGACGATGGCATCCCTCGACGACGGCGGGCCGCACCAGTCGCACGCCGAGGTGCGGGTGGCCGACGCGCTCCGCGCCGCCGGCGTCCCGGTGATACCGCAGGCGGCGGTCGCCATCGTCGGTGGCAGGACGCTCCACGTCGACCTCGGCGTGCCGGAACTGCGCTGGGGTGTCGAGCTGGACGTCCACCCTGAGCACCGATCGATCGAGGGGGCGGCCAACGACGCCGAGCGACGCTCGCTGGCGATGGCGGCGGGCTGGACGATCGAGACGGCTGCCGAGCTCGATGTGGCCGCGGCATCGCTGCCGGGGCTCATCCGGCGACTGGCGTCGAGCTATCAGAGAGCGCTCGCTCTTCATCGGAGTGTTGGGTGATGGGGCGTCCCGACGTCCAACACTCGCTCGCGCCCCAACACTCGGATGGGAGGACGTCAGGTGGTCCAGCCGGGGGTGGGGCGGGGGAACCAGACGTGGACCTGGCCGGTGCCGATCGAGTTCTCGTAGTCGCTGTAGCGGACGCCGGGGGCGACGCAGTCCCGACCGCCGATGGCGGCGATCATCATCAGGTAGTGGCCGAACATCGCCTCGGGTCGGAAGCGGAGGAACTCGGGCATCGTGTCGATCACCCGGGCGTGATCACCACGCTCCAACCACGCCAGCCGTTCGAGGTCGGCATCGCGCGCCTCGGGGGTACGGATGTGCGACGGGTCCGACGCCTCGTGTGCCCGTAGCTGCTTGAGCTTCCAGAACGTGTGACTCATCGCCCCGCTCGCCAACAGCACGACGCGGCGGCCGCTCCGGGCGACCGCCCGCCCGATCGCCTCACCGACCAGCAAGAAGTCGTCGGGTTCGGCGGTCTGGGCGATGCTGACACTGACCCACCGCTCCTCGCCCTGGAGGAACGGCAGCAGGTTGATCGTCGGATAGTGGATCGGCAGGTATGGGTCGTCGATCGGGGTCATCCACGAGCCCGCGGCGTCGACCTCGGCGGCCATCAGAGCTGCCAACTCGGGATCGCCGGGGACGTCATAGACCATCTGCGACATCCCGCGCGGCAACTCGTCGGAGGTGTAGCGCCCCGCCCGGCGAGCGTGGGCCGCCACCACGAACTCGACGGTCGTGAACCAGTGGGCGTCGAACACGACGATCGTGTCGATCGTCAGGCGATCGAGCCGTTCGGCCTTCATCCGGTGGAGGCCCGGCACGAGGCTGATCTCCTGCCCGTCGTTGAGCTCGCGACGGGTCGCCTCGGGCAACACCATCGTCGGGACGTGAGCGACCAGGCCGGCCCCGACCACCCGACCCGTGCTCACCGCCCGACCCCGCTCGCCGCCCCTCGCGCCCGGGCCGTGGCGCGCTCGACGAGCCATGCGAAGACCGGGTCGTCGGCGCGCCCGGCGAGCATCTCGGGGTGCCAATGCACGCCGAGCACCTCGCGACCGGGCATCTCGAGCCCCTCGACCACCCCGTCGGCGGCGCGAGCGGCGACGATGAACCCGTTGGCGACCCGGTCGATCGTCTGATGGTGCAACGAGTTGATCCGCCGCCGGCCCCCGTAGAGGGCGTGGAGTCTGGTCCCCACCTCGACGGCGACCTCGTCGACCAACAGCTGCGGGTCGCGGTCCCACCGCGCGTGCGCGGGTACGTGCTGGTGGAGCGTGCCGCCACCCCACACGTTGAGCACCTGCACGCCGCGGCAGATCCCCAGGATCGGCAGGTCCTCGCCCATCGCCACATCGACCAGACCGAGCTCGAACCGATCACGGTCGGGTTCGAGCGCGCCGAGCTCGGGATCGGGTGGCGCGCCGTAGCGCGCCGGGTCGACATCGGCACCGCCGGTAAGCACCAGTCCGTCGAGCCGGCCGGCGAACTCGGTCGGGTCGAGGAACTCGGGGAGGTGGACCGGCAAGCCACCGGCCTCGTGGATCGCTCGAGCGTATGCCTCGACGAAGATCTCGACCATCAGGTCGGCCATCGGCTCGGGGAACCCACCGGTCGCGCCGGCACGGCAGGTGCGTCCGGTCAGTCCGATCAGCGGTCGCGTCACCGACCGGACGGTACTCGGCACGGACCTCGTCAGCCGTCGGCGGTCCGACGGCGAGCCGTCAGCCACACGGCCACGCCTCCGAGCGCAACGGCCCATGCGCCCGCCCGGGCGATCCCACGTCCACCACCGCCGGTGACCGGCAGCGTGGGCGTGGCGCCCCCGGTCGACGGAGCCGTCGCGACGACCGCCGTGGTCGGTTGGGTGACCGCCGTGGTCGGCGGCGCGCCGAACGCGGTCGGCGGGGTGGGCGCGGCGGTCGTGCCGGTGGACGTCGTACTCGACGAGGCGGTGGGCGCGGCGGTCGTGCTGGTGGACGTGGACGTGGACGTGATGGTCGTCGACGGGCTGGTCGACGTGGTCGTCGACGGGCTGGTGGACGTGGTCGTCGACGTGGTGGTCGTGGTGGTGGTGGTGGACGACGGCGCCGGCAGATCGAGCTCGACGGTGAGCGCGACCGCTGGTCCGGCGATCGCGACCCGCTGGCTGCCCGGCGCCGACCAGGTCTGCGCCGGCCCGGGCGACGAGACCCTGGCCACCACCGCGCCGGAGGCATCGTCACCCGCATCGCCATCGACATCGACCCGCGCCACCCCCTGCCCATCGGTGATCGCCTCGACGGAGCCACCCCGATGCTCGAACGTCACGACGACGTCGGCGATCGGCCCACCCGGCCCGCTGAGCGTGACCGCCACGTCGTGGCGATCACCGGCTTCGGGGTTCTCGCCCGCCGATCCCGCCAACATCCACGGCCCGCGGCGACGGCTCGCCTCGGCGCCCAACGCCGACACCGCGTCCTCGATGTCGTCGCGGGCGCCGACGCCGTCGACGGCGATCGCGATCGGCCCACCCGACCAGATCGGCCCACCGCCCGAGCGAACGGCGCCCGAGTACCGCCACGCCAGCACGTTGACGGCGGCGGCCGTCAGATCGTCGCCGTCGACGAGACGCCAGAGGAGGTAGTCCAGCTCGGGCGACATCACCGTCGGTGACGGGTCGGGCGCATACTCGGCGGTCATCGAGTGACCGATGTCGGCTTGGACACACACCGCGGCGACGACGGCCCCATCGTCGAGTTGCACGCGGTAGGCGCCCAAGCCCCCGACCCCGTAGCCGTCGACGCTGAACCGCCCACCCGCCTCGGCCGCCGACCAGCCCGGATCCCACTCGGCGATCAGGCGGGCTCGGGGAGCCACGGCCGGGGCCGCCAACGAGTCGGCCGGTCCGATGAGCACCGCCGCGCCAAGCACCAACCCGCTGACCAGCCACACGACATGTTGGAGACGAGTTCCCATGATCGACCAGTGGGTCGGTCGGCGATGAGAACGGAAACGGTTCTACGATGCCGGCGATGGGCCGCGTCCTCTTCGTCACCTGGCACGGGGGCGGCAACGTCAACCCCGTGGTGGCGATCGGCCAACAGCTCCGGACGCTGGGACACGACGTCCGAGTGCTCGCCCCGTACTCGCTGACGACGCGCTTCGAACGCGCCGGCCTACCCTTCCAAGCCTTCGACACCAGCGCACAATGGGACAGCGCCGCGCTGGCCGACATCGTCGCCGACGAGTTGGACCATCTCACCAGCATCGGCGAGGCACCGGCGCTCGCCGTGGTCGACTACATGCTCCCGGGTGCCCTCTGTGCGACCGAGGCCGCCGGGCAGCGGACCGTGGCGCTGGTCCACACCCTCTACGCCTCGCTCCTTGCCGACGGCACGCCGGGGCCGATGGGGATCGCTGCCACCGTCGACGAGATCAACGCGCTGCGCCGCCATCTCGGACTCGATCCCGTCGATCGACTCGGCGCCCTCCTCGACCGGACCGAACGCATCATGGTCGTGGTGCCCGAGGAGGTCGACGCCCCCCACGAACGCTCGCCGCGCGTGGCCTACGTCGGGCCGGTGTTCGAGCCCGCCGGCGACGACGCCGGGTGGACCCCACCCCCCGGTGACGGACCGCTGGTCGTCGTCAGCCTGGGGACCACCGACATGGACGAGATCCCGGTGCTCAACCGCGTCCTCGGTGCGCTGGCCCACGAGCGGGCCCGGGTCGTGGCCACCGTGGGCGACCACATCGATCTGTTCGACCTCGCGACACCGGCCAACGCCCAGGTCACCCGCTTCGTCCAACACGCCGCCATCCTTCCCCATGCCGATCTGGTGATCTCCCACGGTGGCATCGGCACGGCGCTGGCCTCGATGGCCTACGGCGTACCGGTGCTGTTCCTGCCGCTGGGGCGGGACCAGCCGGCCAACGCCACGGCGATCGCCGCGCTCGGAGCGGCCCGGGTGCTGTCCTCGACCGCCGGCGCCGGGCAGATCGCCCGCGCCGTCGAGGAGTTGCTGGCGACGCCCGACTTTGCCGCCGCGGCCCGCCGGGTGGGTGATCTGATCCCCCGCTCCGGCGAGCGTCACCCGGCCACCACGCTGCTCGCGGCGATGATCGACCGATCCCCCGACGCCTGAGCGCGTCGGTCAGCCGGGCTGAAGTACCGCCCTGGGTCTGGGCGGCCGGCGCTCAACCCGGCAGCAGAGCCGCCGCGTCGACATCGGCCGCCAGCGCGGCCGAGCGGTCGGCCATCGCCAGGAACATCTCGTCGCCGCGCTCGGTCTGGCCGACGAGGATCGATGCCACCACCGCCATCAGCAACCCGGCATAGCTGGCCTTGCGGTACTCGGTCCACAACCAGTCACCGTCGACCTCGCCGCCGTGGGCGCGGACCCCGTCGAGGTACCGGCCGATCAGCTCCCGTTCGAGACGGCGGCGGTCCTCGGGCAGCAGACTGGTGCCCAGCAGGTAGGCGAGGTCGCCCGCCGGCGGGCCGAGCCCGACGGTCTGCCAGTCGACGACCACCACCCGCTCCCCCCCGACCAGCAGGTTGTCGGCGCGGAAGTCGCCGTGGACGACGGTCTGCGGACCGGTTCGCTGGGCGAGATACTCGCCGATGCACGGCATGATCCGTTCGGTGGCGGCGACCGACTCGGGGGCCAGACGCGGGCGGTAGCGCTCGAGGAACGGCCCGGCGCACCCACCCATCAGCGCCGCCGTCCCGGCGATGTTCTCCGGGCTGTTGCGAACCAGCCAGCCCAACTCGGCGAGCCGGGGGTCGCCCCAGCGCGCCCCGTGGAGATGCGCCAGTTCGTCGATCGCGGCGACGATCGTCGGCTCGTCCAGCCCGGCGATCTGGTCGCCCTGCTCGGCCGGGGCCACGTCCTCCAACATCACGACGTAGGCGTCGGTCTCGGGGTCGTGATCGGCGTAGAAGCAGTGCGGTGATCGCACGGCCAGACCGTTGGCCAGATCGCGGTAGAAGCTGGCCTCGATCTCGTAGGTGCGGGTCATCTTCGACGCCGTCCGGCTGACCTCGTCGGCGCTGGGCACCTTGGCGATCACCGTCGGCGGGGTGTCGTCGCCCTCGAGCACCAACCGGTACGTATCGGCGACCTGGCCGGTGCCCACCGGCTGCGCCTCGACCGCTCGCACGCGACACCCGAGCGCGGCGGACAGCCAGTCGGGCGTGATGGTCTCGATCCCCGTGACGGCCGCAGCCTTCCCCATCGCCGGGACCGTAGCCACCCCGGCCCACCCCGTCGAGGGTTGGAGCGCGGACGAGGGTTGAACGCACCCCGGTGGTGCGTTCAACCCTCGGACGGTTCTACGGTCGGCGGCCGTGACCCACCCCCTCCCCGACCGCCTCACCGCCCAGGGGCCCTACGACGAGTTCGCCTACTTCGCCGACCACGCCAGCGAGTTCGGCCTGCCCTTCGCCGAGCCGCCCACCGTTCGACGCGAGTCCGTCGCGCTGGGTGCGGACCGCTCGCTGAGCGCGTTGGTGTGGGGCGACGCGACGCCCGAGGTCGTGCTCGTCCACGGCGGCGCCCAGAACGCCCACACCTGGGACACCGTCGCGTTGGCGCTCGAACGCCCGCTGCTGGCCGTCGACCTGCCCGGCCACGGGCACTCCGACGCCCCATCCGACACCAGCCGGGACGGTCGGGTCCCGTCGATGGCCGACGACGTCGCCACCGCGATCCGTGCCCTCGCTCCCGACGCCGCCGCGGTGGTCGGCATGTCACTCGGCGGGATGACGTCGATCGCGCTCGCCGAGCGCCATCGCGAGCTGGTGCGCCGGCTCGTGCTGGTCGACATCACCCCGGGGGTGACCGGCGCCAAGGCCAAGGCGATCACCGACTTCGTGCGCGGCCCGGCGACGTTCCCCAGCTTCGAGGAGCTGCTGGCCCGCACGATCGAGCACAACCCGACCCGCACCGAGTCGTCGCTGCGGCGCGGGATCCTCCACAACGCCGAGCAGCTCGACGACGGCTCGTGGCGCTGGCGCTACCGACGCCACGACGCACCGGTGATCGAGGATCAGATCGACGAGCCGAGCGACGAGGAACAAGCGGCCAGCCGCGCCCGAGGCTGGGACCGGCTCGCGGCGGTCACGGCGCCGGTGATGCTGGTTCGGGGCATGCGTCCGCAGTCGGTGGTCGACGACGCCGACGAGGCCGAACTCCGGCGTCGGCTCCCCGCGGCGCGCATCGAGCACGTCGACGCCGGCCACAGCGTGCAGGGTGACCGGCCCGTCGAGCTGGCCGCGCTGATCGCAGACTTCACCCGCTGAACCGGGACACGCCTGACGCGTCGAGGATCCGCGCCACGCGGGCGGTCATCGGTGGTCCGGCGAGACCGAGATCGGCCATCCGGGGATCGGTCGACTCGCCGCGCACGAAGCGCTGATAGAGCTGTTCGAGCACGACGATCGTCTTCCAGGTCGCGAAGGCCTCGTACCAGCGAACCGTCGAGACGTCGAAGCCGGTCAGCTCGGCATAGCGCTCGACGACCTCGGCCCGGGTCGGCAGGCCCATCTGATCGAGGCCTTCCATCGCCCGAGCGGTGTCGGTCGGCGTGTCGGAGGGGTCGGGCCAGTAGTTGAGCAGGGTGCCGACGTCGATCAGCGGGTCGCCGATCGTCGCCATGTCCCAGTCGAAGATCGAGTACACGCGGTCGGGATCCTCGGGCTTCCACTGACAGTTGTCGGGCTTCAGGTCGTTGTGCAGCACCGACACCTGCGGATTCTCCGCCGGTTGCAACTCGGCCAACCGGGTGGTCACCGCCGCCATCTCGGGGATGCGTCCGGCGTCGACGAGATCCCAGCGCTTCGACCATCCCGACACCTGCCGGCCCACGAACCCGACCGGTTTGCCGAGATCGGCGAGCCCGATCGCCTCGGGATCGAGACGGTGCATGTCCGCCATCGCGTCGACGACGGCAAAGCCGATGCGGCGCCCGACATCGTGATGGTGGGCCATCGATGGCGGCACGTGGCCCCACACCCCGACGCCTTCGCGGTACTCGGTGACGAGGAAGTCCGAGCCGATCACCGAGTGGTCGTCGCAAAAGACGTAGGGACGGGGCGCCCGATCGAAGTGCGGGTTGAGACCCGAGCACGCCGTGAACTCCCGGCGCATGTCGTGGGCACCGGGCGCGATCGTGCCGAACGGCGGTCGTCGGACGACGACCTTGGTGTCACCGATCTGCACGCGATAGGTCAGGTTGGCCGAGCCGTTGGGGAACTGTTCGA
>JBKEAH010000313.1:0-11944 GCA_047972065.1 Desertimonas sp.
CTCACCGGGGGAGGGGGAGAGTGGGCGGGTGGCGGCGGTGAGTCTCGACCTTGAGCGTGGGACACCGATCCGGTGAAGGGCGGGCGGAGTACTTCACCAGACCAGCGATCGCTCGTCGCTGTACGTCAGCACAGCGGTTTGTCGATCACCACCGCCGCCACGCCATTAGTCCACCTGACAAGCGTCCCACTTGCGTACCGGTGTGTCACGGTACGCGTGTACATGCCTTCTGACCAGGCATGACCTCAGCGCAGCAACAACTGCACCGATGTCCGTACCACCCCGTGGCGCCGCAGATTGGCGCTGCCGATGTCGACCGACGCCGGTGTCAGCCCGGCGTCGCGGAGCCGGTCGGCGATCCATGCCAGTTCGAGCGGATCGTCGGCGCCGGCCCGATCGCAGCCGAACAGCGCACGGTGCAGCGCCGTAGTCCATGTCCGTCCCGCACCCCAGCGGGTCACGTCGTCGCCCAGCACGACGACGGTCGGGACGTCGTGGCCGATCCGGCCGTCGAGGACGGTGACGTCCCGCTCGTCGACGCCTTCGGCATCGGTGAGGTGCCCGGCGGTGAGCGGTGGTAGGTCGCTCCCGGCGCTCAAGGCTTCCACCGCCTCCCATCCGAGGCGGTCGCTCAGCCCGGCGAGCATCGCCGCCGTCGTGGTGCGCGCCGTCGCCAGCCCGGTGGCCCGTGGCCGTCTCCGGTCATGGTCGCTCTCACCGCCGGGCTGGTCGCCGGCCGCATCCAGCCAGACCGCGGCGGCGGCGATCCACCACGCGGTGCCCGTGAGGTCGTGCGCGGTGATCAGATCTCGATCGCTGACGGGCCGGCGCTGCGCCAACCCGCCAGGGGCGACGGCGTCGGCCCGTCGAAGCGGCGTGATTTTCCCACCATCCGGTTGCAGCGACGCCGCCGATCCTCGGGACCCGGCGGGGGGTGCCGTGGGGACCGGGGTGGACACCGGGAGCAACATCGTGTCGATGATGATGACACGGGGTCACACGGCCGTGTTCCGCCGTCCCCAAAGCGAAGTGGGACGCGCCCGGGACGCGGGATCGTCACACTTGTGCACATGCGCACATATGTGACGACCCCCGCCGGCCGTGTCGGCCCTCGCATCCGTTCCGTTGGTCCCCGCATCCGTTCGGTCGGTCCCCGTATCCGTTCCGTCGGTCCGAGGATTCGCTGATCATGGTCGGTCCCCGCATCCGTTCCGTTGGTCCCCGCATCCGTTCCGTCGGTCCGAGGATTCGCTGATCATGGTCGGTCCCCGCATCCGCTGACCGTCCGCCGCGCCGGCGCGACAGCGCAGCGCGGTACGACGCATCAACTCGTTTCGACGATGCCGCATGTTCGTCGGCAGCGCGCCGCCGATCTCGCGCGCCACCTCGGCGGCGTCGTCGAGCACGGCGATCGCGGCGGCGACCCGATCTTGCATCGCCAGCAACTCGGACAATCGCACGTAGCGTGAGTCGGAGTACCGATCGAGGCGCAACGCCCGTTCGGCGTAGGCCTGGGCACCGGGCAGATCTCCGGCATCCTCGGCCTGCACCGACAGCAGGTCGAGCAGGCTGATCATGCGTTGCTCGACCCTCCGACGGGCGGCGTCGGCCCAATCCTCGTACTCGAAGTCGACGAACGCCGCCCCGTCGGCCAGCCGAAGCGCGTGGCGGGCGAGACGGCCGGCCAAATCGGGATCGGCCCGCGACACGACCAGCGCGTCGGCGGCCTCCTGCTCGAACACCAGCAGATCGGCGGTCACGCCGGGACCGAGCCGGACGCCCGTCCCGGCCCGTACCAGCAG
Organism: Desertimonas sp.; assembly: GCA_047972065.1. GTDB lineage: Bacteria > Actinomycetota > Acidimicrobiia > Acidimicrobiales > Ilumatobacteraceae > JALZMG01. The sequence continues at coordinate 1,803 of JBKEAH010000313.1, forward strand.
CTCGCCGGCAACGCGACGCAATCGCATCAAGACGTTGCGCAGCCGCGACCTCGCCGTGGACGCCGAATCCCCCGGCCACACCGCCTCGGTGATCTGGTCGATCGAGGCGGCGCCCCCGGCGGCGATCACCGCGCCGAGCAGACGCTGTTGGTTCCCGCCGGGCACGACGACCTCGTCGCCGTCCCCGGCGCGCACCGTCATCGGGCCACCGATCACCATGATGAAGCGCTCGGTGTCGGCGCGTGCCGCGGTGGGCTGAACCGTCCCGCCCGATGAGGCCACCGCGGGCGGTGGCGCATCCACGGGCGGCGCGGGGCCGAGCGCCTGGCGAACAACTTCGGCCGCCGCCCGTTCCCCGAGGCCGGCCGCATCCCCGAGCCCCAGCGCCACCAGCTCGCGCTCGGACTCGGACGCATGATGCGCCGCCGTCTCGAGGTCTCCGGCCATCGCCGCCGCCGCCGCCGTCAGGAGATGGACCCGCCACCACGCCGCCGGCTGCGTGGTGCGCAGCGCCTCGCCGAGGTCCCCCAGTACCCCCCGGCGGGCATCGAGCAGATAGGTGGTGGAGGCCACCTGATCGCTGAACACCGGACGACGGTCGATCGCTCGCTGCAGGTACTGCTGAGCCAGCGCGCCGTCGCCGAGCGCACCGAGCGCCGTCACCGCGTCGCACAGGAACGGGACCCCGAGCAGGTCGTCGTCTTCGCCCAGGGCGACGTTCTCGGCGAGCGTGAACCAGCGCAGCGCGGCGTCACGGTCATAGCGGTAGGCGGCCACCAGCGCATGGCCCCACGACGCCGTCGCCACCAGGCGGGGGTTGTGCTGGACGGTGCCGAGCTCGCTGATCCGATCGAAACGGGCTGCCGCCCCGTCGAGCCGGTTGGCGTTGATCAACGCGAACCCCTCCATCGCCATGATCCACGATCGCTCGGCGTCGGTCATGTCGGGAGCGGTGAGCAGTTGGCCGAGCACGGCCAACGCCTCGTCGAACCGCCCCAGCGGCACGAGCGTCGACATCGCCAGGTCGCAGCGGGTCACCCGGGCATGGCCCTGCTCGTCGCACGAGTCCCACGTCGCCGCGGCGACCCGGTAGTGCTCGGCGGCTCGCTGGAGGTCGGAACGCGAGTCGGACATCGCCGCGCACTGGCCGAGGATCTCGTAGGCCCGGGCGTAGGTGCGCTCCTCGCCGGGCCCGATCTCGGCCAGCGCCTGCTCGGCGATGCGCATGGCGTCGTCGCGGTCGCCCTCGGTGAGTCGCGCCCGCGCCGCTTCGACGGCGACACGGTGACGCAGGGCCGGCGGCGACGACTGGCTGAGGCGAACGGCGATGTCGATGTCGGCGGCCGCCTGTTCGAGCTGGCCGAGGTCGCGCTCGACGGTGGCGCGGAACAACAGCAGCGCCGGTTCTCGCTCGACGACGGTGCCCAGACGGGCGAGCAATGCCAGCAGCGAGCGCGGTTCGACCGATTCGGCAACCGACTCGTTGAGCGTCGCCAGGACGTGGACGGCACGTTCGGGCAGCCCGGCGTCGAGCAGCAGGTTGAGTGCCTCGGCCGGGCGGTGGCGTTCGACCAGCTCGTCGGCCAGGCTCATCGCGCCGTCGGGTGGCAGCTCGGTGGTGCGAAACCCGGCGGTCGTGGTGAGCTCGAGCTCACCGGTGACGTGACGGCGCAATGGCACCCCGGCAGCGACACAGCGCTGGGCGAACCCGGCACCACCCATGTGGTCGAGCAGGCCGGGAGCCAGACCCGGGGCCCGGGCGAGGAGACCGAGCACGCCTGCCTCGTGAGGTTGGAGTTGCCCGAGCGCGGCCGCCGCGTTGGTACGGACGATGCGGTTGGTCAGTCCGATGGGGTCGAGGTGCTGGTCGCGGGCAGCTTGATCGAGGACGGCCGTGACGATCCGGATGTTGCCGGCGGCGGCGTCGAGAATCCGTTCGATCGTGTCGGCGTCGAGATCGCCGAGCCCGGTCGCCTCGGCGATCTCGTCGGCGGTGACGCGCAGGTGGCTGCTGTCGAGCACGATGCCGTCGGCCAGTTGGACCGCCTCGTGCAACTCGGTGGGGGCCAGCCGCCCAGCGATGATGATGCGTTGACCCGGTTCGCTCGATTCTGTTGCCTGGGCGAGGTGGTCCATGTCCTCGGGGCTGAGCAGATGGACGTCGTCGATGAACACATCCCCCGTGCCGTCCCACCCGTCGAGTCGGCCGCGTCGACGGGTGGTCCCCGCCGGGGTGATCTGGCGCGCCAGCCAAGACTTCCCGGACCCGGCCGGTGCCTCCAAGAGGACGACCGTCGGCCCGTCGTCACCGTTGATCCTGGTGAGGAGCGTGGTTCGGAGCAGGCGCACCGTCGGCCACGGTACCAATGCCGACGAGCATCTCCCGATGACGGAGAAGGCAGTAGCGTGCGCGGCCATGGGTCAACTCGTCGCCGTCACCGAGAAGCCGAGCACCGTCCCGGGGACGGCCCGCTTCGAGCTGAACCGAGCGCTGACGGGGATGGGTCACGAGCACTTCGACGCGCCGAGCGCAGCGACGGGCCCTCAGCCGGCTGCCGAACTGGCACGTCGTCTGTTCGCCACGGGCAGCGTCGACGCGGTGCACGTGTACGCCAACATCGTGACGGTCGACCTGGCCCGCGGGGGGACGACCGACGGGCTGGGCGACATCGTGCGCAACCTGTACCGGTACTGGTACCCGGGCATGGAACCGCCGACCTTCGACGACCTCCCCGAGGAGACCGACGGCGGCGGTGGCAGCGGGGCAGCGGTCGACGAGGGCGCCGACCCGGCGCTGGCCGAAGCGGCCAAGCGGGTGCCGATGCACCTGCTCGAGCGCAGCCGGGCCGCCCGCGAGCGGTGGGTTGCCAAGCAGGGCTGACGCGAGACGGCGTTCCCCGGCCACGCAGGCCGGCGTGCCGGCTCCCGCCGCTGGCGCTCCGGTCGCCTGTGTCGGTGTCGGTTGCACGAGCGAACAGGTGTTCGTAGTCTGGGGGGATGAAGCATGTCGCGAACGTCGACGCAACGGTGCTGTCGGCGGCGTCGCTGACCGCCGAGCGCACCCTGGCGCTTCACGATGCGCTGATCCCGCTGTTCCCCGACGGAGGTTTGGTGCGGGGACGCAGCGTGGTCTGCACGGGGGTGACCGCGACCTCGGTGGCGTTGGCGCTGACCTCCGCCGCGGTCGCGGCGGGGGGATGGCTGGGCGTGGTCGGCGTCCCGTGGCTCGGGGCCGAAGCAGCCGCCGAGCTGGGGGTGCCGCTCGAACGTCTGGTGCGCATCGATCCAGGTGCGTCGGCCGGACGTCGTCGATCCGAGGCGTGGGCCGACCTGATGGCGTCGGTGCTCGACGGTTTCGAGATCGTCATCACCCGGGTGCCGGCGTCGACCGGCGCGACGTTGATCCGCAGGGTGCAGCAACGCATGCAGGCGCGCGGTGCGGTGGTCATCGCCATCGGTGATCACGCCGCCTGGCCCGGCGACGTCCGGGTTCGTGCCCGCCGGGCCCGTTGGGAAGGGGTGGCCGATGGGCATGGGTGTCTTCGGGCCCGCCGGGTCGAGATCGAGTCGTCGGGGCGTCGGGTGCCGCGGGCGCGTGCGGTGGATCTGTGGTTGCCAGGTCCGACGGCGACGATCGAAGCGATGCCGGCGGAGCTGCGCCCGACGGGTTGAGCGGTACTCGAGGTGGAGCGGTTCGTCACGGTCTGGTGCGCCGACTGGCCGGTCGCCGCGGCGAGGGCGGCCGATCGGACGATCATCGTCCTGCGGGCCAACCGGGTGATCGCCCGATCGGCGGCGGCGGCGGCGGCCGGCGTCGCAGTCGGCCAGCGTCGCCGAGAGGCTCAACGTGCGTGCCCCGCCGCCGAGTTGCTCCCGCACGACCCCGACCGTGACGCTCGCGCCTTCGAGGTGGTGGTGCGCGCCGTCGGGGCGTACGCCCCGCGAGTCGAGGTGATCGAGCCCGGGTGGTTGTGTCTGGGGGCTCGTGGCCCGTCTCGCTACTTCGGTGGTGACCAAGCCCTGGCCCGGCGGCTGCTCGCCGATGTGAGCGCCGTCACGGCGGTACCGGTGGGGGTGGCGATCGCCGATGGCCGTTTCACCGCCGGGGTGGCGGCGCGATCGGTGGCCGGGGGCGATCCACTGGTGGTGCCCGCCGGGGGGAGCCCCGAGTTCCTCACGCCACGGCCGATCGCCTGGCTGCGCGAGATGGACGAGGTTCACGCCGAGTTGGTCGGTCTGTTCGCACGGCTCGGGCTCAGCCGGTTGGGCGATCTCGCCGGTCTGGAGATCGGGGACGTCGTGGGTCGTTTCGGGCCGGACGGGGCACGGGCGCACCGGTTGGCATCGGGTCTCGACCCACGCCCGTCGGGTGGCGCGGAACCTCCTCCTGTCCATCGGGCCGAGCGGGTGTTCGACGACCCCGTGCTCGATGTCGTCCCGTTGGTCTTCGTCGCCAAGCAGCTGGCCGACGAGATCGTCGTCGAGCTGGCCGCCGGTGGCCGGGTGTGCACCCGCCTGGTGGTGACGGCGGAGACCGATCACGGGGAGCGCAGCGAACGGGGCTGGTACCGCCCGTCGGGGTTCGCGGCGGCCGGGATGGTCGAACGGGTTCGTTGGCAGCTCGAAGGATGGTGGCGCCACGGTGACCTCACCGCCGGTGTCGTCCACCTGACGCTGGCCGCCGCCGAGGTCCGCGGCGGGGACGGTGACCAGCTCGGCTTCTGGGGTGGCCGCAGCGCGGCCGATGAGCGGGCGTTGCGGGCGATCACCCGGTTGACCGGTCTGGCCGGCGATGACGCCGTGTTGGTCCCCACCTGGCGGGGCGGGCGGATGTCCGAGGAACGTTTCGGCTGGGTGCCCGCGTCGACCACCGACCTGACCGACCCCGACGACACCGCTGAGCGTGTGCGGCCGCCGGTGGACGAACCGTGGCCGGGTTCGTTGCCGGCCCCGTCACCGGCGGTCGTGCTGGTCCGCCCGCGGACCGTCACGCTCACCGACGTCGGCGGTGCGACGGTGAGCGTCAGCGGTCGGGGCGAGCTCAGCGCCGCGCCGGTGGCGTTGCGCCTCGAAGACGGTGCCGTGGTCGATGTGGTGGCGTGGGCGGGTCCCTGGCCGGTGGAGGAACGGTGGTGGGATCCGGCCCGCCGTCGACGGGCGGCGCGCTGTCAGGTGGTCACCGCCGACGGGGTGGCTCGGTTGGTCCTCGTCGAGGACCGGCAGTGGTGGGTGGTGGCCACGTACGATTGAGCCGGGCCGGCGACGACGTGGCCGGCCGCGCCACCGGCATCGCCGTCGCCGTCGCCGGCGTCGCGGTGGAATGGGGCGTCAGCGGTCATGATGACACCGTGGGTGATCGGAGGGTGCCGCGCTCGACGTGGCCGTTGATCGGACGGTCGGCGATCAGCAGGTTCCAACGTCACGGGGCGACCCGGCTGGCGGCCGCGCTCACCTACTACGCCGTGTTTGCCCTGTTCCCGGGCCTCGTGGCGCTCGTGTCGTTGCTGGGCGTCTTCGGGAACGACTCGACGACCGACTCGGTCTTGCGGCTGATCGAGGACCTCGGGCAGTCCGATGTCGCCGAGACCCTGGAGGAGCCGATTCACCAGATCGTCGGGAGTCGAGCGGCGGGCTTCACCCTGGTGCTGGGGCTGGCCGGTGCGCTGTGGAGCGCGTCGGGATACGTCGGTTCCTTCGGCGCCGCACTCAACATGATCTATGACGTGCGGGAAGGTCGGCCGTTGTGGATGCGCCGGCTCGTCCAACTCGTCATCACCGCCGTGCTCGTCGCCCTGGCGGCGGTGGTGCTCATCGGGCTGGTCGTCAGCGGCCCCTTCGCCCGCGAGCTGGGAGCGCGCATCGGCGCCGGCGACACCACCGTGCGGGTCTGGAACTGGGGCAAGTGGCCGGTGCTGTTGCTGATCGTGGTGGTCATCGTCGCCCTGCTCTACTCGTTGACGCCGAACGTCCGACGGCCGATCCGTCCCTTCAGCACCGGTGCGTTGCTGGCGATCGTCGTGTGGGTGCTCGCCTCGGTCGGCTTCGGCTTCTACGTCTCGAACTTCGGTTCGTACAACGCCACGTACGGCTCGCTGGCGGGGGTCATCGTGTTCCTGCTGTGGCTGTGGCTGACCAACGTCGCGCTGTTGCTCGGTGCCGAGGTCGACGCCGAGGTCGAACGGATCCGTCAGCTGCGCGCCGGACTACCCGCCGCCGAGACGTTGCAGCTCCCGCCGCGCGACGAGCGCGCCATCGACCAGCAGGACCAGCGGTACGCCGAGTTGGTCGCCGCCCGCCGGGCTGTGCGCGACGAGGCGCTGGCGCAACGGGAGCGGGCGGCGGGCGGGCCGGAGGCCGCCGACGCGCGACCTTCCGCCGTGACGCCGTCGGCCGTCGACGGTTCGGCGCCGTCGACCACGAAGGTGCTGGCCCAGGCCGCCGGGGTCGGCCTGCTGAGCGCCGTGGTCGGTGCGCTCGCCGGGCTGATGGGGGTGGACGATCGTCACGATCGATGACGGTGACGATCGAGGCATCAACGCTCGCTGATGCGGATGGTGACGTCGCCCAACTCGTCGAAGGCGCCGGTCACCGTGTCGCCGGGTCCGATCGGCACGGCCCGGATGAACGACCCCGACAGGATCACGTCGCCGGGTTGCATCGTCACACCGAAGCGATGGAGCGTGTTGGCCAGCCAGGCGACCGCGTTGACCGGGTTACCCAGAACGGCCGAGGCCACACCGCTCTCGTGGACCTCGCCTCCGATGCTGAGTGCACCACCGATCCGGCGAGGGTCGATGTCGGTGAGGCGTCGCGGGCAGCCGCCGAGCACGACGAACCCGCAGGACGCGCCGTCGCTGATGCTGTCGACCAGCATGTTCGGTCCGCGCCCGTCGTAGCGGCTGTCCACCACCTCGAGCGCGCCGAGCACGAAGTCGGTCGCCCGGATGACGTCGGCGGCGTTGACGGCTGGGCCACGCAGCGCGTCGCCCAGCACGAAGGCCACCTCCTGTTCGACCAGCGCCCGGTTGAGCCGGTCGGCCGACACCGCCGAACCCTCGGGTACGAACCAGTCGTCGTAGATGAACCCGTAGTCGGGTTCGCTGGCGTCGAACATCTCGCGCATCGCCTTCGAGGTGAGGCCGACCGTGTGGCCCTTGACGCGGGCTCCGGCGGCGACCTTGAGGTCGCGAACGGCGAGGGCGATGGCATAGGCATCCTCGACGTCGGCGTCGGGCCAGCTGGTGGAGACCGGCGTGACGTAGCGCTTGGTCTGTTCGGCGGCGACGATCGAACGGGCGATCTCGCGGTGACGATCGGGTGAGAGGTGCATCGTGTGGTTCCTGTCGTGGTGATCGTGGGTGATCGTGACGGTCGGTCAGGGCGCGACGTAGGCCAGCAGGTCACAGCTCGCCATCGTCGCCTGCGGGTCGATGTGGGTGTGGCGGGCGGGCCGCGAGCGCGGATCGGGGAAGTGCTCGACCCACGGCGCCTCCAGTGCCGAGCGATGCGAAGGGTCGGCCAACCAGAAGTTCATCTTGGCGATGGTGTCCCAGCCGGCTCCTTCGACGTCGAGGATCGCACCGACGTGGTCGAACAGGTTGCGGATCTGGGCCTCGATGGTCGCTGGCACGTCGCGGGTGCCGGGATCGAACGCCGCGATGACGCTGGAGACCAGCAACGGGCCGATACGGCTGGCCACGGGGATGGCGGTGGCGTGGGCGAGCCCAGGGATCGCCACCGCCCGCCGATCAGTCATCGGATCGTCCGGCCCGCCACGCCTCGAACTCCGCCCGGCGATGGTCCGCCAGCGGGAACAGGCCGTCGGTGGGCTCGCCCGCCCGGACCCGTTCGACGGCGAACTCCTCGACCTCCTCCTGGGCGACGGCGTCGCGAGCCACCTCGGCCACGAGCGCATGGGGGATGACCACGACACCCTCGGCGTCGCCGACGACGACATCGCCCGCTTCGACGTAGACCTCCGCACAGCTGATCGCGTCGTCGACGCTGTAGGCCATGTGGTGGCGGGAGAACGTCGAGCCGTGGGACCCGCGGTGGTAGACGGGCAGCTCGATCTCACGGATCGCCGCTGTGTCGCGCAGCGCCCCGTCGGTGACGACGCCGGCGCCGCCGCGGGCCTGGAGACGCAGGGCGAAGATGTCGCCGATCGTGCCGGCGTCGGGAATCCCGCGGGCTTCGATCACCAGCACGTCACCGGGCTCGATGGTCTCGACGGCCTGCTTCTGGGCCGTGCGTTCGCCGAGATCGAGGCGACCACTGGCATCCTCGCGGCGGGCGACGTAGCGCAGCGTGCGGGCCCGGCCCACCAGCCGCAGCTCGGGGTGTGTCGGTCCGAGGCCCGACAGGAACGAGTTGCGCAGACCACGCTGTTGCAGTTGGTGGGTGAGGGTGGCGACGGCGACGGCGCCGAGTCGTCGGCGGATCTCGTCGGTGAGTACGTCGGGGATGTTCGACGGGTCGATCAGGCGCGGGAACGTGTTCATGCGGACTCCCGGTCCACGAGGCGATGGCTCATCCGTCCGACGCCTTCGATCCACGTCTCCAACCGCTGGCCCGGGCGAAGGAACCGCGGCGGGCGGCGGGCGGCGCCGACACCGGGTGGTGTCCCCGTGAAGATCAGGTCACCGGGCTCCAGCCGCACGATCGCGCTCAGCCGGGCGATCAGGGTGCTCACCGGGACGATCAGATCGCTGGTGCGCGAGTCCTGGACGACCTCGCCGTCCACGGCGCATCCGAGTGCGAGGTCGTCGGGATCATCCAGCTCGTCGATGGTGACCAGCCACGGGCCGGTCGGACCGAAACCGGGGAACGACTTCCCCAGACCGAACTGGCCACCGGCGGCCCGTTGGGTCACCCGTTCGGACAGGTCCTGGCCAACGGTGACCCCGGCGACGTGTGACCACGCCGCCGACTCGTCGACGTGATGCGCGCCGCGGCCGATGATCACGACCAGCTCGACCTCCCAGTCCACGGTCTCGGCTGGTAGGGCGATGTCACCCGCCGGGCCGGTCAGACAGGATGGGAACTTGGTGAAGGTCGCCGGGATCGCCGGCACCTGCTGGCCGGTCTCATCGGCGTGCGCCTGGTAGTTGAGCCCGATCGCGAACACCTGGCGTGGTTCGGGCGATGGCGGACCGAGCTGGTGGTCGTGGAAGGCGACGGGATCGGCTTCGAGGGACGGTGCCGCCTCCACGAAGTCATCCCAACGCTCGTACAGCGATCGTGCCGATGGCCCGAACTCGCCGGCCGACGCGGTGGCGATGTCCACCGCGCCATGCTCGACGATCAGGACGGCGCGCCCGTCGATGGTGCCGACTTTCACCGGCCCATGATGGGTCATCCGGGCTCACCCAGGGAACCGCGGCGCGACCATCCGTACACTTCGCCCGTGTCCCAGCTGCCTCGGCGACCGTTGGCGGGGTCGTGAACGCCCGTCGCCGGCCGGTGCCGACCGCCGGCACGGCGGTGGCGACCGTGATCGCCGAGCTGCGGGCTCGCCGGCCGATCGACGAGCGAGAGCGGTCGAGCATCGAGCGAACCCTCACCGAGCTCGATCGTCTGACGGCACCCTTCGACATCGCCGCCGACCCGGTCCACGTCACCGGTTCGGCGCTGATCGTCGGGCGGCGTGGCATCGTGCTGCTCAAGCACCGCCGGCTCGGCATCTGGGTCCAACCCGGCGGTCACGTCGACCCCGGCGAGACACCGTGGGACGCCGCGGCGCGCGAGGCGGTCGAGGAGACCGGATTGTCGGTGGTGGCCGCCGGGCCGCGGCCCGAGCGACTGGCCCACGTCGACGTCCACGACGGGGGGCGTGGGCACACGCATCTGGATCTGCGCTTCCTCTTCTTCGGTGGTGACGCCGACCCGGCGCCACCACCCGAGGAGAGCCAGGACGTGCACTGGTTCGGGTGGGCGGCGGCGATCGAGCGGGCGGAGCCGGCGATGACGGCGCTGTTGCGTCACCTCGCCACCTCGCAGCCGGAATCCTGACGGGCCCGTTACCGTTCTCGTGTCCAGCACAGGGAGGTAGGCGGGACACCGAGTGGACCGGAACGGCGACGCGGTAGATCAACAGATCGCAGGCCACCTCGACGCGGCGCGCGCCGGGGACTCCGACGCGT
>JBKEAH010000217.1:0-7203 GCA_047972065.1 Desertimonas sp.
TCGATCGCTTCGAGCGGCTCGTCGCGCGGGGTGTCGAGCCGGGGGATCGAGCGGAACAGGGCCTCGGTGTAGGGGTGGGCCATCTGGGTGAACAGGGTCTGGCTGTCGGCCATCTCGACCATCTGGCCGCCGTACATCACCGCTACCCGGTCGGCCTGGTTGCCGACCACACCGAGGTCGTGGGTGATGAACAGCATCGCCATGTTCCGGTCGTCGCGCAGCTCGGCGAGCAGGTCGAGGATCTGAGCTTGGACGGTGACATCGAGCGCCGTCGTCGGTTCATCGGCGATCAACAGCCGCGGCTCGCAGGCCAGCGCGAGGGCGATGGTGATGCGTTGACGCATCCCACCCGACAGCTCGTGTGGGTACTGCTTGAGCCGTCGCTTGGGGGCGGGGATGCCGACCTGGTCGAGCAGCTCGACCGCCCGGCGCCGGGCTTCGCGCCGGCCCAGCCGGAGATGGAAGCGCAGAGATTCGGTCATCTGGGCTTCGATGCGACGAACCGGGTTGAGCGAGGTCATCGGGTCCTGGAAGACCATCGCGATCTCGGTGCCCCAGAAGTGACGGGATTCCTCGCGCGACAGGTGGCGGACGTCGCGGCCGTCGTAGGTGATCTGCGCGTTGTCGGGCACGATCGCCGAGCCGGGGAGCAGGTTCATGATCGACCGGGCAAGCACCGACTTTCCCGAACCCGACTCGCCGACGATCCCCAGCGTGGTGCCGCGGTCGAGGTCGAAGCTGACACCGTCGACGGCACGCACCATCCCGCGCGGTGTGTCGAAGTAGGTCCGCAGGTCCTCGACCCGCAGCAACGGTGTCGTCGTCGCTGACTCGTGTTTGGCAGTCTCGGCCATGTTCCCCCTCCCCAGGACGCCCGCGAGTCGGTCCTCCCCGAGAACCCCCCACTCAAAGGCGAACGAACGATCGCTCGCCTGGCGAGACTATGACAGTTGGCACGCCGCGATGTCAACCGGGACGACGCGGTCGCACCCGGACCCGATGGACCGGCCGACGTCGGTCCGTTCGTCGCCGGGCAATACTGGCGATCAGGGCCCGCCGCGCCGGGTCCGACCCGCCGACCAAGGACCAGTCATGAGCCGACGCACCGAGATCCTCGACCTGGCCCGCTCGATGTTCGCCGAGCGGGGTACCCAGGCGACGTCGGTGCGCGACCTCGCCGAGGCCGCCGGCATCCTGCCCAGCAGCCTGTACAGCCACTTCCGAAGCAAGGAAGCGTTGGTCGACGAGATCCTCCAGCAGTTCCTCGACGGGCTGTTGACCCGGTTCGAAGCCATCGCGTCGACGAACGTCGACCCCATCGACCGGTTGCGGTCAATCCTGCGGAGCTTCGTCAGCGTCGTCGACAGCGACCCGGCGGCGCTGTCGATCTACCGTCACGACTTCGACTACCTCGTCACCCTGCCCCACATCTCGCGCTTCTACGACATGCACCTGTCGATCCGGGAGATCTGGGTGCGGGCGATCGAAGAGGCGATGGACCAGGGGCGTCTGCGCCGCGATGTCGACCCCGTGGTGCTCTATCGATGGATGCGCGATGCGATCGGGTCGAGCCCGCGCTGGCGCAAGGACGAGGGACATGACATCGGCGATCTCAGCGACTATGCCGAGCGGGTATTCCTCGACGGCCTGCTCGTGGCCCCGGAGGTGGGCTCCACCTCGGCGGGGTCCTGAGCGGCCGGCTGGGTCAACGCGACGCGAGTTGGGCGCGGAGCCCCTCGGGGCTGTCCTGAGAGGCCTGGCACGCGAAGTTGCGACAGACATAGGCGTGGCCGTCGCGGCGGCCGTCCCACAACGGTGAGTCGAACGGTTCGCCCCAGGCGATCACGGCGTTGGGCCGCCAGGCCTCGTCGACGACGGCGCGCAGCTCCGCACGGTCGCCCACGACGGCGATCTCAGTGGGGCCGTCGATGCGCCAGTCGACCGCCGCCAGTGCGTGCGCGAACCCGGCCGGCGCCTTGTCCATCACCCCGCCGACGAGTTGCAGGATGCGATCGGCTTGGTGGGCGTAACGCATCTCCCCGGTCAGCGCCGCCACCCGATAGAGACCGAGCGCGGCCATCGAGTTGGCCGCCGGTGTGGCGTTGTCGAACACGTCCTTCTGCCGAGCCACCAACGCCTCGCCGTCGTCGGCGGTGGTGAAGACGCCACCGAGATCGACATCCCAGAAGTGATCGAGCAACGTGTCGGCGGTCGTGCGGGCCTCGGCGACCCAGCGGGCCTCGCCGGTGGCCTCGGCCAGATGGACGAACGCCTCGATCAGCGCGGCGTGGTCGGCGGCCAGCGCGCCGTGCCGGGCCGGGGGATCGCCATCGGCGTGCCAGGACCGGTGCCAGCGGCCGTCGGGCCGTCGCAACTCGCGGAGCAAGAAGTCGGCGGCGGCGACGGCGGCGTCGATCCACGCCGGTTCGCCGAGCAGTCGACCGGCCTCGGCCAGCGCGCCGATCATCAACGCGTTCCACTCGGTCAGCACCTTGTCATCCAGGCCCGGTCGGGCCCGCTGCTCGCGGGCGGCGAACAGCCGTTGGCGCAACGACTCGACCCGCTCGTCGCGCGCCCAGTCGCCGCGGGCGTGCATCCGGTTGGGGATCGAGCGACCCTCGAAGTTGCCGGCGTCGGTGATGCCCCAATGGGCCAGTGCGACGTCGGCATCGTCGCCCAACGCGTCGCCCACCTCGGCGGGGGTCCAGGTGTGGAACAGGCCCTCGTGTCCGTGTCCGTCGGGCCCGGGCGAGTCGGCGTCCTCGGCGGAGGAGAACCCGCCGCCGTCCTGGCGCAGATCGCGCACGACGTAGCCGACGATCTCGGTCACGATCTGGCGGTAGCGGTCGTCGTCGAAGGTCACCGCGGCGTGGGTGTACGCACGGGTGAGCAACGCCTGGTCGTAGAGCATCTTCTCGAAGTGGGGGACCAGCCACTCGCGGTCGACCGAGTAGCGGGCGAATCCGCCGCCGATGTGGTCGTACATCCCGCCCGACGCCATCGCATCGAGCGTCGTCGTCACGATCTGGCGGGCGGCCTGGTCGCCACCGCGAAGGAACCAGCGCATCATCAGGTCGAGGCTCATCGTGGACGGGAACTTCGGCGCCTGCCCGAACCCTCCCCACTCGCGGTCGAACCCGTTGGCCAGCGTCTGGATTCCCTGGGTGAGCTGATCGGCGCCGGGCAGGGTGTCGACGGGTTTGAGGCGGGCCGTGCGCGAGATCGCCTCGCGCAGTGCGGCGGTGTTCTTGGTGACGTCGTCGCGCTTGGTCCGCCAGGCGTTGTCGATCGCCCCGAGCAACTGGAGGAAGTTGGGCTTGGGGAAGTAGGTCCCCCCGTAGAACGGGTCACCCTCGGGGGTGAGGAACGCCGTCATCGGCCAACCGCCACGACCGGTCATCGCCTGGACGGCGTCCATGTACACCTGATCGACGTCGGGACGCTCCTCGCGGTCGACCTTGATGTTGACGTAGTGCTCGTTCATCACCGCCGCCACCTCGGGATCCTCGAAGCACTCATGGGCCATCACGTGGCACCAGTGGCAGGCCGAGTAGCCCACCGACAGATGGATCGGCACGTCGCGCCGGCGGGCCGCGGCGAACGCGTCGGGCCCCCACGCGTGCCAGTCGACGGGGTTGTCGCGGTGCTGTCGCAGGTACGGAGAGGTCTCGGCGCCGAGGCGGTTCACGGCGATCGAACCTAACGGCGGGCGAGCGAGAGTCGACGGCTGCGCCGACCGGACGAGCCGCTAGATACCTGTGGCGTGGAAACCGCCGTCGACGTGGACGATCTCACCGGTCGTGGCGGGGAACCAGTCCGACAGCAAGGCGACGACGGCCTTGGCGACGGGCTCGGGGTCGGCGACGTCCCACCCCAGCGGCGCCCGGCCGTCCCAGGCGTCCTCGAACGCCGCAAACCCGGGGATCGACTTGGCAGCCATCGTCTTGACGGGGCCGGCGGCGACCAGGTTGAACCGGATGTCACGCGGCCCCAGCGTCTTGGCCAGGTAGCGGTTGACGCTCTGCAGCGCCGACTTCGCCACGCCCATCCAGTTGTAGGCCGGCCACGCCACCTGGTTGTCGAAGTCCAACCCGACGAAGGACCCGCCTTCGGTCATCAACGGCACGAAAGCATCGGCGAGCGCCTTGTACGAGTAGGTCGAGATGTGCAGGGCGGTCGACACGTCATCCCAATCGCCGTCCATGAAGTCGCCGCCCAGCAGCGATTGGGGAGCGAAGCCGATGGCGTGCAACACGCCGTCGACGCGGTCCCAGCGCGCGCCGACCGCCGTCCGCACATCGTCGATGTGTCCGGGCACGGTGACGTCGAGTTCGAACACGTCGACGTCTCCGACCAGCTTGCGGGCCGTGCGCTTGGTCAAGCTCAGGCCGCGCCCGGCGCCGGTGAGCACGATGTCGGCCCCCTCAGCCTGGGCCAGCTTCGCCACGGCGAACGCCAGGGAGGCGTCGGTGAGCACACCGGTGACCACGATCTTCTTGCCGTCGAGCAGACCCATGCGTCGGAACGTACTCGCCGTCGCGCGAACCTCTGGTCATGAGCACCGGCTTCGGGAGCAGCGGCGGACCACCCGCCACCGACCGACAGATCGGCTACCTCGAGTCGCTGCTGCGCAAGGCCGGGCACGCCGACTGGGGTGACGCCCGGCGGGCCTACGGCCTGACGGCCAAGCAGGGGCGCGGCAAGTTCACCAAGATCGAGGCGTCGGCGCTGATCGACCGGCTGACCGCCACCGACGACGATGACCACGATGACCACGATGACGATGACCGCGACGGGGGGCGGGCCCGGCGCGACGCCGCGACGGCGTCGGCGGCGACCGACCCCGGCCCGTTGGCGGGCTTCCCCGCCGACGTCCTGGCGGCCGAACTTCGTCGTCGCGGTTGGGGTGTCATCGCCCCCCAGCGCGACCGTCGGTGACCGTCCGATGCCGGGCCGGGCGATCGCGGCCCGGCGCGGGGTCTGTGCAAGGCTGATCGGCCATGCGCATCGGCATCCTCGGCGGAACCGGCCCGGCCGGTAGCGGGCTCGGCGCCCGGCTCGCCAGCATCGGCTACGACGTCGTGATTGGGTCGCGATCGAAGTACCGGGCCATGGAGTCGGTGGACGCGCTGGTCGAGCAGTTCCCGCAGATCGAGGGGAAGCTGCAGGCGGGCGACAACGCCGCGGCCGCCGGCTGCGACCTGGTCGTCATCGCCACGCCGTGGGACTCGGCGGCGACGACGGCGCAAGAACACGCCGCCGCGCTGCGGGGCAAGGTCGTGGTCAGCATGGCCAACGCGCTGGTGCGGGTCGGCCACGAGTTCCAGCCGCTCGTCCCGCCGCGAGGCAGCGTCGCCGCCCACGTCCAGGCGGCGATGCCCGAGTGCCGCGTGGTGGCCGCGTTCCACCACCTGCCGGCCAAGGAGCTCGGCCATCTCGGCGAGCCCATCGACTCGGACGTGCTGATCTGCGGTGACGATGCCGCCGCCGTGGCCACCGTCAGCGAGATCGTCGCCCAGATCCCGGGGTGTCGGCCCCTCGATGCCGGCGAGCTGTCGAACGCGACCGCCATCGAGGCGTTCACGGCGGTGCTGTTGCAGCTCAACGTCCGCTACAAGACCCGCGTGGCGCCCAAGCTGACGGGCATCAAGCGGGACCCCCGCGCCCCGCAGTCCGTCGCGGCCGCCGGCGACGCGTCGGACGCTTGAGCGGGTAGACCCGCAACGATGACCCCGTCCGCGCCGATGCGTCTGTACGACACCGCCCGCCGTGCGGTCGTGCCGTTCGAGCCCGGTGAGCAGGTGCTGATGTACACGTGCGGGATCACCCCGTACGACGCCACCCATCTCGGCCACGCCGCCACCTTTCTCGCCTATGACGTCCTCCAGCGTCGGCTGATCGACCGTGGGCACACGGTGACGTGTGTGCGCAACGTCACCGATGTCGACGACCCACTCTTCGCCAAGGCCCGTGAGCTCGGCATCCACTACCTCGATCTCGCGGCCGGTGAGGAGGCCCGTTTCGAGGCCGACATGGTGGCGCTCAACGCCCTCCCGGTGGCGGCCACGCCGCGTGCGTCCTCGGCGATCCCCGACATCCGCGGGTTCATCGGGATGGTCCTCGACCGCGGCTTCGCCTACCAGGCCGGCGGCGCCGTGTACTTCGACGTGTCGAGGTTCGACTCGTTCGGTTCCGTCAGCAACTACACCGAGGCCGAGATGCTCGACCTCGCCCGCCAGCGCGGCGGGGATGTCGACAACCCGGACAAGCGCCACCCGCTCGATTTCGTGCTGTGGCAGCCGTCCGCCGCCGACGAGCCGGCGTGGGACACCCTGTGGGGTCCGGGACGGCCCGGATGGCACATCGAGTGCAGCGCGCTGGCGCTGCGCGAGCTCGGCACGACGATCGATCTGCACGGCGGGGGTGCCGACCTGATCTTCCCGCATCACGAGTGCGAGCGAGCGCAGTCCGAGGCGGCGACCGGGGAGCCGTTCGTGCGGCACTGGATGCACACCGCGCTGATCAGCAAGGACGGCGAGAAGATGTCCAAGAGCTTGGGCAACCTCGTCTTCGTCGACGCGCTGCGCCGCGAGTGGGATCCGATGGCGATCCGGCTCGGCATCATCGAGCACCACTACCGCACCGAATGGTCATGGGACGACGAGCTGATGCCGCGGGCGCTGACGCGGCTGACGGCGTGGCGCTCCAGCCGTGGTGGTGGCGTCGACACCGCGGTGCTCGATGCCGTGCGTGACCGGCTGGACGACGATCTCGACACACCCGAGGCGATGGCGATCATCGATCGCGCCGCCGCCCGCGGCGTCGACGTCGGCCCGTGCGCCGGCCTGCTCGGCGTCGTGCTCTGAGAACGCCCGTCTCTCGGTGGACGAATTGTTCATCGACCGGACACGTCCGACGCTTCACGGTGTCACACATGTCACCTAAGATCGGCGCCATGGCCCACCGCCCGGGAGCCGGCAAGGCGCAGTCGAGGACGCGCGCCACGATGGGCCCGCTGACGCGGGCCCTGTGGAAGATCGAACGGACTGGTTACGACCGATTGCCCGACGATGGTCCGGCGATCCTGTGCCCGAACCACATCTCGTTCCTCGATTCGATGTTCCTGATGATGACCTTGCCGCGCAACATCAGCTTCGTCGGCAAGGCGGAGTACATGGACTCGTGGAAGACGAAGTTCATCTT